>DATMZT010000087.1:0-18440 GCA_035573335.1 Hyphomicrobiaceae bacterium | reverse complement strand
CAGCCGGCGCGTGTCCTTGAGCGCGCCGGCGTCGAATTGGCGCTCCAGCCAGCGCACCTGGAAGGAGCTTTCGGAGGCGCGCACCACGCTTGCGACCTCGACGGCCACGGTCTCGCGGCCGATGCGCTGGAAGGGATCGTTCTCGCGTGCATATTCGTTGAGGCTGACCGCGGCGCGGTCGGTGACGACGTCGTAGGCCCTAAGCCAGTTCTGGCGCACGACCACGGGATCGAGCGAGAGCGAGCGCACGTGGTCGACGAAGCGCGCCAGATGAAAGGCGATCTGGGCATCGCTGGGCTTATAGGCCTCGATAGCCGGCCCGACGGCGCGCGCGCTGCCCTGGGCGTCGACCTCGACAATATAAGGTGTGGCCGCGCCCGAGCGGGCGAACCACGACAAAATGGTGCCCAACAGCAGGGCAAGCGCCAGCGAACCCAAGGCCATCAGGCGCCAGTTGTGGGCTTGCACGCGGGCGCTGCCGATGCGCTCGTCCCAGATCTGGGCCGCCTTTTGGTAGGGCGTGACCGGCGCCGGCGTGTCGCCATAGCGCAAGCTCGCGCGCTTGAAGGTCATGGGAGGCCTCTTGCCTAGCTCTTGTCTTTGAGGTCGGGCGCGGCGCCGCCGGCGGGACGGTCGCCCTCGCGCACGGCCTGCGCCGCCAGCAAGGCCGACTGGGTGGTGCGCTGCCGGCGCGCTAGGGTTTGCGCCCAAGCTGGTGGGGCGTTGGGTGGCGCACCGCCCGGCGACATCGGCAGGGGCGGGCCGCCGGCGTCATTCGGCGGCGCCGTGTCGCGATAGCCTTGGGCGGCACCCTCGCGGTAGGCATCGCGCACGGGGGCAGTGACCGCCGTCAGCGCGCGCGAGGCCGGGGCGCTGAGCGCGGTCCGCGCGATCCCGCGCGCACCGTCGGACTCGTGAGCCGCGCCGAGCCGGCCCGTGATGGCGGCGGCGGCCTTCAGCGTGCCGCCGGCGGCCCGACCACCGAGACGGGCGGCGCTGGTTGCCAACAGACCGCCGGCTACGGCGGTGCCGCCGAGGGCGGCCGTAGTGGCGACGGCCGCCCCGGCGCCTAGCTGCGGTGCCCCGGCGATGAGCCCGGCGGCCAGCGCGGGGACGAAGACGGCGAGACCGAACACGGCGATGGCAGCCAGAATGGTGGCCGCCGCCTGGGTCAGCGTGATTTCGCCGGTGGGGCGGATCAGCGTGCCGAACAACGAGGCGCCGATGCCGACGACGATCGCCAGCACCATCAGCTTGAGCCCGGAGGATATGACGTTGCCCAAGACGCGTTCGGCCAGAAAGGTCGTGTGGCCGAACAGGGCAAAGGGGAACAGCACGAAGCCCGCCAGCACGGTCAGCTTGAATTCGACGATGGTGATGAAGAGCTGCACCGACATCACGAAGAAGGCGATGAGCACGATCAGCCAGGCCAGCAGCAGCACGGAGATGGTGACAAAGTTGGCAAAAAAGGCGGTGATGCCGACGAGCTCGCCGGCGGCCTCCAACAGCGGCCGCGCCGCGGCAAAACCGGTTGCGGCCACGAAGCCCGGCCGCATCAGATCGGCGGCGGTCAGCGTGCCACCGCTGGCCTTGAGACCAAGCCCGGCGAAGGAGGCAAAGACGATGTCGGCCAGGCTCTTGAAGTTGCCGATCACAAGGGCGAAGAAGCCGACGTAGAGGACCTTGCGGATCAACTGGGCGATGACGTGGTCTTCACCCAGGAGTGCCCAGAACAAGCCAGCGAGCGTGATGTCGATGCCGACCAGCGTGCTGGTCAGGAAGGCAACGTCGCCGGCGATGAGGCCAAAGCCGGAATCGATGTAGCGGCTGAAGGTGTCGGTAAACCGGTCGATAATAGCGAGGTCGTCCATGGCTCTTCCCCGTGGCGACAAAAGTCCCCTCCCGCGGCGCGGCGGCGATCGCCGCGCCGATCGTGTTTTGACGTGTGAGTCTCGGTCCCCCTAGCGCTTGGCGCTTGCGATCGCGGCGCTGCCGAGGAAGCTTTTGAAGCGATGGCGGGCCTCGGCTTCGTTGGCGAGCTCGCGCGCCGCCTTCAGGGTCTCGGCGCGCTGCTGGGCGGCGAGCAGACTTTGCAAGGACAGCGCCTGCTTGATGCCGAGACCCGTCAACTCGTTGCCGGCCTGCGCCACCTCCAAGGCGCCATTGGCGGCGCGCGAGCGGTCCATGGCTTGGGTGAGCAGGCGGCCGTCGGTGGTGAGGCCATCAGCGATGGCGCCTTGCAGCCGCGCGGCGCGCTGCAGGCTGGCGTACTCCTCCTCCCAGCGTTGCTCCGCCGCGCGCAGGCTGGCGTCGCTCGAAAGGTTGCTCGAGGAGGCGTGCGGAAACAGACGTGCATAATGCACCTCCGTTTCTTTGAGGTTCAGCGCGATGGCATTGCCCTGGCGCAGCTGGCCATTGATCGTGTCGAGCGTGCGTTGCAGGTCCGGGGTGATGGAGCCCTTGAGCCGGGCCAGGTTCTGGTCCATGCGGGAGAGCATCTGGGCGTCGGCCTGCAGTTGGCGTACCTGGTTGTTGATCTGCTGCAGGGCGCGCGTTGCCGACAGCAGGTTTTGCTGTTGGTTGACGGGATCAAACACGGTGAGTTGTGCCGCGCCCGGCAAAGCGGAGCTCGCCAGCGCAACGGCGATCAGCGGCAGGCCCAATGACAGCCTTTGGCACAGGGGGAAATTGGGTTTCAGGGGTGCCTCCTGTTGGCTTTAGCGGCGACGATGCGAAAGGGCGAGAGCCGTTCGGGGAGCGGCGGTCCGCCGGGGAGACCCGGCAGCGGCGTCGGGGGGCGCCCGGACGCGGCCGTCGCCAGGACCGGTTTGCGGGTCGGAGCCGCTGCTGGTGCGACTGCGGGCGGCGCAGGGGCTCCGCCAGCAGGCTCGCTCGTCGACGGTTCACGATCGGCGGCCGGCGGCACCAGGTCGGAAGCAGCGTCTCCATCCCCGGGCGGGCCGACCTGAGGCTCGCTGATTGCGGTCGACGGCTTTGCCCGCGCGGCGGGCGGGGTCCAGCGCGCCAGCAGGTCGGCGGCCCAGCCGAGGTCTTTGGCGTTCAAAAAGCTGGCGGCGAAGCCGGCGGCGTCGCCGTCGGCGAGGCAGCGGTCGATCAGGCGCTGGTCGTCGGGCGAGGCGGCACCGCAGAAGGCGAGCGCCACCGGACCCAGCCCCAATTCGAACAGACGATTGCCGCGCGCGGTTTGCGCATAGTAGTCGCGCTTGGGGGCGGCGAGGCTCAGGATCTCGACCTGCCGGTCGTTGAGGCCAAAGCGCGCATAGATGCTCCTCGCCTGCGGTTCGCGGGCGCGGTCATTGGGCAAAAAGATGCGGGTCGGGCAGCTTTCGATCAGGGCCGGGGCAATGCTCGAGCGCTCGATGTCGGCGAGCGACTGCGTGGCAAACACCACGGCCACGTTCTTTTTGCGCAGGGTCTTGAGCCATTCGCGAATGCGGGCGGCAAAGATCGCATCGTCCAGAAAGGTCCAGGCCTCGTCGAGGACGAGCAAGGTCGGCCGGCCGTCGAAGCGTGCTTCGAGGCGATGGAAGAGATAGGTGAGCACCGGCGCGATCAGCGCCTTGTGCCCCATCAGCTCTTCCATTTCGATATGCAACATATCGGTGGTGGCGATGCGTTCGGCGGCGCCGTCCAACAGGCGGCCGTAGGCGCCTTCCAGGGTGTAGGGGGTCAAAGCCGCCACCAGGGCGCTCGACTGGATCAGCACGGCGAGGCCGGTCAGCGTGCGCTCTTCGCTTGGCGCGCTAGCGAGGCTGCGCAAGGCCGTCCACACGGCGTCCTTGACATCGGGCGTGATCCGCACGCCTTCCGCGGCAATCAGCGCCGTCACCCATTGCAGGGCAAACGCCATTTCGCCGGGCTCATTGATCTGCGCCAGCGGCTGCAGCGCCAGGGTGCCCTGCAAGCCCAGCGCGATGCTTTCCCCGCCCACAGCCAGCGTCGCGGCCCGCAGCGAGCGGCCACGATCGAACAGGATCACCTGCGCCCCGATGTAGCGCCGAAATTGCAGGGCGATCAGCGCCAGCAATACGGATTTGCCGGCCCCCGTCGGCCCCAGCACCAAGGCGTGGCCGACATCGTCGATATGGAGATCGAACCGGAAGGGCGTGCTGCCGCGCGTTTCCGTCATCAGCAGCGCCGGGGCGTTGAGATGGCGGTTGAATTCGGGTCCCGCCCACACGGCCGAGACCGGCATCAGGTGCGCGAGATTAAGGCTGTGCACGATCGGCTGGCGCACGTTGGCGTAGGGGTTGCCGGGCAGGCTACCGAGCCACGCTTCAATTGCATTCAGGGTCTCGCGGATGGTGACGAAGCCGCGGCCGTTGATGATGCGCTCGATGGCCAGCAGCTTGTCGCCGGCGAGGTTGGCGTCGGCATCTGCGACGATCACGGTGGTGGTGAGAAAGCCGAAGGCAACGTCGTCCTGCCCCAGTTCCTGCAGGGCCGCGTCGGCGTCGGCGGCCTTGTTGTCGGCATCGGAGTCAACGAGGGTGGTTTCGCGGTTGAACATCACCTCGCGCAGGACCATGGCCACCGACTTGCGCTTGGCGAACCACTGCCGGCGCAGCCGCGCCAACTGGCGCGTTGCCTCGGTCTTGTCGATGGCGATCCAGCGCGTCACCCAGCGATAGGAAAAGCCCAGGTCGTTGAGCGCGTCGAGCAGCCCGGGCGTGGTGGCGTTGGGAAAACCGAGCACGGTCAGGGCGCGCAGGTGCTTACTCCCGAGCTTGGGTTCGACGCCACCGAGGAGCTGCGTGTCGCACAGCAGCGCGTCGAGGTGGGTCGGCACGGCGGGGACGGCGACGGGGTGGCGCTTGTCGGAGATGGTGCCGTGCAGGTAGGCGAGCGTCTCGGCGTCACCCAGCGCCTCGACTTCGCGCAGGATGCCAGTCAGCATCTTGAGCGCGCGTTCGGTCTCCGTGACGAACAGGGCGAGCTGGGCCTGCGGCTCCTGCGCGTGGGCGCTGGTCTCGGTGCTGCGTTCGTAAAGGAGGCGCTCGGCGCGAGCCTCATGCTCGGGCGGGGCCAAGTAGAGGAAGGTGAGGAAATAGCGGCTTTCGTGATGCGCGCCGTCGGCGCTGAAGAGCGCGTAGCGCTCCTGGTCGACGAGCCAGGCCGCCGCGTCGGTAAAACGGGCGCCAGGATAAGCATTGGCCGGGATGCGTTCGGCCTCGAAGAACAGGGCCCAGCCCGCGCCAAAGCGCTTTAAGATGTTGTTGAGGCGGGCACTGACGGCGACGAGTTCGGCCTCGGTGGCGCTGTCGAGGTCGGGGCCACGGTAGCGCAGCGTGCGCTGGAACGAGCCATCCTTGTTGAGGACAATGCCGGGTCCCACCAGGCACGCCCAGGGCAGGTAGTCATAAAGGCCGATGGATTTGCGCCGGTATTCCGCCAGGTTCAGCATGTGAGCGCTCCCTTGTGGCGGGCGTGGCGCGAGAGCACGGTGAGGAAGGCCGGGTCCTTGCGCGTGACCCAGACGGCGATGGCATGGCCGATCACCCAGATCAGTGCGCCGGCGAGCCACACGCGCAAGCCCACCCCGATGGCGGCCGCCAGCGTGCCGTTGAGAATGGCGAAGCTGCGCGGGGCGCCGGCGATCAGGATGGGTTCGGTCAGGGCCCGGTGCAGGACGACTTCGTAGCCGGGTATGACAGAGGGTTGACCGCGCATGGGACTTCTCTCCCGTCGGAGGTGTCAGTTGATCAGCGCGCCGCCGGCAAAGGAAAAGAACGATAGAAAAAAGGAGGTGGCGGCAAAGGCGATGGAGAGACCGAAGACGATTTGCAGCAGGCGTCTGAGTCCGCCCCCCATGTCGCCGAAGGCGAGGCTGAGGCCGGTGATGATGATGGTGACGACGGCGATCACCTTGGCGACCGGGCCTTCGATGCTATCGAGGATGCGCTGCAGGGGAGCTTCCCAGGGCATGCCGGAGCCCGCCCCATGGGCCGCGTCGGCGACGATCACCGTGACGAGTGCGACGCTCCAACCGGCAAATGTCGCATTGCGAAGGATGGCGGGCATCGGGTTGGCGCGCATGGTCTTGGGCTCCGTCAGACGATGTCGAGGCTGGGAGGGCCGAGCGGCTTCAAGAGGTAGTCGCCATCGGGGCCGAGGCCTTTGACTTCGAGCAGGGTTTCGAGCCGGCGCTGGGCACCGCGCCCCGAGAGAAAGACGACGATATCGATGGCTTCGACGATCAGCGCGCGCGGCACGGTGACGACGGCTTCTTGGACGAGCTGCTCCAGGCGATAGAGGCCCGCTTCGGCCGAATTGGCGTGCACGGTGGTGACGCCGCCGGGGTGGCCGGTATTCCAGGCCTTCAGCATGTCCAGGGCTTCGGGTCCGCGCACCTCACCGACGACGATGCGGTCGGGTCGCAAGCGCAGGGTGGAGCGCACGAGATCGCCGAGGCCGACAGCGCCGGGCTTGGTGCGCAGCGCCAGGCAATCGGCGGCCGCACACTTGAGTTCGCGGGTGTCCTCGAGGATGACCACGCGCTCGCCGAGGTCGGCGACTTCGGCCAAGAGCGCGTTGACCAGGGTGGTCTTGCCGCAGGAGGTGCCGCCGACCACCAGGATGTTCTTGCGGTCGCGCACGGCGAGCGCCAGGACGGCGGCCTGACGCGGGGACATGATACCGGCGACGATATAGTCGCTCAGGCGATAGACGAGGTCGGCCGGTTTGCGCACGGCAAAGCAGGGGGCGGTGGCCACGGGCGGCATGACGCCCTCGAAGCGCTCGCCGGTCTCGGGCAGTTCCGCGGAGACGATGGGTGTTTGCTCGCCGACCTCGCGACGGACGTGCGCGGCAACCATGCGTATGATGCGCTCGGTTTCGGCGGCGCCGATGCGTTCGCCGCTATCGAGCCGGCCGACGACGGCGCGGTCGATCCACAGGCGCCCATCGGGATTGACCATCACCTCGACGACGGTGGGATCGGCCAGCGCCGCGGCTATACTGGGGCCGAAGGCCGTGCGCAGCATTTGCCGGCGGCGCCCTTGCGCCTCATCGGCCGCGGCCGTGGCAAAGATTTCACTCATGGGTGTCTCCTTCGAGTAGGGTCGTGCCGTCCATGCCGTTCTCTGGCCCAGCACCATTGACCGCGTTGTCTCCTGCGGGTTGGGCCGCGGCGTCCTGGCTTCTCTCTGCGGCGGAAGAAGACAGCGTCCCGAATAGGTCCGGATCGTTCTTGGCGATGCTTTCCAGCACCTCGGCCACGAGCCGCCGATCGCTGGTCATACGGCGGCCAACCTCGACGACGAACACCGCGAAACGCTCGCGTCCCAACAGCCTGGCGGGTTCCTGTTGGCTTTCGGGCATCGGCGGCATGATGGTGAGGAAGTAGCGCACGAACAGCCCCAGCGTTTCGGTGGCGATGGCCATGTCCCGCGCGATTTGCGTGACGGTGCGGTTGAGGCTTTCGAAACGGCGGGCCAAGGCCTCATTGACACCGGGCAGCAACTGCGGTTCGAGCACGGCTTTCAGCGCGTCTTCGACCAGTCCCGACTTGCCGCCTTTGGACCGTGCGGCCACGGCCTCGAACTTGTGCCCGAGCGAGCGCGACAACCAGACGGTGTAACGTTTCTTGGCCATTTAGAGACGCAGCCCCTCTAAGTTGGTGGCACGATCGCGGTCCTCGGCAGGACGTGACGAGGAGGGCAACTCGCCGGTGGCAAGGCCCGAAAGGAGCTCAAGATCGTTCAGGGGAGCTTTGTCTCGGGGTTGGTCGCGGCCTTCGGGTTCGCGGGCGCGCGGCGGCAGTGCGCCAGTCTCGCCTTGGCTATCCGACCGCGGCGTCTCGAGCCTCGGATCGAGGGCCCGGGCGGGCGCGCACCAGTCGTGCGGGCGCGGCAGCGGGGCATCGGCATCAGAGCCCGCGGCGAGGGTCGGGGGTGGTAAGCGGCGGTCCAGAAAATTGAGGTCGGTATAATATTTGAGCTTGCGGGCTCGGATCGGCGGCAGGCCACAGACGAGGACCAACGCCTCTTCGGCGCCGAGCTGCAGGACCTCGCCGACGGTTAGAAGCGCGCGCGGCGTTTCCTGCTCCGACACGGAGGTGTGCGACAGCCAGGCGGCAAAGCGGCGGCCGGAGAGATTTTTCAGCGCGCGCAGCTCGGTCGCCGTACCCAGGGTGTCGGAAAGCCGCTTGGCCGTGCGTTCGTCATTGGGCGTGAAGGCGACGCGCACGTGGCAATTGTCGAGGATGGCGTGGTGGGGTCCGTAGGCCTTGTCGATCTGATTGAGGGACTGGGCGACCAGGACGACGCGCACGCCGTAACCGGCCAGGAAGGCGAGGGAGGTCTCGAAGAACTCCAATCGCCCCAGCGCCGGAAACTCGTCGACCAGCAAGAGCAGCTGGCGAGGTGGCGCGGCCACTTGCGCCACCGCATGCCGGTCCGTGAGTTGGCGGGCGATCTGATTGAGCAGCAAACGGATGAGGGGCCTGGTGCGCGACAGATCCGAGGGCGGCACCACCAGGTAAAGCGACACGGGGCGTTCGGCGTCGACGAGGTCGGCAAGGCGCCAATCGGAGCGCGCGGTGTTGGCCGCGATCACGGGGTCGCGATAGAGGCCGAGGAAGCTGAGCGCCGTCGAGACCACGCCGGAGCGCTCGTTCTCGGACTTGTTGAGCAGCTCTCGGGCAACGGAGGCGACCACGGGGTGCGCCATTGGGGCAGCATCGCTGCCGACGTGGTTGGTCGCGAGCATGATGTGCAGGGTCTTGAGGATGGAGCGGGAGGGGTCCGCGAGTAAGTTGGCGACGCGGGACAGCGTCTTTTCCTGCTCGGCGTAGAGCACGTGCAGGATGGCGCCGGTCAGCAGGGCGTGGGCCGACTTGTCCCAGTGATCGCGGCGGTCGCGGGCGCCTTCGGGATCAACGAGGATGTCGGCGATGTTTTGCACGTCGCGCACTTCCTGGGCGCCCTTGCGCACTTCCAGCAGCGGATTGAAGCGGGCGGAGCGGGGATCGGTTGGATCGAAGCGCAGACAGTGGGAGAAGCGGGAGCGCCAGCCGGCGCTGAGCGCCCAGTTCTCACCCTTGATGTCGTGAATGACGGCCGACTGGGTCCAGCTCAATAGCGTTGGCAGCACCAGACCGACGCCCTTGCCGGATCGGGTTGGTGCGACCAGGAGCACGTGCTCGGGGCCATCGTGGCGCAGGTAGCGACCGTCATAGAGGCCGAGCACGACACCGGCATTGGCGAAGAGCTGTGCGCGCTTGAGGTCGGCGATATCCGCCCAGCGGGCCGAGCCAAAGGTCGTGGCAGCTTGCCTATGGCCGGTCCGCCAGGCGGCTCCCCCTAAGCCGATGGCGGCGGATGCGACACCGCCGAGCGCCGCTAGGGTGCCAGCGCGGGCGAAGACCTGCGGCGCGGCCGCGCCGAAGGCGATCCACCAGGAAAACAACTGCCAGGGGGCATAGATCTTGATGCCAAGCGGCTCGATCCAGGCCGGCCCCAAGCCTGGTTGGAAGCTCAGCATGTGAGCCGCCCATTCCGTTGCTGCCCACAGGCACACGACCGGTGCCAGGGCCGCGAGGCCGACATGCAGGAGATGGGATTGCCATGAGGTCACGGCAGCTTTCCGTCTTGGCTGAATGTTGCAAGGGAGAGCTTGTGCCGAAGGGTTGCCAATGGGGAATGGGAGAAGCCGGGAAAACGCGGGATGTTCCGGGAAGTCTAGGGAAGTCGCTGGAAGCAGCCGAGGACGCTGCTGATTGCTGCGGTCAACGAGCCCGTCGCGTTGGCGATATGCGCCATGCGCGCGCTGAAGGTGTTGCTCTCTCGACCATTTCCAGGTTGAGGCATGCCCAACGCATTGTTTGCTGGGCCGCATGGCTCACTGTGCAGGTCACTTTTGCAAGTCGCTTCGCAGGCAAGTCGCAGGCAAGGTAAAACGTTGGCGCTCTCAGCTGCGATTTTCGGGCCGTGGCCTCAGTTTCTCGGGTGGCGTCCGCAACGCGCCGACGGGCAGTTCCGAGAGCTGGCGAGGTCCCTGACAGCGCCGGACCCAGGCATCGATTGTGGCAATTGAGGCGGAAGAAATTTTGCGCCAAGCGCTATTCTTGGCCATCACGCCGCCAGTGCGGTACGCAATGCCCGGCGTCGAGGATGTCGCACATCTGGGTGGCGAGTTTTTTCTAAGCAGGCGTCCGCGGGTCCGTCTTCTGCGTAGTCGCGTTGTCCTGCTCGGCCGCGAGCGGGCTCTGCGGCCCGCCGAATCCAGCACCAGCAGGGCGTCGGCGGCGGGTGGCGGACTGGCGCGGCGATGCGCGATCGCTCCTCGGCCAGCTCGGCGGCGCGGCGTGTCTTGCTACAGATTTCTGAACTGAACACCCCGGAGTGCGCGGGTCCACATCCTCGTGCAGCAAATTGCGCACTGGGAGATCACCCTTCTGCTCGCGGACACTAGCCTTTAACGCGCAGGATCCATGGACACCAAGCTGCAATTGCCACGCTAGGGAGCGCTCTGCCTGATATGCTCACGAGCGAAGGTGGAGTTGCCGACCGGACATCTCAACGAGCTCTGACTGCTCGCTTGCCTTTTCCGGGCAAGATAAACGCCGCTGCCTCCCGAGGCGAAATTGTTAAGACGCCAGCGCACATTATAGGGTGCCACGATAGGGTGCTAAGCCTGGGCGGGTCCGCCCGCGGACTTGCCCGTCCTCGGGCGGTCGGGCTCTATCGCGCTTGATGAGCGCGACCGAGCCGCCGGCCGGGAACGGCCTGGGCGTCTCGGCCCCTTGCGGGGTCACGATCCCTCCCGCGCGATCCGAGGCGCGGTCAGAGCGCGATCACGCGCGGCCAACCGCGGCCTCCGCCTGAGCGACGTCCTGCATGGGTCTTATGTCCGCGCTGAAGGACGCGGCTTGGCGTGGCGCGCGCGCCATTTCTCCGTCGCGGTGATCGCGGCGCCATCCGCGATGTCCTGACCGCTGAACGAACGCCATTCCCCGCCGATGAGCGTGCGAGGTTGCGGCCGTCGGCGCCTTGGCGGCAAGCCGGCAAAGCCGGCTCCTCCACTGGCGTTCCGGCCCGTCTTCGCGAAGGTGCTGCGACGGGTGCCTCAGGCGCCGTCAGCCGCTCAACGCGCACGCCGGCGGGGGAATTGGCCTCCGCCGTCAGCCGAAAGGACTTTTCACATGGCAACCATCGGATCAGTCACGAAGCGCGAAGACGGCCGCTACGAGGGCGAGCTCAAGACGCTGACCATGCGCACCGACGTCAGCATCATTCCGGTGACCGACAAGGTCTCGCCGGGACAGCCGGACTATCGGGTCATCGCCCAAGGCATCGAGATCGGCGCCGGCTGGGTGCGTCGCGGCCAGACCTCGGGTCGGGACTACGTCTCGCTCTCGATCGCCGCCCCCGAGTTCGGCGCCAAGACACTCTACGCCAATCTCGGCCGCGCGGCCGGCAACGCCGACCCGGACGTGTACGCGCTGATCTGGAGCCCGCAGGACTGATCGGGCACGCCCCGCCCTCGCGCCAACCGCGGCGCGGGGGCTTTCCTTCCGGCCCTTGCCAACACCTGAGCGTAGCGGTGGCGACCCATCGCTCGCGAAGCTGTGGTGCGCTCTCGGTGTGACGGCGCATCGGACGCCCGGGCGAATTCGCAGCTCAGCGTGAAAAAAGAGGAAGGTGCGGGCGCTTTCGGGGAGATCAAGATAAATGCGGGGCGTCTTTGTCGCTGAGAAGACCCAATTGGCGCGACGCCCCGCCGCCACCCGAAATCGTGGGTGGTGCGGAAACGAGAAATTGGCCTGAGGCCTCAATGCTCTGTTTGACGTCAGCTTGACCGGCCGATTTCGCACCACATCTCAGCTGCCAAACAGCGAGATGGAGGCACGTCGTGAGTCCAAACAGTCAAGACGACTTCGATCCCAAGCCTGGTCGCATTGGCGGCGGCAAGAAAGGACACAGTGAGCGCTACGTGACGCAGGTGATGCGTCCACTCGGCAGGGCCGAACGCGGGCGTCGGAAATTAGGTCTCATTTCACCGAACGCGACGTTCAATCGAGGTGTGGGCGCTGGCGTGCGCGCGGCTGCCGGTTTGATCGCGCCAGACGGCCGCCGTGTCGTCGCCTGGGCGCGGTACATGATCATCGCCGATAGGCTGCACTCTGCGCAGCTGCATATGAGGTATATCGTCCGGGAGGGTGTCGGCCGTGACGGCAGCAAAGGCCGGGCCTACGATGCGTTGAGCGATAACGCAAATGTCGATGAGTTTCTGCGGCGCTCGGCGCGCGATCGCTATCAGTTTCGCTTTCTGGTGTCGGCCGAGGATGGGGCACGCCTCACGGATCTTAAAGCCTTCATTCGTGACTTCATGGTGCAGGTAGAGTATGATCTCGACACGCGTCTCGATTGGTTGGCCGCCGACCATTTCAATACCGGATACCCGCACACGCACATCGTGATTCGCGGTCGCGATGATAAACGCAAAGACCTCGTCATAGCTCACGACTACATCTGTTATGGGTTGCGCGCACGCGCGCGAGCACTGGTCAGCATCGAACTCGGACCGGAAAGCGAGTTGGAGCGACTGCACAAGCTCGTCAACGAGATGACGCAGGAACGTTTCACGTTTTTGGACCGGTCGCTGTTGGCTCAGGCCAAGGACGGCGTCTTGGCGATTTCCGCCATGCAGGATCTCGATCCGGTGGGGCGTGCGTCGCGGGTTGGACGGCTCAAAACCTTACAAAAGTTGGGTCTGGCCGAGGAACGGCGTCCCGGCGTTTGGGTACTGGGCGCAGAGGTCGAAGCCAAGCTGCGCCAGCTCGGTGAGCGGGCCGACAAATTCAAAAATATGCAGCGAGCCTTGAAGGAGGCCGGTATCGATCGAGGTGCCGCGGCCCTGGCGTTGTTCGAGCGCGGACCGCGTAAGGCGCCCTTGATCGGCAAGGTCGTTGGTGTCGGCAGGATCGATGACATCACCGATCGCACCTGGGTCGTCGTCGACGCCGTCGATGGACGGGTTCATTACGCGGAGTTGGGCCGGCTAAGGCCCAATGACGTGCCACGGCGCGGTAACCTGGTTCTGCTCGCTGCCGGTATGGTTGCCGGCAAGCCTGCGGCGGCGCCCAAACTGCAAGTGCTATCGGCCGTCGAGATTGAGCGCCAGATCACCTACGCAGGCCCGACGTGGATTGATCAGGCTCTGCTCGAGAAGTGGCAGCCGGACCCCGGCGCCACCGGTTTTGGCGCCCAACTCCGAGGTGCGTTTGCCGCCCGCCTGCGCTGGCTCAGAGACCATGGCCTGCTGGCCCAAAGTGATGACACGGGGGAATTGGCGCCGGCACCCGAGATGATGCGCGTCTTGCGCCAGCTCGAACTGGAGCGGCTGGTGGCCGACCTCTCGCGCGAACTCGGCGCCACCTATGTTCCCCATCAGGATGAGCGGCGCATTTCCGGGATCTATGCCCGTGCCGTTGTCACGCCCACGGGGAAACTCGCGCTCATTCGCCGCGATGACACGTTCACGCTGGCGCCCTGGAAACCCGCGCTCGAGCCGCTGCGCGGCCAAGCGGTCACGGGGTGGGTTGGTGCCAACCGACTGACCTGGACGCCCGACCGCGGCCGAGCCCCACCGGAACGGTAGGCCCGGAAAGCCTGGGGGCGGAACACCTTCCCATCGCCAAAAGATCTGGAACAAAAGAAGAACATTTGCTAAAATGTCAATGATCTCAATGATGACCTAGGCCGCTTTTGCTTCAATGAGCCGACCTCCACTGGCGAGACGAGCCAACGCAGCGCGGGCGGGTGCCGGGCAGGCCCGACCCTATCGGCGACGGGCCGAGCCCACGGCCCGCGAAGCTAGGCCCGTCGGCCTGCCACCGCCGATACCCCAGCGTGCGAGGGTGCCAAGCACACCAGCGCAGGCGACGCGTCATCGTCAGGCTCGGCGCCAAGGCGCGGGCGAGGTCGCGCATCGTCTGGCGCGGAATGCCGAAGCGGTCTGTCGGCACTATCTGTCGAATGGTCGTCGCAGCGGCGGCTATTGGCACATCGGCGATGTGGCCAATACGCCGGGGCAGAGCCTCTATGTGCGCCTCTCGGGCGCCCGCGCCGGCAAGTGGTGTGACGCCGCCACCGCCGAACACGGAGATCTGCTCGATCTCATTGCGGCCTCGTGCAAGCTGGCGAGCCTCAAGCAGGCGCTTGCCGAGGCGCGGCAATTTCTAGCGTTGCCGGCCGACCCTCCGCTGCCCCAAACCGAACACGGCGCCTCCGACAAGACGCTGGCCGCGCAGCGGCTGTTCGGCATGGGCCGTCCGATCGCCGGGACACTCGTCCAAACCTACCTCGAACAGAGGGGTATCACCCACCTCGGTCCGTGTCCGGCCCTGCGCTTTCACCCTGCCTGCTACTATCGCGACGGCGCCGTGCAGGACAAGCGACCGGCGCTGCTGGCCGCCATCACCGACCCTGATGGATGTATCACCGGCATTCAGCGCACCTGGCTGGATGCGAGCGGTCGCGGCAAGGCGCCGGTGTCGACGCCGCGCCGCGCACTCGGGCGGCAGCTCGGGTTTGGCGTTCGTTTCGGCAGTGGGGGCGAGGTCATCCTCGCCGGCGAGGGCATCGAGACCGTGCTGTCCCTCAAGACGATCTTGCCTGAGCTGCCGATGGTGGCGGCGCTCTCGGCATCCAATCTCGGCGCTCTGGTGCTGCCAAAGGGACTGAAACGCCTCTACGTCGGGCGCGACCGGGATCCGGCCGGTTATGGCGCGTTTGAGCGCTTGGCGCGGCGCGCCGGTCAATTGGGGGTTACAGCCATCGCGCTTGATCCTATCCACGGTGATTTCAACGATGATCTCGTTCTCCTGGGCGCCAAGGCTCTGCGCGCCGCGGTTGCGCGACAGCTGCCAGCCCCGGACGTTGCGTCCTTGGCGACGTGAGCGCGGTGCAATGGCGCAGGCGAGCCTGCGCGCGATCTAGGAAGCAAAGGCCGCGAGCTTCCTGGTGGAGAGGCCTACCTTGCGGCCACACCGTTCACGCGTCTCGGCCGCCAAGGCACGCACCTTACAAATTTCCGCGCCCCAACGACCAAACGAGGGCAGCGCGCCCCATCACGGCATGTCCCGAGACGACACCGAAATAGCGGCTATCGAAGCTGTCGGGATCGGCGGCGAGCAGGAATAGCTCGCCCATTTCGAGCCAGCGGCAACCCTGCCAGGTCGGCAAGGCGCGTCGCAGGCCGTCGCGCACCGCGGCGCGGGCCGCGATCCGACCGCGAAGGAAGATGCGCGTGCCAAGCCGGCAGACCCGATCGCCGCCGACGGCGACGACGGGCTTGATGAGGTAGGCCGAGGGCGCGAGATAGCCACGGCGTGCGGCCAGGTCCGCCAAGTGCGGAGGCAGGCGAACGAGCACGCGGTCGGACACGTGAGCAGCGCCGGGCAGCCTCCGATAGAGCCCGATAGGCTGGCTCGGCGAGGCATTCCAAACGAGCATCGGCCTGTCCGGGACAACCGATGCAAGAATAAGCCCCACGCCAACGCCCGCGCCGATCAGCGCCCGCGGGGTTGTTCCCCGGCGGAGGAGCGCCGTCGGGCCTTCGCCAACCAGTGTCTGAGGTCGTTGCGGCGGTAGAAGATGCGTCCGGCAAGTTTGTAAAAGACGGGGCCATTCCCGATGCAGCGCATGTTCTCCATGGTGTGTTTTTTGAGTCTCAGGATTTGGGCCGTCTCGGTGGTGTCCAGGAAATCCGGCCGGCGTTTTGGCATCGTCTGTGCTCCCGAGTTCGAAGGAAGATGCGGGAAACTGCGGGAAGCTGGAAATGCTGGGGAGGGTTATTCTGAAAAAAAACGAAATCCCCTCCCCCCTAGCCAAGGAGTTTCCGATAGGCGCCATCGCGGAGCGCTTGCCCGCGAGCCAGCAGGTTGCGGACGCGCTCCCGGATCGACCCGCTCGAGCACGACCAGCTGCTGCGCACGGCGCCGGTGCCATGGAGCAGGACGGCGATCTCGCGGTGGCTCAGGCCGACGAGCCGGGCGTCGAGGGCGATAAGCGCGTCGCGGTAAAAGAGGCGCGTGCGCGAGGGCCGCACCTCCTGTCGCGGGGCGTCGATGAGGCGCCGGAGCGTGCGAAATCGCTGCGCCAGCAGGTAGGGATCGGGAAGGTCGCGCACCAAGAACGTGACGTTGACGGCACCGAGGCTGGCGCGGGAACCCTCGAGCCGCAGGGTTGCCGCCCGCTCGGCGTCGCGCAAGAGCACGTACTCCTCGCCCGTCGGCCCGATGAGAATGTGCCGGGCCGCATCGTAGCCCTTGATCGACAGCGCGGCTGGCGCCTGGCCCGTGGCGCGCACGGCAATCCCGTCGAGAACCGGTGCGGCCTCACCGATGGTCCAGCACAGAGGTGCCGTAGGTGCCGGGCATGCGGGATCAACCAAAGGGTCGAGGCCCCAGCGCTCGCAGCGCGGTGAGCGCCGCCGCAGGCGGGTCAGAAATTGGCCGCTGCCGAGGCGTCGCGGCCGATCGGCACCGCGCCGGAAGAGCCGATAGTCCCGTTGATACTCGGGGTTGCGCCGCAGGAACTCCCACGCCAGGTCGCTGTTGCACAAATTGAGCACATAGGCATAGCGGGCCCGATCAAGTGGCCAATCAGGCCCCACATAGTAACGTAATCGAAGCATCGCCGAAGTCAGGGTTAGAGCCTTGGCAAGGGCGCCTGGACCAAAACGGTGGTCGTGCGATCAAGCAATGGCCGGTCCCTTTGGGCGTCAGCGCCGCGACGAGAGGATGCGAGCTTGCAAGGTCTCAAGGTCCATCCGTCCGATCCGGCTGGTCAGGCGCCGGGCGCCACCGGCAACAGCGCTCGCAGCGCCTCCCGTTTGGACCCCGCCGGTGCCGTCACCATCCATTCGCGGATGAGCTGCGAGGTCACGATCGGCGTGGCACCCGCCTGCACGAGGCGTTCGGTGGCCGAGGGCGCCGCGGGCGCCTGTCGCGCCGGCGTGATGTCGGCGAGGATCGCGACCTCGTAGCAGGCGGCCAGCGCGTGCAAGGCGGTGCCCAGGATTTCGTGCTCGAGCCAGAAACCGCCAACGATCAGGACCGAGGAGTCCTCGCTGCTGAGGGCCTCGAGAAAGGCGCGATTGAGCCAGGGACACTGATACTCCTCGAGCAGGAATTGGCGAGGCGACCCGTGTGAGGGGTCGCCCGCAACAGCCAACTCTTGCGGCTCGGGACGCCATAACAAGGTGAAGATGGGTACGTCGAGGACGCCCGCGGCTTGGGTGATGGCGGCATTCGTCTGATGATGCCAGGCCGGCAGGTCGGGAGAAATCGACAACAGATCCTGGGCTGCGGGGGCCATCATGATGACGGCGCAAACCGTGGGGTCGATCAATGGGGAATTGCTGATGCGGCGTCGCATGGGCTGGTCTCCAATATATTTTGCTGTGGCAATATCGGTGCAATGGACAATGGATGAGCGCCGCGATGCCAAAGGCAAGGTGCTGCGTTCACAGTTCGAGACAACCGCGTGCGAAATATTTTTGGAATTGCAAACGAATCCCATTTTGTCGGAGTGGCCAGCGCGCAATCACCAGGTTCGAGCTTGAGCGCCGGGCGCTATCGTCATCTAGCGTACGTATCGGTGATGGTACCAAGCGTCAGCGCGTCGACTCGTGGATGTTGGCGCCGCCGGCGTGCCCGCATTTTTGACATCGCAGCCGTTTGCCGAGTTCGGCGACACTGAAGCCTTCGCCCAGGCGACTGGCCAGGCTCGCCGGGAACAGCAAGCGGCGATGCTTGCAGCGACGGCAGATCGCAACGAGCGCGGCCTTGCGGCCGATCAAGTCAGCCAGGGTCTTGCGCGCCTCGCTCTCCCGCGCGTAGCGGTTGCCGGGCCGCATCTCGTGAGGCGCTTTCATCGCTCACGCCACTTTATGCGGGCCCTGTATGTGAGCGATGCGCACGGAGAGCTCGATGCGGCGCTGTCCGACGGCCATGGCCTGGGCTTGCAGCAGGCGAAAGGCGTGGGCATCCCCTTGCTCCGCTCGCACGCGCGCCACTTTATTGAGGGTGTCGTGGAGCCAGTGCCATTCCCGCGCCAGTTCATCTTCCCGCGCCTGCAGTTCGGCGAGCCCTTCCATGGGTCCAGCTCCCGTGTGGTGGCGTTGTTCCTGTTTTGTTCCATACCTCGCTGCAGCAGAATTGTCTAGCGGGGGCCTGCCTCGGCCGGTGCGTAGAGGTCCTCTTTGTCAAAGCCGGCCTGCACGATCCGCAAGCGCTCGGGGTCCGTGGTCTTGATTACCGCAAGGGCCTCGGTTGGCGTGCCCAGCAGCCAGGTGCGCGCATCCGCCTCGCTCAAGAGCAAAGCCGGGCTGCGCTCGGGATTGATGTTGCGGGTGAGGTCATTGGGGAGCGAGGTGACGAAGCTGAAGACCTCGATATCGACGTTGGGTCC
>DATMZT010000086.1:0-9017 GCA_035573335.1 Hyphomicrobiaceae bacterium | reverse complement strand
AGGCTCGCGCCCGAGCCGAGCGAGGGCTTGCTGCTGATCGGCCGCTGCCCGGCGATGCAGGAAATCTATCGCGTGCTCGCGCGCCTCACCCAGACCGACCTCACCGTGATGATCACGGGCGAGTCCGGCACCGGCAAGGAGCTGGTAGCGCGCGTGCTACACGACTACGGCACCAAGCGGCGCAACGGCCCCTTCGTCGCCATCAACATGGCGGCAATCCCGCGCGAGCAGATCGAAAGCGAGCTGTTCGGCCACGAAAAGGGCGCCTTCACCGGGGCGCAGGCGCGCACCGAAGGCCGCTTCCAGCAGGCCGACGGCGGCACCTTGTTCCTCGACGAGATCGGTGACATGCCGATGGAGGCGCAGACCCGACTGCTGCGGGTGTTGCAGGAAGGCGAATACACGACCGTCGGCGGACGCACGCCCATCAAGACCGACGTGCGTATCATCGCCGCGACGCATCGCGAGCTCAAGTCGCAAATCCAGCAGGGGCTGTTCCGCGAGGACCTATACTATCGTCTCAACGTCGTGCCGTTGCGCTTGCCGCCCCTGCGCGAACGCCTGGAGGATATCGGCGACCTCGTGCGCCACTTCTTGCGCCAAACCGCCAAGCAAGGCATGGGGCACAAGGCCATCGAGACGGCGGCGATCGAGCGGCTCAAGCACTACCATTGGCCGGGCAACGTGCGCGAGCTTGAGAACATGGTGCGGCGGCTGAGCGCGCTGCATCCGGAAGACACCTTGACGTTGGAGATCATCGAGGCGGAGCTCGCGGACGCGGCCCCGCCACCCAATGCCGATGGCGGCGCGGCCCCCAAGGAGCTCTCCGAAACCATCGAGCGCTACCTGGCCGGCCATTTCGCCAGCTATGGTCGCGAACTGCCGCCGCCCGGCCTTTACGATCGCATGTTGCAGCACCTCGAGCGCCCGTTGTTGATGGCCGCCTTGGCCGCCACGCGTGGCAACCAGATCCGTGCCGCCGCCCTGCTCGGCCTCAATCGCAATACGCTGCGCAAAAAGATCCGCGACCTGGACATTCAAGTGTTCCGCACGCCGGCGACGTGAGGGCTGAGGCGTCGCAAACGCGTGGCGCCGCGCCCCTAGGCCTGGCAAAGCCCGCCCACGGGGCGCGTGGGCCTATCCTTTCGGGGTTTGCCGGCGAAGCGCGGCCCATGGCGCCAGCCCTTGCGGGCCGCGGCTAGGCCAGGGGTTGGTCGCTTCGAGCGCTTTCATCTTGGTTGGAAGCCCGATCGCGCTTTGCTCTGGGCTTTGGGCGATCCTTGGCTTCCCCCAGCCATGATCCCCGAGCCGCCAGGATCGAGACGTTTGGCGCGTCAGCGCCGTGCTTGCGCTTCGAGGCTGAGCGTCTATTGTGGCCGGCGAGCGTCGGGCATGCGTCCGCACTCACCCCCCATCGAAGCGCACGCGCGCTGCGGTGAGCGCGCGCGGCTCGCGACCTCACTCAAAAGATTGCTGATGGCAAGGATTGCTGATGGCTGAACCGGTTGAAGTTCAATTTGCGCCCTTGTCGCAAGCGCCCAGCGGCACGCTCATTGTGTTGGCGGGCGAGGAGCTAGCCCTTGGCGCCGCCGCGCGCGCCCTCAATGAGCGGGCCAAGGGTGCCCTTGAGCGCGCCGCCGCCGCCGCCGGCTTCAGCGGCAAAAGTAAAACCGCCATCGAGCTGCTCGCCCCCGCCGGCATCGAGGCACAGCGCCTCCTCATGGTGGGGTCGGGGCGCCCGGGCAAGGAATTGGATCGGCTAATGCTGGGTGGCTATGCCTTCGCCCAGGCCAACGCGCGCAAGGGCGAACGGGCAACGCTGATCTGCGACCCGGCCGATCCTGGGGCTTGCGGCGCCGAAAGCTTTGCCGCCGACCTGGCGCTGGGCGCGCTCTTGCGCAGCTATACCTTCAAGAAATACCTGACGCGCAGCAAGCCGGAGGAGGGGGCGGAGGCCGATGCCGGTGACGGCCTCAGCAAGCTCCAGATCCTTTGCGACCGCCCGGAGGCAGCGAGCAAGGCGTTCGTTGGCCGTAAAGCCCTCGCCGATGGCGTGTTCCTGGCCCGCGATCTCGTCAACGAGCCGGCCAATCGGCTTGGGCCCGTCGAGTTCGCCGATCGCATGCGCGAACTGGACGGCAGCGGCCTCCAGATCGAGGTGTTCGACGAGGAGCAGCTCAAGGCCCTCAACATGCACGCCCTGCTCGCCGTCGGTCAGGGCAGCCAGCGCCCCTCGCGGGTGGTGGTCTTGCAATGGCATGGCAACAAGTCAAAGCGCGCCAAAACGCTCTGCTTCGTCGGCAAGGGCGTTTGTTTCGATACCGGTGGCATTTCCATGAAACCCGCCGGCGGCATGGAAGACATGAAGGGCGACATGGCCGGGGCGGCGTGCGTGGCCGGCCTTATGCTGACGCTGGCCAAGCGCAACGCCGCCGTCAATGCCGTGGGCCTCGTCGGCCTCACCGAGAACATGCCGTCGGGCAGCGCGCAGCGGCCCGGCGACATCATCACCAGCATGTCCGGCAAGACCATCGAGGTCTTAAATACCGATGCGGAAGGCCGCCTGGTGCTCGCCGACGTGATCTGGTACGCCCAGGAGCGCTTCAAGCCGCGCTTCGTGATCGACCTGGCGACCCTGACCGGCGCCATCATGGTCGCGCTCGGCAAGGAATACGCGGGCATGTTTGCCAACGACGATCGGTTGGCCGCCGAACTCGCCGCCGCCGGCGAGATCAGCGGGGAGAAGGTCTGGCGCATGCCGCTCGCCAAGGCCTATGACAAGCTGATCGACAGCAAGAACGCCGACATGAAGAACATCGGCGGCCGCTTCGGCGGCGCAATCACGGGCGCCCAGTTCATCCAGCGCTTCATCAAGGATACGCCTTGGGTGCACCTCGACGTGGCGGGCACGGCCTTCGATTCGCCCCGCAACGACATCAATCAAAGCTGGGCCTCGGGCTGGGGCGTGCGGTTGCTCGATCGCTTGGTGCAGATGAACTACGAAAAGGCCGAGCGCTAGGCGCCAAACGCATCGGCCGGGAATGCCCAGAGCCGGTTACGCCACCACGAGCGAAGCGCCTGTAACTACACGTTAATACCTAGTTATTTTCCATAATATATCTTATGCGAATGGAAGCTAGCCCGCCGCCCCATGCCCTGGCGGCCGCCGGAACGCTTGGCACCCGAGAGCGTTGCTCCTGGTGCGGCTGCCAAGCCGCCGATCCCAATCCGCGCGCCCGGAGATTTCAGTCGTGAGTAAGGTCAGGACGCTTGAGCCTCAGAAGATTGCTGCTCCCCTCGATACTCCCACCGATCTTCCCGATGAGGCCGTGCGCGAGATTTCGGCCGCGCTCAATCGGCTGGTGGCCGATGCCTTTGCCCTCTACCTCAAGACCAAGAATTTCCATTGGCACGTCAGCGGTCCGCACTTTCGCTCCTACCATCTGTTGTTTGATGAGCAGGCGACCGAAATCTTCGGCACCACCGACGAGATCGCCGAACGCGTGCGCAAGATCGGCGGCAGCACGCTGCGCTCGATCGGGGAGATCGGGCGCCAGCAAACGGTCAAGGACAACGACAAGGCCTTCGTTGCCCCGGGCGAAATGTTGAGCGAGCTCATGGCCGACAACAAGGCGATGGCGGCACACATGCGCAAGGCCCATCAGCTGGCGGACAAGCACGAGGACGTGGCAACCGCCAGCCTGCTTGAGACCTTCATCGATGCCACCGAGAAGCGCACCTGGTTCTTGTTCGAGGCGGGACGCCAGGCCGACGACAGCGGCCATTGAGGCGGCCTTGGCGGGAGGGTCTTGGCGCGAGCCGCGCCAGGCTCACGCGCGGTGGTGAGGTCGCGGCCCCGGCGGCCAAGCTGGGGAGCGCCGGGCACATCTTTGTTTTGCGCCGCGCGGGCTGCTCGCCTGTCCCCCGCGCCCACTGCCTGCAGCCCTCGCGCATTGACCCGGCTCCCCCACAGCCAACCGGCGGCACTTGCCCAGGCGCAGGAGTTTCGTGCTAAGGCGTCGGCTGCGTCATCTCGCGGCTCGCCGTGCCATGCGAGGGGCGAGGAGGCGAGGGGAGGCTCAGTTGCCGCCGCAGGCAAAAAAATCGCTAGCCGAGTTGCTCGACATCATGGCCGCCTTGCGCACGCCATCGACGGGCTGTCCCTGGGATCTTGCCCAGTCCTTCGAGACGATTGCCCCCTATACGCTCGAAGAAGCCTACGAAGTCGCCGACGCCATCGATCGGCGCGACCTGGCGGCGCTGCGGGAGGAATTGGGCGACCTGTTGCTGCAGGTCGTCTACCACGCCCGCATGGCCGAGGAGCAGGGCGCTTTTGCCTTTGCCGACGTCGTCGATGCGATCGCCCAGAAAATGCTGCGCCGACACCCGCACGTGTTCGGCAGCGCGGCGGAGCGCGCGGCGGGTGCGGCGCCCGGATTTTGGGAGCGCATCAAAGACGCGGAAAAGGCACAAGTGAGCAAGGGTGCCGCCGGCGTTCTCGCTGACGTGCCCGTTGGCCTCCCGGCCCTGACGCGGGCGGTTAAGTTGCAGCAGAAAGCCGCAAGCGTCGGCTTCGACTGGCCCTCACGGCAGGAAGTGTTGGATAAATTCAAAGAGGAGTTCGACGAGCTCGAAGCCGCCCTGGCCGCGCCCGCCGCCACGCCACGGCGCCAGGAGGCCGTAGCCGAGGAGATGGGCGACCTGTTGTTCGTCATGGCCAACCTGGCGCGTCACCTCAAGCTCGAGCCCGAGACGGTGCTGCGCCAGGCCAACGCCAAGTTCGCTCGCAGGTTTGCGGGCATCGAACGCAAATTGGCGGCCGCGGGCAAAACCCCGCAGCAATCTGACCTCGCCGAAATGGATCGGCTCTGGGAGGAGGTGAAGGCCGAGGAGGGCGAGACCTAAGCAGGCCACACAGGGAGCGCCGGCCGTCAGCTCGCCCTTGGGCTCGCCTCGATCCTCATTTGCGCTCCTGCACGCCGAGGGGCGACAAGCCGGCACGCTTCAGCTGGCCCGCGAGCTTGCCCTTGGCGGCAGGTTCGATGCGGATGCGGGCAAGCACGGCGCCCGAGCCTTCCGTCTTCTGATCGAGCACCTCGGCGTTGGCGTGCAACCAGCTCAGCAGGCGTCCCTGGTCGGCCGGGATCTCAAGATCGAACACTTCGTCGTGACGACCGAGGTCGGCATCGAGTTGAGCCCGCAGGGCCTCAATCCCCTCCCCGGTCAGGGCGGATACCAGGACGGCCGGGCGGTTGCGGCGCGCCCGCGCGCGCTCGACTTCCGTGCGCGTGCCGGGCGTCAGCTTGTCGGCCTTGTTCCATACCTCGAGAATGGGAGCGGTCTCGCTATCGGCGTCGATACCGAGGTCGACCAGCACCGCCACGACGTCGTGGTGCTGCGCCTCGCTCTCGGGGTGGCTCACATCGCGCACGTGCAAGATCAGGTCAGCGGCAACCACTTCCTCCAGGGTCGCCCGAAAGGCCGCGATCAGATTGGTCGGCAGGTCGGAGATGAAGCCCACCGTATCGGACAGGACGATGCGCCGGCCACTCGGCAAGGTGATCTCGCGCATGGTCGGGTCCAAGGTGGCAAACACCTGGTCGATCGCCAGCACGGAGGCACCCGTCAGCCGGTTGAAGAGCGTCGACTTGCCGGCGTTGGTGTAGCCGACGATCGCCGCCACCGGCAGCGGTATGCGCTGGCGGCTGGCGCGATGCAGGCCCCGCGTTCGTATCACGCCGGCGAGATCCTTCTTGATCGCGTCGATGCGCTCCTGGATCAGTCGGCGGTCGGTTTCGATCTGCGCCTCGCCCGGCCCGCCGAGAAAGCCGAACCCACCGCGCTGGCGCTCCAGATGGGTCCAGCTGCGCACCAAGCGGCCACGCTGATAGGTGAGATGCGCAAGCTCAACTTGCAGCCGCCCCTCCCGGGTTAGGGCGCGCTCGCCGAAGATTTCCAAGATCAGTCCGGTGCGATCGAGCACCTTCGAGCCCCAGGCCTTCTCCAGGTTGCGTTGCTGGATTGGGCTCACGACATGATCGATGATGACGAGACCGACGCCGTGCTCGCGCACGTGCCCAGCGATCTCCTCCACCTTGCCGGAACCCAATAGGGTTGCCGGCCGCGGCCGCGCCAGGGAGAAGGTCTCGGCAAGCTGCACGTCGAGGCCGATGGCCTCGGCCAAGCCAACCGCTTCTTGCAGACGATCTGGGCTCGAACGGTCGGCGCGCGCGGGCGCCTTGCCGTTGCGCTCGTTACGCCGCGCCGCCGCCGGGCGCCCATCCGAGCGGGCCTGCGGGCGCGTCCCCGCTCGCACGGGAAGCAGCACGATCGCGCGCAGCCGCTGTGGGCGCCGATCGATCGGCTGACGACCCTTGGGTGGCGGGGCTTTGTTCGGCGCTGACGTTGCCGTACTCGCTATGCCTGACTGCCTTCGGCGTTATCGGAATCCATCAAATGCACGGGTTGACCGGGCATGATGGTCGATATGGCATGCTTGTAGACGAGTTGTGAGTGTCCGTCCCGGCGCAACAACACGCAAAAATTATCGAACCAGGTCACGATCCCCTGCAGCTTCACGCCATTGATGAGAAAGATCGTGAGCGGAGTTTTGTTCTTGCGTACGTGATTGAGAAACGTGTCCTGAAGACTTTGGGCTCGTTCGGCCATTGTTGTTATCCGTAGTTCTCTGGGGAAGGCCTCAACTGCCAACCCTCACCCTCGCGCCCTTAAATTGCCGGTTATTATAGAGGCGCACAAGCAAATTCGCTGTCACAAGCGCGGCAATATGACAAACTCCACCTTCAACCTTTAGCAAGCTCTGCCACGGCGTGAAAGTCCGCCCGCAGCTTTAACGTCAGCAGGCCCGGCGCGCCATTGCCGATGGGCTGCCCGTCGATGCTGACCACCGGCATGACGACATTGGTTGCAGAGGTCACAAAAGCTTCCCGGGCGGCCTTGGCTTCTGCCACCGTAAACGGCCGTTCTACCAGCTTTAGACCCTCGCGCTCGATGAGATCGACGAGCGTGGTCCGCGTCACCCCGCGCAAAATGGCGTTGTCGATCTGGCGCGTGATGAGCCGTCCGTCCTTGTCGACGATCCAGGCATTGGAGGATGCCCCTTCCGTGACGCAGCCGTCTGCATCAACCAGCCAGGCTTCCTTGGCAGCCTCCGCCTGCGCCGCGTGTTTGGCCAACACGGCCGGCAGCAGCATGACGGTTTTGATGTCGCAGCGACCCCAGCGGATGTCGGGCACCGTCTTCACGCCGATGCCCGTCTCGGCGGTACTGGCCGACTTGCCTGGGGCAATCGAACGGGCGAGACAGACCACCGTCGGTGTCACGTCGGCCGGCGGAAAGGAGAAGTCGCGCCGACCGGCGCCGCGTGAGACCTGCAGATAGAGCAAGCCGTTCACCACCCGGTTGCGCCTGATGGTTTCCCGCAGCACCACCGACCATGCTGCCGGCGCCATCGGTGCCGCGATCTTCAGCTCCTCGAGCGAGCGGGCAAGACGGCGCATGTGGCGCGTCTCGTCGACCAGGCGGCCGGCCTTAACCTCGCACACCTCGTAGACCGCGTCCGCGAACTGAAAACCCCGATCCTCTGCGTGCACGCCCGCCTCGGCATAGGGCAAATAGCGACCATTGACGTAGATTGCGCGCGTCATTTCCCACCAACTCCAGCGGCCAGGCGAGGCTGCCGCTCAAACCTGCCGCGCATCGCCCCCACGCTCCTGCGAGCTCACGCCCAGCGCGCGCAGCTTGCGATGCAAGGCCGAACGCTCCATGCCGACGAATTCGGCGGTGCGGGAGATGTTGCCGCCGAAGCGATTGATTTGCGCCAGCAGGTATTCACGCTCGAAGATCTCGCGCGCTTCTCTCAGCGGCAGCGACATCAGGTGCTCGGCGCCACCATTCACCGGCAGCGGAACATTGGAGCCGATTTCCTCGGGCAGCATGTTGGCAGTGATCACGGCATCGGGATCGCCGCCCGAGAGGATCAACAGCCGCTCGATGTTGTTGCGCAGCTCGCGCACGTTGCCCGGCCAGTCGTGCGCCTGCAGGACGGCCGTGGCATCCTCGCCGATGCGCCGCGGCGCCAAGCCCGAGGACTGGGCGACCTGCGTCACGAAATGCTGGATCAGCAGAGGGATGTCGTCGCGCCGCTCCGCCAGGCCCGGCACGCGCAGCGGCACGACGTTCAAACGATGGTAGAGGTCCTCGCGGAAACGTCCTTCCGCCATATCGCGTTCCAGGTCGCGGCTGGTCGAGGAAATGATGCGCACATCGACCGAGACCTTGGGGCCGCCGCCAACGCGCTGGAACTTCTGCTCGACGAGAACGCGCAGGACCTTGCTTTGCGTTTCGATCGGCATATCGGCGATCTCGTCGATGTAGAGCGTGCCGGTGTGGGCTTCCTCCAGCGCCCCGACCTTGCGCGGCCCGACGTGATCCTCGGTGCCGAATAGCTCTTCCTCGACACGATCGGGCGCCATGGCTGCGGCGTTGAGCACGACAAACGGCCCATCTTTGCGGTGCGAGCTCAGGTGCATGACGCGGGCGCAAAGCTCCTTGCCCGAGCCGGCGGCCCCGCGAATGAGCACGCGGCTGTTGGTGGGAGCTACCCGTTCGATCGCGGCCCGCAGCTGGTTGATGGCGGTCGACTTGCCGATCATCTCGAAGCTGACGGCGGCGCGTTCCTTGAGTTCGCGCACCTCCCGATGCAGCTTGGAGGCTTCCAGCGCCCGCGTGGTTACCAACAGCAGCCGGTCCGCCTTGAAGGGCTTTTCGATATAGTCGTAGGCCCCGCGCTTGATGGCCGTCACCGCCGTCTCGATGTTGCCGTGCCCGGAAATGATCACCACCGGCAGGCCGGGGTGCGCTCGCTTGATGATGTTCAGCACCTCGAGGCCGTCGAGGCGGCTGCCCTGCAGCCAGATGTCGAGAATGACGAGTTGCGGCCGGCGTTCTTCCACCGCCTTCAAGGCTTCATCGGAGTCGCGCGCGACGCGCGTGCG
>DATMZT010000085.1:0-18997 GCA_035573335.1 Hyphomicrobiaceae bacterium | reverse complement strand
GTGTAGCCAGTCTTCGTCAAAGCAGAGCCGGCGCGCTCGGCGAGGTCCTGCTCGATCCGACCGCGCTCGAACTGGACGGCGAGCCAGCACAGGATGACAAGGGGTATGACGCCCCAAAACCATCGCTGGCAGTTGCATTTCATGCCGTATTGGCCCCCCTGGGATTTCGGCTTGCGCCGATCAATACCCATCGCTCTCGCCAGACCGCGACCTGGGCCGGCGACTAAGGTGGGGGCATCACAAACCCAGACTGATCCAAAATGCTAGCCCCTCGGTCTCTTATCGGGCCGCACTATAGACAACCGGACCCTCCATTCCAAGCCACCCCCAACAGGCACCAGGACCGTCTCTGAGGCGCGCGAGGCTGCGGGTTTGAGGTGCCGGCCGGCTGGGCTAGAACTTGGGAAGAGCGCGCGCAGGCCAAGCAGCAAGAGGAGACCACCCGTGAGCGAACCGATCGTGCTCAGCAACCACCAGGGCGGCGTGTTGCGCCTCACCCTCAACCGCCCCGCCAAGCTCAACGCCTTTACGCGCGCCATGCTTGGCGAGTTGCGCGGTCAACTGGAGGGGGCTGCCACCGATCCGACCTGTCGCGTTGTCGTGTTGACGGGAGCCGGTCGGGCCTTTTCGGCGGGGCAGGACCTCTCCGATATCGAGCCAGGCAGTTCGAACAATGTGCCCGACGCGGCGGAGCTGCTCGAGGTTGTTTACAATCCGCTTATCAAGCTGATCAGCACCATGCCGAAGCCCGTGATTGCCGCCGTCAACGGCATCGCCGCCGGCGCCGCGGCCAATGTCGCGCTGGCATGCGATCTCATCTACGCGGCCCGCAGCGCCAGTTTTCTGCAGGCCTTCGCACGCATTGGCCTCATCCCGGATGCCGGCGGTACCTGGCATCTGCCCCGTCTCGTCGGCGCGGCGCGCGCCCGTGGGCTCGTCATGCTTGCCGAGCCACTGTCGGCCGAACAGGCCGAAGCTTGGGGCTTGATCTGGAAGGTGGTGGATGACGACAAGCTGGCGGCGGAAGTGGAGGCGGTGTCGGATCGGCTCGCCAGCGCCGCAACCCAGGCGCTGGCCCTCAGCAAGCGCGCGCTCGCCGCCTCGAGCGGCAACGCGCTTGCCACCCAACTCGATCTCGAGCGCGAGCTGCAAAAGCTGGCGGGCGCCTCAGCCGACGGTTTGGAGGGTGTCAATGCCTTTCTGGAAAAGCGCGCGCCCAGGTTCAGCGGGGAACTGGCATGACGCAGGATGCCGCCGAAATCGCCCGCCGCAGCGCCCAGGCGATGTGGGTCGACGACAAGGCCAGCCAAGGTTTGGGCATGGAAGTCCTGGAAGTGGCCCCCGGCCGCGCCAAACTCGCCATGACGCTGACCGAGCGCATGGTCAATGGTCACGGCTTCGGACATGGCGGCTTCATCTTCACCCTGGCGGACAGTGCCTTGGCATTCGCCTGCAATTCCTACGGCTTCCGGTCCGTTGCCCAGCAATGCAGCGTTACCTTTCTGTCGCCGGCGCGGCTTGGCGTGCGATTGGTGGCGGAGGCAACGGAGCGCCACCGCGCTCAGCGCAGCGGTATCTACGATGTCACCGTGCGGGACGAGACCGGCACGGTTATCGCCGAGTTCAGGGGGCATTCACGGACGCTGCCCGACCGACTGTTTGACGCCTCGCCGTAGCCGGGAACGCGAGCATGCTGACCGGACAATTGACGACCGTCGCCGCCGCGCTCTTCACCGGGGCTGCGATCTACGTCAACGTTGCCGAACAGCCCGCCCGACAGGCACTGGCCGCCGGTCCGATGCTGGTGCAATGGCAGGCAAGCTATCGTCGGGCCGCGGTCATGCAGGCAAGTTTGGCCCTCATCGGCGGGGCGCTGGGTTGTTGGGCCGCCTATGACCTGGCCGATCGACGTTGGTTGCTGGCGGCCCTCCTGCTGATCGCCAATTGGCCCTATACGCTCGTTTGCATAAAGCCCACCAACGATGCCCTGCACCGACTGGCGCTCTCCGAGGCGGGGGCCGACGCCCGCCGGCTGGTTGCGACCTGGGGTCGGTTGCATGCCGGCCGCAGCGCCTTGGGTTTGGCGGCGGTCTTGGCTTGCCTTTGGGCCGGGCATTGAGCGTGAAACGTCATGCCGGCAGCATCGCATTGACCGAACGCGCCCTCACAAAGGAGCAAGCAGGTGCTCGACTTGACGCCACGTAAAGGGGATCTCGATCCGATCGAAACGGCATCGCGCGATGAGATCGCGGGCCTGCAGCTGGCGCGCCTGCGCCAAACGCTGCACCAGGTCTACGACCACGTCCCCCACTATCGCAGCGCGTTCGACGCCCGGGGCGTAACGCCCGACGACCTCAAGTCGCTCGCCGATCTTGCGAAATTCCCCTTCACCAGCAAGGCCGATCTGCGCGCCACCTACCCCTTTGGCCTGTTCGCCGTGCCGCGCGAGCGGGTCGCGCGCATCCACGCCTCCTCGGGTACGACCGGCAAGCCGACCGTGGTCGGCTATACCAAGGGCGACATCGACACCTGGGCTGGCCTTGTTGCCCGCTCCATCCGCGCCGCCGGCGGCCGGCCCGGCATGCGGCTGCACAACGCTTACGGCTATGGGCTGTTCACCGGCGGTCTCGGCCTCCACTACGGGGCCGAGCGGCTGGGCGTTACCGTGGTGCCGGTCTCCGGGGGCATGACCGAGCGGCAGGTCCAGCTCATTGCCGACTTCGAGCCCGACATCATCACGGTTACGCCGTCCTATATGCTGGCCATTCTCGATGAATTTCGGCGGCAGGGTATCGATCCGCGCGCGAGCTCGCTCAAGGTCGGCATCTTCGGGGCCGAGCCCTGGACCAACAGCATGCGCCAGGAAATCGAACAGGCCTGCGATATGCACGCCGTCGACATCTACGGGTTGTCGGAAGTGATGGGCCCGGGTGTTGCCAACGAGTGCGTCGAAAGCAAGGACGGTCTGCATGTCTGGGAAGACCACTTTTATCCCGAGATCATTGATCCGGTAAGCGGCCAGGTCCTGCCCGATGGCGCTCAGGGCGAGCTCGTTTTCACCACGCTTAGCAAGGAGGCAATGCCACTGATCCGCTATCGCACGCGCGATCTCACCCGACTGCTGCCGGGCACCGCGCGCACGATGCGACGCATGGAAAGAGTTACGGGACGCTCCGATGACATGATGATTGTGCGCGGCGTCAACGTCTTTCCAACCCAAATCGAAGAGCAAATCCTGACGATCGCCGGCCTGGCACCGCACTATCAAATTGTGCTCACGCGCACGCAGCGCCTCGATGCCATGGAGGTCATGGTCGAGGCGCTGCCGGAAGCCGCCGGCGACGGCCGCGCCGCGCTCGCGTCGAGGCTGGAGGCGCGCATCAAAAGCTTGGTCGGCGTCTCCGCCGTCGTCACGATTCTGGCTCCGGGCGGCATCGAGCGCAGTCAGGGCAAGGCACGCCGCGTGATCGACAAGCGACCAAAGGGCTAGGCCGATGTTCGCGCCTGCTCAGGTTCCACGGGCTGCGGTCGACGGACGCGCAATCGTCCTGGCATTCGCGACCGCGATGGCTCTGAGCGCGCTCCTGCTGTTTTCAGTCCAGCCGATGGTAGCCAAAATGCTGCTGCCCGTTTTGGGCGGTGCGCCGGCGACGTGGGCCGTTTCGCTGTGCTTCTTTCAGGCGCTGCTGCTTGCCGGCTATGCCTACGCGCATCTGTTGGGAATGACGCTCGCCACGCGCTGGGCCCTCGTCGTGCATGCCGGGCTGCTGCTCGCCGCCTTTGCCACCCTACCGATCCAACTGCCGCCGAACCTGGCACCGCCGGAAGGCAACCCCTATCTGTGGCTGCTTGGCACGCTCGTAACGCTCGTGGGCCTGCCGTTCTTCACCCTGTCGGCTAACGCACCGTTGCTGCAACTTTGGTTTGGCCGGATCGGGCATCGGCGCAGTGCCGACCCCTACTTTCTTTACGGCGCGAGCAACGCCGGCAGCCTGGGCGCGCTGCTGGCCTATCCGGTCCTGATTGAACCCCTACTGCCGCTGCCCGTGCAGAGCCGCGCCTGGAGCTGGGGTTTGCTAGCTCTCGTGCTCGCCATCGTCGGCTGCGGACTGGTCTTGGCGGCGCGTGAGCGCCACGGCCTTGCCCCGCCACGTGGGCATGGCGATCAGGGCTACCCCAGCGCGCCGACCTGGCGCGAGCGGCTCACCTGGGTATTTTTATCCTTCGTTCCCTCGGGGCTCCTTGTTGCCTATACCACCTACCTCACGACCGACCTGGCATCCGCGCCGCTGCTCTGGGTGCTGCCGCTCGCTCTCTACCTGGCGACCTTCATTGCCGTATTCCGCCAGCGCATGTGGGCAAGCCTCGGGGGGCTGCTCCTCCTGCAGCCGCTGGCGGTTGCGGGCACCCTCGCCGCCTACGAGTGGAAGGGCGACTACAGCTGGATTGTCTCTGCCCTCGTCGGGCTGTTGGCGTTCCTCGTTACCAGCCTGCTGTGTCACGCCCAGCTCTACACGCGCCGACCCGAGGCGGCGCGTCTGACCGACTTTTACCTCTGCATCTCGCTCGGCGGCGTGCTCGGCGGGATTTTTGCCGCCCTACTCGCGCCGCTGCTCTTCACGGGAACGCTGGAGTTTCCAGTGCTCCTTGGGCTTGGCATGCTGGCACGCCCAAGGCTGTGGCGCACGCTGGAAACGGGGCGCGGCCGGATCCGACTAGGGTTGATGCTTGGCGCGGCCGTGGGTAGCATCTTCCTCTTCCAAGTGCTTCTCGTGAGCGAACGCCTCCTCACAGCCCACGCGGATCTGCGCTTGCAGGTGGTCTGCGGGCTCGGGCTCGCGGTAGTTGCGGCCACGCGTTGGCCGCAGCTGGCGACGGCAGCGCTGACTGCGATGATTGCCGCCTCCGCCGCCCTGCCATCGGCGTCGGCGCCCATCTACGCCCAGCGCAGCTTTTTCGGCACGCATCGCGTGGTCGACTCGCCCGGGGGTGGCTACCGGTTGCTGCTGCACGGCACGACCGTGCACGGCATCCAACAGAACCGGTCCGGGGTGGCGCTCGTGTCGCGTCCGACACCGCTCGCCTACTACCATCCGTCCGGGCCCCTGGCGCGCGGCCTTGAGTTGGCACGCGCGGCCCAGGCTGACGGCACCTTACGCGTCGGAATTGTCGGCCTGGGCACCGGCGCGATGGCGTGTCACGCGGCGCCCGGCGACCGCTGGCGCTTTTATGAGATCGATCCCGCGGTCGTCCACATCGCCACCACGCCCTCCCTCTTTCGCTATCTCGCCCGGTGTTTGCCGGAGCCCGATATTCTGCTTGGTGATGCGCGCTTGACGCTTGCCAAGGAGAGCGACGGCACCTTTGACTACCTGGTGGTGGATGCCTTCTCCTCGGACGCGATCCCGATCCATCTGCTCACCGTCGAGGCGCTGCGGCTATACCTCGGCAAACTGTCCGCGCGCGGGATCCTAGCGCTGCACGTATCCAACCAAAATCTCGACCTGCCGCCGGTGCTCGAGGCCAACCTTCGCGCGCTTGAGGATGTCAGCGGCATCTACGTCGAAGGCGAGCGCGGTACCGGCGCCCTCGCTTCGCAGGTTGTTCTGATCGCGCGCGATAGCGAACTTCTAGCGCCGGCCTTGGCCTGGCACCGAGCACGCCGTCTTGACAACCCGAGCGTGCAACCATGGACCGATACTTACTCCGACTTCCTCTCTGCCGTCTGGCGCCGCTATAAAGCCAAGCTTCAGACCAGCCTTAAGCAGGAATAGGCTGGCGGAGGTCCCGACCGCGATTCGGCAACGGTTGCGCCAAAAGCAGGGCGTCTGAGGGCTTGCACGCGATTGCGCGCGGCCCTCACCTGACCGGCACGACTTCCGGGTGCGCGCCGAATTTGAAACTGACGCGGGCCAAGATCGATTGCACGTCGACGCCACCATTGTTGGCGATGGCAAGTGATGGCACGAGCGTGCGCGAATCCACCTCGAGGTGCACGAAGTTGTATTCAACACCCAAGATGACGTTATCGCGGATGCCATACTCGAGGCCCACACCGGCCGTCCAGCCATGCTCCCGATCGCTCGAAGAGCCGACGACGCCAGGGCCGCCGACGCGCAAGTCAAATTCGACCTCGGCACTGGCGTAACCGCCTTTGGCGTAGGCCAAGATGTTGTCATTGGCATAACCGAGGCGTCCGGTGACAAGCAGGAGATTGCTGACCTCGGAGGACCGCGCTACGGGCACGCCAAGAACGGTGGTGTGAGAGGTGACATCGGTATTGAGCCCGGTGTAGGCCAGTTCCAGGCCGGCAACGGTATTGCCCCATTGTTTTTGCCAACCAAAATGCACGCCCCCAGCAAAACCGGTCGCGCTATGCTCGATGAAGTCCCCTTGGACGAAGCCGACGGTCCCGGTGGTGATGAAGCCCAGTCCGGGGACGGTCCACTCGCTGGACGCGTTAGCCATCCCGGCGTGGCCGCCCAGATAGAAGCCGCTCCAATCATAGCCATAGTAGGCAACCTCGCAGCAGATTGGCGGCTTATTGGTGTAGACAACCGGTTCCGGCCGGCCATCGGCGCGGGCGACCAAAGTGCCGCCGACGAACATGACAGCTCCCAAGAGCAGCAGCCGCGGTGCGTTCATGGCGGTCCCCAGTGTGCGAATCATGCTTTGAGCATCACGTTCCCATGCCACGGCCCAATGACAAGGGTATTTGCGCGTCACCCGCCAAGTTTTGCCCTGGCCGGTGGCGGCCGAACAACGCTGCTGCGCACTCGCTCCGGGCCTTTTTGCTTTTGCCGGGCCACTAGACCATCGTCGCTTCGCGCCAGGCAATGAGGCGACGGATGCCCTCGCGCATGTCAATCTCGGGGTGCCAGCCGAGCACGCGTTCCGCCAAACCATGCTCGAGCGACCAATCGCCGCCGGAGGTCAGCCGCACCACGCCAGGGTCCGGCTCAACGTGTTCGGGTTCCAGCGCCTCGCCGGCGAGTTCGGTGACGAGACGAACGATTTCCAATGTGGTCGTGGTGCTCGGGCCCGATATGTTGACGGCGATGTCGGTTGCATCCGCCTCAAAGGCAGCGGCGTTGGCGCGTGCCACATCGCTAACGTGCACGAAATGCTTGACTTCCGAGCCATCGCCCAACACGCGTGGCCGCTCGCCGCGGCGCACGCGATCATGCGTCTCGATGATATAGAGGGCGTTGGCGGCGCGGTAATGCTGACGCTCGCCGTAGACGGTTGCGTAGCGCACCACAACATAATCGAGGCCCTGCTTGCGGTGGGCATCGCGGCAGAGCTGCTCGCCGATGATCTTGCTGGCGCCGTACAGGATGGCGGCCGGCGGCGCGCCGGCGGAGTGGAAGGGCGTGCTCTCGACCAACTTGCCCACGATGCCGGGGCCATAACCGTAGGCGGCGCTCGATGATGCCAGCACGAGCTTCTTGGCACCGGTGATGCAACAGGCCTCGATCACGTTTTGCGTGCCGCGGACGTTGACGTCGAGACCCGTCCAGGGATCGCGATCCATGCTGAGCGACATGAGGGCAGCGAGGTGCAATACCCCATCCACATGACGCATGGCCGCAATCAATTGCGGCAAGCGCATCACGTCCCCCGGTATGACTTTGAGACGCGGGTTGGCCTCCAGGTGCTTGAGCGCGGCCAACGATCCTTGCGAGAGATTGTCAAAAACGAAAACCTCGGCGGCGCCACGGTCCAAAAACAGCTCAGCGCTTGTCGAGCCGACCAGGCTTGCGCCTCCAACTATGAGAAAGCGCCCGCCGTCGATCGGTACGGGCTTTGCCTTTGGGACGCTTGCAACTGAAGCGGACATCTGCCGGCACTCTCCGTCGTCGTCGACCGTCTCTGCTTGCCCTTGATCTCGCCCTAGTCAGCGGCTTGCTGGCGGCCGGCTGGGAAGACCAAGACCATGAACCGGCCCGCCACGCCCCGCAAGCGGCGTGCGACCAGCACCTTGCCAGGTGGCGCCGTAGCGACGACGTGGTATGAACGTCGCAACCTGAGCCCGTGGAGATCGCATATGGACGCCACCGCCCTGAAAGCGTTGCAGGCCCCACTCAAGGAAAGATATCGCGAGCAACCCGAGAGCGCCGTCATCACGCTCAAGGCCGAAGGCAATATTGGCGAGGGCGTGACGTGTTCGGTGCAGACGGGCAAGGCTCTGGTCGAGGCAGGTCTGCACCCGGCGACCGGCGGCACCGGGATGCATGCCTGTTCCGGTGACATGCTCCTGGAGGCGCTGGTGGCTTGCGCCGGCGTCACGCTCAACGCTGTGGCAACGGCGTTGCAGCTCACCGTGCGCGACGCGCGCATCCGGGCCGAGGGAGATCTGGATTTCCGAGGCACGTTGGGCGTTGCCAAGGAGGCACCCGTCGGCTTCCGCGACATTCGCCTGACATTCGAAATCGAGGGCGACCTGAGCGAGGAGCAAAAGGCGACGCTGATGAAGCTGACCGAACGCTATTGTGTGGTCTATCAGACGCTACGCCAACCGCCCCCCGTCGCCGTAAAAATGATCGTTTCGGCGTGAACCGCGGTCTTGGCCGCGACCAGGCCGCCCAGCCGCGACACGCAGCCGCGCTGGTGAAGCGAAAGGCGGCTAACCATTTTCTAGCGGTTGAGTGCCGTAACCCAACAGAGGTTGTTGATGTCGAAGAGGCGCCTTGTCGCTGCGGGATTTGCCATCGCCCTGGTTGCCGCCATGGGCGCTTTCGCCGCTGGCCCTGGCGGGGCGCAAACGCCCCGGCAAGAGCAGGAGGTGCCGCGGTCGATGCCTCAGGACGGGGCCGTGAGGGAAACGGGCGTGAGCGTGACGGCGCCGCCAGCCGACGTCAGGATCGACAGCGAACGGGGCCGGGTGCGGGTGCGCGCGCCGCACAGTAGCGTAAGCGTCGATGCCGATGCTGGCCGGGTCAAGGTGCGCGTACCCTACGTCAATCTCGACGTGCGCTGGTAGGCTTGCCGCTCAAAACGAGCTTCCTGGTCGTGTCAAAAAGTCGAGTTCGTCCACCGTCGACTTCCGCCCGAGTATGGCGTTGCGGTGGGGGAAGCGACCGAAACGATCGATGATCGCCTTGTGCGCCTCGGCCCACTTCATGAGTCCGGGGTCGGCTAGCATTGCCATCAAGCCGACGCAGCGTTTCTGCGTCGCAGCGTCCTCGGCGTGTTGCAACGGCAAATAGAAAAACAGCCGAGCGGGCTCGGGCACCTCAACATCGAAGCCTCTGCCAATCGCGGCTTCCGCGAGGCGCAGTGCTTGGGGATCGCTGGCAAACGCGCGCGGCGCGCCGCGGAACATGTTGCGTGAAAATTGATCGAGCACGATCACTGCGGCAAGGGCCGTCTGCGGATCGGTCAAGCAATCATCGCGGGTGAGGTTGGCGATGTGCTCGTGTGTGCGCGCAAAGCGTGCGCGCACGGCCGCATCCAAGGCGGCGTCCTTCTGAAACCATTTTTCGGGTGCGGTTTCCTCGAACCAAAAGCGCAGAACATCCTTGGCCCAGGGGCTGCGAGTGGCCCAGGGGCTGCCGGGGACCCAGGGACTGCCGGGCATGGCAATCTGCCTTCACAAGATGGCCGCTCGCGGTCGGCGAAGCGGGGCCCTCGTCCGACTACTTACTGGGGCCGGACGCGGCCTGCGGCGCAGGTTTCGCAACGCTGCCCGGCGCGCCCTCATCGATCGTGCGCACGACGCTCGACGTCGGTCGATCGGGGCCAACGGCAGCTCCCTTGACTTCGCCTTTCACCGCTTCGTCCCAATGCGCCAGCGTCGTCGCCGTCGTCTTGGCCTTGAGATGGACGACCTTGTAGCCTTTGGCCTTGAGCTGCTCCAGCAGGTCCGGCATCGCCTTGGCGGTGGCCTGCTGGAAGTCGTGCATAAGGATGATGCCCTTGCCCTTCTTGTCGAGCTTAGCCATCACCGATTTTACGACCTCCTCGGGCTTGCGCATCTTGAAATCGAAGCTATCGAGGTCGTGGGAGAAGATGGCAACGTTGCGCGTACCCAGATAGGCAAGCTGGTCCTTCGGATCCTTGAGGAACGGGAAGCGGAAGAAGGGGGATGGGGGCGTACCCAGCGCCAATGCCACCGCGCTCAGACCCTTCTCGATTTCTTCGGTCGCCTTCTCGCCCTTCATCTTAGCGAGGTTGGCGTGCGACCAGGTGTGGCTGCCGATCGTATGCCCCGCAGCGGCCACTTCCTTCAAGATCTCCGGATGCCAAAGCGCATGCTTGCCGATCGGAAAGAACGTCGCCTTGGTACAGTGATTGGCCAACGCCGCCAACACCGCGCGGGTGTGATCCGGCCACGGTCCATCATCGAAGGTAAGCACCACTTCCTTGAGCAGGAGGAAGTCGTGCATCTTGTATTGTTCCATGCCGAAACCCGGCCCGCCCGTGGTGTCGACTTCCACGGTGCGCGCCACGCCCAGTCCGTTCGGGTTTTGGCAAGGTTGTGCCGCCTGACTTGCAGCGGGCAGCAGCCCGCTCGCGCCCAGCACAAGTGCGGCCGCTATCGTTCTTGCTGAGAGCATGGCGATCCCCCGGGTATGCGGTTCAATCGATGTCACTTTGGTTAACCTGCGATCATCCCTGGTATACGCGCAAGTGCCCGCATTCGCACCGCAATATTTGTCGCTCGGGTCCACGACGCTGAGGCCACAGAAAGAATGGCTCTTGCCATCTGCGCCAAGACTTTGCACGCTGTTGCAGTAAGAACATAATTCGACCATCTCGCAGTGTTGTGATTGCGCGCTAGCTGCTTTCTATGGCATCACCCCGGGGGCATTCATGTTTACGCGTAGCTCGGTGCCCGAGCCTAAACCGCTCGAGCCGACGACCACCAATCTTGGCCTCAACGTGCAGCGGCGACCGCCCATGACGGATGCGTCGACCAAGTCCGTGATCAGCAATGACCTGAAAATCATCGGTCAGGGCCTAAAGATCATCAGCCAAGGGACCTTGCAGGTGGATGGCGAGGTCGAAGGCGACGTGCGGGGCACCGAGGTGATCATCGGCGAGAAAGGCAGGGTAACCGGCACGGTTGCCGCCGAACGCGTCATCGTCCGCGGCATGATCTCTGGCGTGATCCGTGGCATGACGGTGACATTGCAGGCCTCCTCGCGCGTCGAGGGCGACATCCATCACATGTCGCTTGCCATCGAGCAGGGCGCCGAGTTTGACGGGCGCTGCAAGCGCCCGGCCGATGCCTCCGAACTGAACCTCGACCTTGACGGGCCCGTCGCCGCCCTGCCGCAGCCCCGACCCGTGATCCAACGGCCCGGCCAGCAAGTTCGCCCGGGATGAGGGCTCGACCGCAGGCCGTGCGCGCCTCAGCGGTGGCGACCCCCCTTCCAAACGGCAGCGCGCGTGCTACAGTTGCTATGAATCGCAACCATCGGAAAGGAGGTGATCCAATGTCGAGTGGGATCTTGAAGGCGGCAAGGACGCTGACGTTCGATCACGCCTGCCTTGGAGCAACCTCCAGCAGAGCCTAAGCTGATCGCTTGCGGGCTTGGCAGCAGCCAATGTCCGCCGGCCGTCGCTTGCTACCGATCTCACGGGGGCCGCTCACGCGGCCCCTTTTTCTTGCCCTACCCGGGCGCCAGAGAGCTGCCGGCGTCCCGAGGGCGCTAGCCTAATCTTTCGCAAGCGGAGATAATTGGCCCCGGGTCGACTGGGAAGCGACGGAGGGGTTTCATGGTGGGCGCGCGCATTTTTGTTGCGCTGGCATTCTGTGTGCTCGGCGCCTCGTTTGTGGCATCCACCGCCATCCTCATCGGCGAGTTTCGCGACGCGGAGTGGCGCTCGATGCTGGTGGTCCACAGCCACCTGTTCTTTTTCTTTCCGGTTTTCGGCTTGCTTGCGCTGGCGGCCTTCTTTCGCCCTGCCGTGGTCTTTACGCACCTTTACTGGACTAATCTGCGTCACGGCAAGCTGCGCTACAGCCTGGGCCTGCTGGCGGTCGCAGGGCTCACCGTCGCGGTCACGCAGTGGCTCGACGCCAAGCCGCGTGGCCTCTACGAAGTCGCAGCCAACGTCCTGCTGGCGGACAGGGGAGAACCCAGCGGGTGCGCCGGGCAGAGGTCGGCGTGCCGCCGGGCGCCCTTGCTGGATACTTTGGTGAGCGTCACCGAGGCGTCGCAGCGACGCGTTGGGCTTTCTAAGTTCGCGCGCAACTGTCAACCCGACGCCCTGTTGGAAATCCCCGATGAGATGCAAAAGGAGCGCTATTGCTTTGCCGCCAAAGGCAAGCTGACGGGCACGCAGTGCTGCGAGGCGCAGACCCGATTTGCCGACACCGTTGCCCGAATGCAGGCGGATTTGGCGCAGCGCTCTCTCACGGGCGCACTCGACAGCATTTTATTTCTGCCCCTAAAAATCTTCTTTGTACTCATCGTTGTTGCTATCGCCATTTGCTTGGCGATTTGGCGCGATTCGATGGATGCACACTACCTCGAGCTGGTGCCGGCGGTTGAGCGCGGCGTCATCATCGGGGCATTCGCCATGCTGTTTTGGCCGCTGATGGACTACGGTTATCAGCAAACCAGCAATGCACTCTACGGCCGATGGGGCGCGGGACCACAGTTCCGTTTGAGCCTTGTCATTGTACCCTGGGCGCTTCTGCTTTTGTTCTATTTCCTGCGTCGCCTGCGCAAGAACCTCGAAATTGTTGGCCAACTTGCCGGCGTGGTGGCGAGCGCGATCGCCATCCTCCGCTACGAGGAGATCAACGACTGGTCCGTGCGACTGTTCGGCGCCGGCGCCGACAATGCGACCATCGGCGTCCTCCTTGGCATCGCCGCACTCGGCTTCGTCCAGCTGTGGTGGCCATTTCGAATGCCGGCCCCCTTCGGGGGAGAGCCGCAGGCGGCTAAGGCGCCGGCGGCGGCAGCCAGCCCACCTCGGGCACAACCTGGCGCGGGCGCCGCGGCCAAGCCTGGCGGCGCAGCGACGGGGGCGCAGCCGGCCGCGTCGACAGCCGCTGCAGGCCAGGCGGTTGCGGGCAGAGCCGCGGGGCCCGGCGCGGCTTTATCCCCGCCGACCCAGGTCAGACCGGCGGCAACGACAATGAGAACGGCGGCAGCAGCGACGGCCAACCCAAACTCCACCGCAGTGCTGCCGGCCGCACCTGCCAAGCACGGGCCCGGCCGTTGAGGCGCGCGTTTGGCGTGATCGCTTCGGCGTCGCGCTCGCGCACATAGTAGCGGTTGCAGCCGGCCCCAAAACTCGGGCATAGCTCCAAAAACTGCGGGATCAGCGACGATGCTCACGGTCTACGACAGCACAGATGGAGCACTGATCAAGCGCGAGGACACCACCGGTGTCTCGCTCGCCACCATCTGGTTCGACCTGCTGAACCCAACCAAGGAGGAGGACCGCTTTGTCGAGGAGGCGCTTTCCATAACGGTGCCGACGCGCGAGGAAATGGCCGAGATCGAGGTATCGAGCCGCCTCTACCTGGAGGGCGGAGCCTACTACATGACCGCCGTACTGATGCATCAGTACGACTGGCTCGTCGATCCGCCGACACCGACGCCGATTACCTTCATCCTTGCCGGACATCGGTTGGTGACGGTGCGCTATGCCGAGCCCCGCGCCTTCCAGATCTTTTTGAACCGCGCCCAGAAGAAAGACGCCACCTGCGTCAGCGGCGCCGCAGTCCTCGTCGCCCTGCTGGAAGCCATCATCGATCGCGAAGCTGACCGGGTGGAGCGCATTCAGGGCGAGGTCGATAAGCTGTCACAAACCGTGTTCGGGACCAAAGGTGGGCAGCGGACGCGGGCTGGACGCTTCGATGTCAACATCCGCACGATCGGTCGCGAGGGCGAACTAACCTCGCGGTCACGCGAAACACTGTTGAGCTTAGATCGGCTCTTGACCTACCTCGCGCAAGTCATGAGTCAACGCGGCGACGACAAGGCCTTGCGCGCACGCGTGAAGACGGCCGGCCGAGACGTCGTCTCATTGGCAGATCACATCGGCTACCTATCGACCAAGATCACCTTTCTGCTCGACGCCACACTTGGCATGATCAACAACGAGCAAAACACGATCATCAAGATTTTCTCGGTGCTCGCCGTCGCGCTGATGCCGCCGACGCTGGTCGGCACCATCTACGGCATGAACTTCAAGCATATGCCAGAACTGGAATGGGCCTACGGTTATCCATTTACGCTCGGGCTGATGGTCATCTCGGCGGTGCTGCCCTGGCTATATTTCAAGCGTAAGGGATGGCTGTAGCCTGCCCGGCGGGACCGCTGCCGGTGCGGCAAAGACGCAAGGCCCAGGCGCTGACAGGTGCAGGGCCAGTTTTCCGGCGCGCTTGGCCAACGCGAGCGTCGAGCAACGCCGAGCACCGAGCTCCACGTCTGGGCCCGGGCGACCGCCGGCGCTTGATTCCCGCGGCCCGGCATGGGCATGCTGGACCATCGCTCAAACGCGTAAGGACCATTCTCATGGATCTCGGTATCAAAGGCAGGAAGGCAATCGTCTGCGCGGCATCTAAGGGCCTCGGCAAGGGCTGCGCCGCGGCGCTGGCACGCGAGGGTGTGGAGGTGACGATTTGCGCGCGCGGTGCGGATGCGCTCAACGCCACCGCGGAGGAACTACGCAAGAGCACCGGCGCCAACGTGACCGCGGTCGTCTGCGACGTCACGACCGAAGAGGGTCGCAAGCGGTTGCTGGCCGCCTGTGCCAATCCGGACATTCTCATCAATAACGCAGGCGGCCCGCCACCTGGCGACTTCAAAGATTTTGGCCTCGACGATTGGCGCAAGGCGGTCGAGGGCAACATGCTGACGCCGATCGCGCTCATTCAAGCCACCGTCTACGGCATGATTGATCGTGGTTTCGGCCGCATCGTCAACATTACCTCCGCGTCGATCAAGCACCCGATCGCTGCGCTCGAGCTTTCCAACGGCGCGCGCCTTGGTCTCACGGGCGCCGTCGCCGTGCTCGCGCGCAAGGCCTCCCGGAACAACGTCACGATAAATGGCATCCTGCCCGGGCCGTTCGATACCGACCGCCTGCGCGGCACCAGTCAGAAGATGGCCGAAGCAAGGAAGGTAGCGCTCAGCGTCATCGACGCAGAGCGCAAAGCGGCCGTTCCCGCCGGACGCTATGGCACGGCGGATGAATTTGGGGCCGCGGTTGCCTTTCTGTGCTCGACGCATGCGGGCTTCATCACCGGCCAGAATCTACTGATCGATGGCGGCGGCTATTTGGGATCGCTGTAGTTGCCGCTGAGCTCAAACTCACGAAAGTTCGCGCGCCGGAAGCCCTTTTCGGCGCGCGCATCGCTTGCACGAGACGCAAAGCTCGCGCATTACGTTAGTATCCTGCGACAAATCCATGAATCGAGTTCATATTTTCACGTTGACCTGATGCGACGAAGCTGATCCTTTGCGCCCGCCAGCAGTGCGAGGCGAATGTAAAAAAAAGCATCGCTGTTGTGGGGCTGCGGCCGTTGGCTCAGGACGAACTGTAGACGGGCGGAAAGACCACTTATCTCAATCGTCGTTACGACCAGAACGCGCGAGCTGCGCGTTTTGGTTTGTCCGTTTACTGCCTTGTTCGCCTTGCGCCGTTCGTTATGCGCAAAAGGAGAATGAAGCATGAAAAGGTTTCTCACGACATTCGCGCTTGCAATGGCCCTCAGTGCTGGGTCGATGCCTGCCTCAGCCGATTCCTACGATAGCTGGCTGTCGGACCTTGGGCGCCGCGAGAGTCTGAGCCGATCCGGTGATCGTGCTGAGCGGCAGGGCGTCTATGGCGAGGAGCGCACTGGCCGGTACGAGAAGAAGCGAATTGCGCGTGCAGCCATCAGTGATGATGAGGATTTCGACTATCGGCCGCGACGCTCGCTGCGAGATGACAAGCGCGCGTCCAACGCCGCGGCCAGCAAATCGCGCGGCGAGCGAAAAGTTCGGCGCGTTGCCGTCGAACGGCCGCTACCCCAGGTGCGGTCGCCGAAGTGGACGCAGCGCAGCGTCAGCAGGGGTGGCACCTCAGGTTCCGGGCAATCGGGGATGGCGTCCTATTACTGGCAGGGCCAGCGTGTGGCCTCGGGCGGCTGGTTCAACCCCAATGCTATGACCGCAGCGCATAAGAGCCTCCCGTTCGGGACTCGCGTGCGCGTTACGCATGGCGGCAGCGGCCGCTCGGTGGATGTCGTCATCAATGATCGGGGGCCCTACGTGGCTGGCCGTATCATCGACTTGTCACGGGCTGCGGCTTCTGCGATCGGCATGACCGGTCAGGGCGTGGCCAAAGTGAAGGTGATGGTGCTAGGTCGCTAACCACCTAGTCGGCGATGCTTTTGCGCGGCGGGTGTGGAAGCACCCGCCGCTCTTTTTTTTGCCGGCCCATCTTTACCCGCTCTTCCCTCGAGCGCGGCCAGCCTGTAACTCGAGGCGCGCGCGTTCCGGCGCTGGCGTCCTTGTGCACGGCCGGCGCCTTGGAGGGCGCGACTAGCCCGGGCTCGCCCATGCGGCAAGGTTTGCAGCGCCGATGATTTGGATCGCCATCCTGGCCCTCGGGCTTGCCGCCGGAACGGTCGGCGGCGTCGTCGGTTTCGGCTCGTCCATCATGTTGATGCCGATTTTGATGGTTGCCTTTGGCCCCAAGGAAGCGGTGCCGATCATGGCGATCGCCGCGCTGCTTGCAAATCTCTCACGCGTGGCGGTCTGGTGGCGCGAGATCGACTGGCGCGTCAACGCCGTTTATTGCGCAACCGCGATCCCAGCCGCGGCCATGGGCGCTCGTACCTTGCTCAAGCTCGAGCCACAACTCATCGAGGCCTTTCTGGGCCTACTCTTTATGGCGATGGTGCCGATCCGCCGCTGGCTGATGGCACGCGGCCTGCGTATCGCCCTGTGGCATCTGTCCGTCGTCGGCGCCGGAATCGGCTTTCTGTCCGGGATGGTCGCCTCGACCGGGCCGATCAATACGCCGTTCTTTCTTGCCTACGGACTGGTGAAAGGTGCCTACCTATCGACCGAGGCGCTCGGATCGATGGCCGTCGGCATCACCAAAGCCATCGTCTTCCAGCGTTTCGACGCGCTACCGCCCGAGACGGCGCTGCGGGGATTGATCGTCGGGACCTCGGTAATGGCTGGCTCCTGGGTTGCACGCGGCTTCGTGCTGCGCCTTGATGCGCAACAATTTCGCTCACTCATGGACGGGCTCTTGCTTTGCGCTGGGGCCATCCTGTTGTGGTGGGCATTCACGCACTGAGCGCGGGCGCCGCGCTTGGCTGGTGACAGCCTCGCCACAGTTCCGATACCTTTGCGGGAAGGGACCAAGGGGTAAGGCAGGCGGGCATGCGCACTGATGGAAAGCCGTCCGGCTCGGTGGCGCGCATTAGGACGGCGATGATCGAAAAGAAGATCACGCAGGCCGAACTCGCCGATGCCGCCGACTGCCACGAGAAGACCATTCAAAACCTGCTCGCAGGCCGGCCGGTCCGTGATCAGACGCTGTTCGACGTCTGCATGGTGCTGGGGCTGGATTTTCAGCGGGTCAAGGCCGGCTGGGGCGGCGAGCAGCGCGATGCGCCAGGAGCCGGTGTCACGGAAGGGCGCGCCGCACCGGTCTACATGGGTGCCTACACGCGGGCCGGCGTCGATCAGTACATCGGCAGCTATCTTACGCTGCGCCCCTCGTTCTCCAATCGCGCCGAGATCATGGCCTACCGCACGGACGTCACCTGGGATGAAGAATGGCCGAGCCTGCTGTTTCAGGAATGCGACCGGCCGGACAAACATTTCCTGCACCGCGGGCGGCTCTACATTCCGGCCTCGTCCATGTACATCCACCTCGTGTCCTTAACCAAGGGTGCCATGCGCATGGTCATGGTGTCGCAGCTCGATCCGTCCGGCATTATGCGGGGATTGATCACCACCCTGCATAAACAAAAGGCAACCTTGGTGCCCGTCAGCGCACCCATCGTGTACGTTAAGCAGCATGAATTTTCGTCCATGAAGCTGGGCGAGGTCGGGGCCGATGATGTCGCTTTTGGGCGTTACCGTCAGTTTATCGAGGACACGACCACCCAGGGCTACGCCAAACTGATCGACATATCGACGTAAGTGGCAGTTTCGCAATTGGCGAGAACCGCCTATGGTGCCGCGCGCCCCGCGAGGGGAGCGCTTGCGGGCGCCGACTGCCGTGGGCAGCGACTGCAATCAAAGCAAAGTATGCAAAACGGCGCAGGCCAAAAACTGGGCCAGCCACCGAGGAGAATGGCATGACGACACTATCGAGACGAAAATTCATCAAGACCGCCGGTGCAGGCGGCCTGGCGGCGACGGCGGTGGCGGCGCCCGCAATTGCGCAGTCCATGCCAGAGGTGAAATGGCGCCTAACGGCAAGCTGGCCCAAGTCGCTCGATACGCTGTATGGCAATCCTGAATATCTCTCCAAGCGCATTGCCGAGCTGACCGACAACAAGTTTCAGATTCAGGTGTTTGCGGCCGGCGAAATCGTGCCCGGTCTGCAGGTGCTCGACGCCGTGCAGGCGGGCAACGTCGAGGCAGGTCACACGGCGCTCTACTATTACTTCGGCAAAGACGTCACCAACACCTTCGGTACCGACCTGCCGTTCGGCATGAACAGCCGCATGAAGAATGCCTGGTACTTCCAGGGCGGCGGCCAGGCTCTGATGGACGAGTACCTGCGCGCCAAGTACAACGTGACCGGCTTTGTATCGGGCGCGACCAACTGCCAGATGGGCGGTTGGTTCCGCAAAGAGATCAACACTCTCGACGATCTCAAGGGCCTAAAGTTCCGCGTCGGCGGTTTCGCTGGCCTCATTCTGCAGAGGCTGGGTGTGGTGCCGCAGCAGATTGCCGGCGGCGATATTTATCCCGCACTGGAGAAGGGCACGATCGATGCGGCCGAGTGGGTTGGCCCCTACGACGACGAAAAGCTCGGCTTCGTGAAGGTCGCCAAATACTACTACTATCCCGGC
>DATMZT010000084.1:0-2058 GCA_035573335.1 Hyphomicrobiaceae bacterium | reverse complement strand
TCGGAGCTTCCGTCCGGCGTGCAGCTGTTTTCCCTGCTCAAGCAAAACCCGAGCCTGATCGGGCTGATCGCACAAATCATGGGTTCGGCGCCGCGCTTGGCGCGCATCTTGGGCAAGCGCCGCCGCGTCCTGGACGCGGTGCTGGCCCCCGGCTTTTTCGGCAACCTGCCGAACCGGGAGGAGTTGAGGGGCATCGTTGCCGCCGAGCTGCGGGAGGCGGGCGATGTCCAAGACGCGCTCGACCGCGCCCGCCTCGTTTGCAACGAACAGGCGTTCCTGATCGGCGTGCGCGTGTTGACCGGCAGCATCAGCGCCAGCCAGGCTGGTGGGGCCTATGCCCAGCTCGCCGAGTGCATGATCCAAGCCATGCTGGAGCTGGTCGAGCGCGAGATGGCGCGCGCACACGGCGAGGTGCCCGGCGGCGCCGCCGTGGTCGTCGCCATGGGCAAGCTCGGCGGCCTCGAGATGACCGCTGCCTCCGATCTCGACCTGATCGTGATCTACGATTTCGAGGCCGAGGCCATACTCTCCGACGGCGCCCGGCCGCTGGCGCCCACGCAGTACTTCACCCGCCTCACCCAACGCCTCATCAGCGCCTTTACCGCCCAGACCGCCGAAGGGCAACTTTATGAGGTCGACATGCGCCTGCGCCCTTCCGGCCAGAAGGGGCCCGTTGCCACTCAGCTTTCGAGTTTTGTCCACTACCAGGCCGGCGAGGCCTGGACCTGGGAGCACCTGGCCTTGACGCGGGCGCGCGTGGTGGCTGGCGCACCCAAGCTCAAGGTCGTGGTGGAGGCCGCCATCGCCGACATCCTCCAGCGTCGGCGCGATCGAGACAAGATCGCCGCCGATGTGGGCAGCATGCGCGCGCGCATCGAGCGTGAGAAGGGCAGCAAGGACCTTTGGGACCTCAAACAGGTCCGCGGTGGCCTGGTCGATCTGGAGTTCATCGCCCAGTATCTGCAACTCGTGCATGCCGCCGATCGGCCCGAGGTGCTGAGCCAAAACACCCTGCGAGCTCTGCGCAACCTGGCAGCCGCCGGCTGCCTGCCGCCGGCTGCCGCCGACGCGCTGGTGCCGGCGGCCCGCCTCCTCAACAATCTGACGCAGGTGTTGCGCCTTTGCCAGGACGGGCCGTTCCTGCCGAGAACGGCTCCGGAAGGGCTGAAGCTGCTGCTTGCCCGGGCCGGCGATGCCCCGGATTTTGCGAGGCTTGAGGCCGAATTGGCGGCCCGCGAGCGCACCGTTGCCACCCTGTTTGACGAGCTGCTGGTCTAGCTCGCAGCGGCTGCCAAGGGCGGCGATCGCGCCCCGTCTAGGGGGCACCCCCGCGAGGGGTCGCGGCGGCCAGCATGGGCTTGCCGCTCAAGGGCTTGGGCTGCGACGGAACCCCTCCATCCCCTGCGTTTAAGGCACTCAAGGGTGAGCCCGCCCCCCTCGATTGGCCCCCGCGAGAGAGGTAGGGTGCCGGTGGGAAGGCAGGTTCAGATCCCCTGTGAAGCGTCGCCTTCGAGGTGGTAGCTGGCGAGGCATGAACGTGCTAGCGCGCAAGAGCGAGCCGGGCCCGGTTTTGCGGTCCGAGCCGGAAGAGGCTGAGGCGGAAGCGTCCCTGCTGGCGCGGGTGGCGGCGGGCGAGGCGCAAGCCTTTCGCGGCTTGGTCGACCGGCATTTGCCGACCGTTCTTGCCATTGCCAGGCGCATGCTGAAGGACGACGCAGAGGCCGAAGACGTGGCACAGGAAACGATGCTGAGGCTTTGGCGCAATGCCGCGGGGCTGGAGTTGGGCCCCGGGGGGGTGCGTCCTTGGCTGCGGCGGGTTGCCTCCAACCTCTGCATCGACCGGGTCCGCGCGGGACGCAGCACGTCGGTGGTCGACGAACTGCCCGAGCAGTCGGAGCCTGCCGGTCAGGTGCGACACCTGAGCGAACGCGAGTTGAAGGGGCGCGTGGATCTGGCGCTGAAGGCCTTGCCCGAACGCCAGCGCCTGGCGCTGACGCTCTTTCACTATGAGGGAATGAGTCAAATCGAGGTAGGCCAAGTGCTGGGAATTTCGGACGA
>DATMZT010000083.1:0-14153 GCA_035573335.1 Hyphomicrobiaceae bacterium | reverse complement strand
TGGCGTCATCTGCGCCGCGCATATGCCTCCCCGCGGCGTGGTGTGTGGAGGAGGGGATGACAGGTCAGGGTGGTCTTCTCCCCCACCCTCCTCCACACTTTTGCAATGTTGCTGTAGTCTGTACCTGACACCGATTGGACCAGCTGATGAGACAAAGGGCAACAATGCAGCCAACCGCTTGGAAGAGCCGCGTGACGATGCTCACGGCGTGCCTGATCGCCGCCGCCGCCGGTGCCGCCGTCCTGCGCACCGACGTGCTGCTCGGCCTTGGTCTCGGCTCGGCGCTGCGGCAATCGGGCTCGGAGCTTTCCTTCGATACGGCACAGGCGACCTTGAGGGGCGGTGTTGCCGTCGGCGATGAAGGCTATTGGCTGACGCGGGCCAGCACCGACAGTTCCAGCCCGTTCGCCAAGCCGCTGCTGGTCGGAGACCGCATTGCCATTTCCAGCGCCGGCGGTGACAACCGCCAATTCGAGGTCACCGCGATCAAGGCGTTGGGAGCCGACGCCACGGCCGACGGCAACCTGGTGCCGGGCCGCTTGATGCTCGTCGTCTGCCGCCTGATCGATGCCAGTGGCCGCGATCAGCGCACGGTCCGCTTCATTGTCGAGATGCCGCCGGCGGACGCTGCGCCGGCCATGCAACCGAAGGCCCTCTAGCGCCGAACCGGACGCCCCGAACCCGGATAAGCATCCCCGACACGGCCCCCCTCCCTCGGCGGCGGCTGCAAACGGTGGCGCGGGAGGCGTGTTCCCCGACGCTCCAGCCAGATCGCTATTCACGCGCCCCGTGCGAGCACGTACTATTCGAGAGAACCTGAACTCTTTTGCCGCTTGCCGGAGTGCGCGCGCCATGCGTCTCAACCCGCCATCGATATTCGTCTTCCTGATTTCCCTGCTGCTGGCGGGTCTGGCGCTGATCTCCAAGTTCGGCGCCATCGGCATCAACGTGCCACGCTACCTGCCGCATCAGGAATATTGGCTCGCCATGGTGGCCTATATCGTCTTGATGGTTGGGAACCTGGTGCGCGGGCTGTAGGCGGTTTGGCCTCACAGGCTGGCGCCATCAGCGGCACCGGACAGCCTGGCCTCGGGGCTTCGGACCTTGGCGACTCGCGGCGCGAGGTAGCGCTAGAAGCGCCCAAATATCTTGATGCTGAGATCGACCATGCCGGGAAACAGGATCACCAGCAGGACCATGATGATCATGATGAACACCCAGGGAATCGACCCCAACAGAATGTCCGTGCTCTTGATCTCGGGCGGAGACACCGAGCGCAGATAGAACAGAGCAAACCCGAACGGTGGGTGCATGAACGAGGTCTGCATGTTCACACCGATCAACACGCCGAACCAGATCAAATCGATACCCATCTTCTCGGCGACCGGCGCCAGCAGCGGAATGATGATGAAGGCGATTTCGAAATAGTCGAGAAAGAAAGCCAGGAAGAACACGAACACATTCACGAAGATCAGAAAGCCGATCACCCCGCCGGGCAGATGGCTCAGCATGTGCTCAACCCAAAGATCACCGTCGACGCCGCGAAAGGTGAGGCTGAACACGGTCGAGCCGACCAAAATAAACATGACCATGGTCGTGAGCTTGAGTGTCGTGTCCATACTCTGCTTGAGCAGGTCCCAGGTCAGGCGCCGATGCAGGATGGCCAATGCCAGAGCGCCCACCGCCCCCATGGCGCCTCCCTCGGTCGGCGTTGCCAGGCCCATCAGAATGGTGCCGAGCACCATGAAGATCAGCACGAGCGAGGGCACCATCGAGACCATGCAGCGCACGAATAGGACGCCCAGGGTCGCCGTGCGTACCTCCATCGGCAGGGCGGGCACCTTCTCCGGCCAGACGATGCTGACGATGAAGATCCATAAGCAAAACAGGCCGACCAGGATGAAGCTTGGGACGAAAGCCCCCGCGTACATGTCGCCGACCGACCTGCCCATGGCGTCCGCCAGGACGACCAGCACCAACGAGGGGGGAATGATCTGGGTGATGGTGCCCGATGCGGCGATGACCCCGGTCGAGACCTTGGGGTCATAACCGTAGCGTTGCATCACCGGCAGCGAGATCAGGCCCATGGCGATCACCGAGGCCGCCACGGTACCGGTGATTGCCCCGAGCAGCGCCCCTACCAGGATCACGGCATAGGCCAACCCGCCGCGAACCGGGCCGAACAGCTGTCCCATGGTATCGAGCAGATCCTCGGCCAGGCCGCATCGCTCCAAGATCGCGCCCATGAAGGTAAAGAACGGGATAGACAACAGCAGCTGGTTGGAGGCGATGCCGAAGATCCGCTCGGGCAGCGCCTGCAGCAAAATGAACTGGAAATGCCCGAGATAGATGGCGAGAAAGCCGAAGCTCAAACCCACAAACGAGAGGGAAAAGGCGACCGGATAGCCAATCAGGAGGAAGAAGATCAGGCCCGCAAACATCAGCGGCGCCATCACTTCGAATGAAAGCGTCATTGCCGGGCCATCATTGTACGGGCCGTTCGTAGGCCTTGCCCGGCTCCCGCGCGCCGACGGCGATCGCAAATTTCTTGATGATTTCCGCCACACCCTGGATGACAAGCAGCGCGAAGCCGAGCGGGATCACGATCTTGATCGGCCAGCGTAAGAGCCCGCCCGGATCGGAGGAATGCTCCCAGATGCGGAAGGAGTTGACCACCATCGGGATCGACAGCCAGCCGATGATCACCGCCATTGGCATCAAAAAGAAGATACCACCAAACACGTCGAGCCACGCCTGCTGGCGCGGCGTCATCTGGCTGAACAGGACATCGACGCGGACGTGCTCCTCGTGCTTGAGGGCATAGCCCGCAGCCAACAGGAACATCGCGCCAAACATATACCACTGGATCTCGAGCCAGGCGTTGGAGCTGTAGTGGATGCTGTAGCGCATCAGCGCGTTGAAGGCGCTAATCAGACTGGAAAACAGCACAAGCCACTTTAGCCACTGGCCGATCCATTCGGTCATGGCGTCGACGGCGTCAGCAAACTTTAATAGCAGGCGCATGCCCGCCCTTAGCCCTCGCGCCTTTTATAGCTTGGTGGCGAAGAACTGATCCATGGCCGACTCGGCCAAGGCAAACCACTGCGCCTCCTCGGCGCGGAATTTCGTCCACGGCTCATAGATGGCTTTGAACTTGGCATTCTTGCCGGCTTCCTCCTCATAAAGCGCGCTGGCCGCCGCGTAGGATCCCTGCATGATTTCGTCGGAAAAGCGGATCACCTGCACGCCCGCCGCCTTCAGCCGCTGCAGGGCCAAGCGGTTCTTGGCGTCATATTGGGCGACCATTTCCAGATTTGCCTCGCGCGCGGCGCTCATGACGGCCTCCTGATAGGGCTTGGGCAGCTCGGCCCACTTCTGCAGGTTGACCATGACGTGATACATCGAGCACGGCTCCCACCAGCCCGGGTAGTAGTAGTTCTTGGCAATCTTGTAGAAGCCGAGCTTTTCGTCGTCGTAAGGACCAACCCATTCGGTGGCGTCGATGGCGCCCCGCTCCAGCGCCGGGTAGATGTCGCCGCCCGGCAGGGCCTGCGGCACGGCGCCCAGCCGCGCCATCACCTGGCCGCCGAGACCGGGAATACGCATTTTCAGGCCCTTGAAGTCGGCCAACGTGTTCACCGGATTGCGGAACCAGCCCCCCATTTGCGCTCCGGTGTTGCCGGCGGGGAAGGCGATCACGCCAAAGTCCTTGAAAAACGCATTCAGCGTGTCGATGCCGCCCGCCGCATACATCCAGGCGTTCTGCTGGCGCGTCGTCAGGCCAAAGGGGAGCGCCGTGCCGAACCCCATCGTGAAGTCCTTGCCGACGAAATAGTAGGTGGCGGTATGACAGATCTCCACCGTGCCCTGTTGCACGGCATCGAGCGCCTGAAATGCGGGCACGATGTCGCCCGCAGCAAACACGCGGATGTTGAATTTGCCGTCGGTAAGTTGCTTCACCCGCTCGGCAAACACCTCGCCGCCACCGTAAATGGTGTCGAGACTTTTTGGAAAAGATGACGTCAAGCGCCAGCGAATCGCCGGCGCCGATTGCGCAATCGCGGGCGCAGCGAGCGCGCTGCCCGCCGCCACGACCAGACCTGACTTCAATACATCGCGGCGCTTCATCGCAGCCCCCAAAAGAAAAGCTTACTGGTGTACACCGCTATGCAAGGTCCACGCCACTAGTAATTGGGCGGCGCAGCGTCTGTTGCCGAGTGAGGCTGAGGCGGTATGGGTAGCCGGCAGCATTCTTCTGGGTCCCCATGTCACGCCTACACGCCGACCTCCTGTTACTGTTCACCGCCGGCATCTGGGGCGTGGCGTTCCTGTTCCAGAAGTCGGCCACGGCCCAGATCGGGCCCTTTGCGTTCCTTGCCATGCGCGGCTTGGTGGCCTTTCTCGCCCTCGCCCCGTTGGCTGTGCGTGAAGCGAGGCGCGCGGCCGCGCCGGCCCGCTCGGATTTTTATTTGACCTCCGTCCTGGGCGGCGCCGCCTTCCTGATCGCCGGTTGGCTGCAGCAAGCCGGACTGGAAACCGCCACCGTCACCAACACCGGCTTCCTGACCGCGCTCTACGTCGTCATCACGCCCCTCATCGTCTTGTGCTGGAGCGGCAAGCTGCCCAACGTGTTGGTGTGGCCCGCAGTGGCGATGTCGGCGGTCGGCACCTGGCTGCTTGGCGGCGGCGCGCTCAGCGGCTTTTCGAGGGGCGACATCATGGTGGCGGTCTCGGCGTTCTTTTGGGCCGTGCAGGTCGTGATCACGGCGAGCGCCACGCGCTATCGACGCCCGATTGGCTTCACCGCCCTGCAGTTCGGCGTGGTCGCGCTATTGGCCGGCTTGGCCGCGCTCGCCCTCGAGCCCGTTGGCCTTGCCCAGCTGCGCGCCGCCGCCGTCGAGATCGCCTTCGTTGGGCTGCTTTCGAGCGCGCTCACGTTTACGCTGCTCACCATCGCCATGCAGTACACTCCTCCCTCGGAGGCCGCGATCATCGTTGGCACCGAAACACTGTTTGCGGCGGCCGCGGCCTATCTGCTGCTGGGCGAGCGACTGACAGCCTTGGGTTGGATTGGCGCCGTCCTCATTCTTGGCGCCAGTCTCATGGTCCAGCTCGGGGCGGCGATCGGGCACGGGCGCGAAAGGCGCTAGCAGCGTTGCAGGCTCGCCGCTTCCTCGTCCCCTGGCGAACGTGCTAGCCTGTCAGGTGCATGGGATAACGAAACCAACCTCGCGGTCCTGCCTGCTGGTCCTCGCGCTGGCGACGATCATCGCCTTGCTGTGGTCGCAGGCACGCACTGAGGACGCTCACCATGGCGGGCCGGCGCCAGGGTCCGGCCCACCGCCGGCATGGCCGAGCTCTCCGTTCCATGGCGTGATCGATGGCGCCACCGGCCAGCCCATTCCATGCCTGTGCCGTTATCAGGGCGCAGCTTATCACCTTGGCGATACGGTGTGTATGAACACCCACCTCGGTCGGCAGCTGACACGCTGCGATCTTTTCCTCAACAATACCTCGTGGGTACCGACCGGGGTGCCCTGCACCACGAGCGCGCTGCCGCAAAACTTTGCCGCGCGGCGCCAGTGACCGGCGCTATTTCAACAGCTCCACCACTGCGCTCTGCCCGGACGCATTGGCAATGTCGACGGCCGTCTGCCGTCGCTTGTTCCTGAGCCCGCGATCGGCGCCCGCCTCGAGCAGCGCCTTGATGATTCCGCCGTGGCCCGCTGCACTGGCCAACATCAGCGCCGTATAGCCCTGCTCGTTGCGCAGATCGGCGGCGGCACCCCGTTCAATGAGGGCGCGCACCACCTCGAGCTGACCGGCTTGGGAGGCCAGCATCAAGGCGGTATTGCCGGCCGATGAACGCCGATCGAGCTCGGCGCCCTTGCCGAGAAGCAGCTGGGCGGCCTCTTTTTCCCCGCTTTCGATCGCCCGCAGCAGGGGCATGGACCCTTGCTGGTCGGCAATTTGGACGTCGGCCCCCTTGCCGAGCAGCGCCCGCACCGCCGCACCGTTGCCACGGTCGGCGGCGTGCCACAGCGCCGTGCGCCCGCGATCGTCCACGGCATTGACGGGCGAGGCGCCGCCGGGGTCCAAGAGCGCAATGGCCTCGGCGCAAAAGGCCGAAGCCAGCATCACCATCGTCAAGCCCCCTTCCACCGTGCCGGCGACCCGCGCGCCCCTCCCAATCAAGGCCTTGGCCACGTCCACTTTGCAGGCGCGAATGGCCTTGCTCAGCGCCGTTTCGCCGCTGGCGCTGCGGCTGCCGACGGCGGCATTACGCGCCAGCAAGAGCGCGACGCTGTCCGTGTGGCCCTTCCCCGCCGCCAGCATCAAGGCGGTTTCGCCGGCCCGATTCGGGGCGTTGGGATCGACACCGGCGGCGAGGATGAGCTCCAGGCTTGCTCGATGGCCGCCGGCGGCGGCGAGGGCCAGCGGCGCATTGCCGTCCTCATCGGTGACACTTAGCCCGGCACCCGCCGCAATCAGTTGGCCGAGCGCCTGCGCCTGGCCGCGCCAGGCGGCATCGAGCACGGCGGGCAAGCCATTGCGCCCGGTGGCAACGTCCTTACGCGCCGGCCCCGCCGCCGATCCCCCCACCGCTTCTCTTGCCGATCCTGGTGCCGGTTCTGGCCCGGTCGTCGAGGGTGCCACCGCCGCCGACCATGCCGATGCCTGCTTGGACGTCTCGCGGCGGGGTTGCTGGCCGATCTCGAGCGCGAGCGCGGCGGCCTCGCTGCGGCCGTTGGCCGCCGCCTTTGCCAACCAGGCGCGGGCCTCGGCCACATTGGCGGCGACGCCGCGGCCGGCGAGGTACATCTTGGCGAGATTGAGTTGCGCCTCGGCGTGGCCGCGTTCGGCGGCCGCTTTCATCCACCGGAACGCCGCCGCCTCGTCCTGCTCGACGCCGCGGCCCAGGCGATAGAGCGAGGCAAGCTTGTACTGCGCCTCCGGGTCGCCGGCCTTGGCCTGCTGTTCCAGCAAGTTGGCCGCGCGAACGAACGCGCCCGCCCGCAGGGCGGCATCGGCCGCCGAGATCGCCGATTGTTGGGCCAAGCCGGCATTGGCTGCCAGCAACGCCATCAGCGCAAAGCTCGCCAGCCCGCTCCAGGCCACGACGTACCTAGGCCGTGCCATACTTGGTCTCTACTTCGATACCGGAACTCTTGAGAAAGGCCGTCGGCAGGATGCCCCCGGCGCAGACAATGACGGCATCGTTCTTGAGGTTAAGTTTTTTGCCGTCGTGCTCGATGTGGATGTCCTTCTCGCCAATCGCCTTAATTTTTGATTTGAGCATGACGGTGAGCGAACCCGCCTTCACCGCCGCATCGACACGGATGCGGTTCTTTTGCTTGGCCCGGCCAAACGCCTCGCTGCGGTAGGAGAGCGTGACGGTCGTGCCCTGCTCCTCGGCGATGCTCGCGGCCGCCTCGAGCGCGCTATCGCCGCCGCCGACCACGACGACGTGTTGGCCCCGATACTGCTCGGGATCAATCAAGCGGTAGACGACCTTGGACTGCTCTTCACCCGGCACCTCAAGTTTGCGAGGCGTGCCGCGCCGACCGATCGTCAGCAAGACGCTGCGCGCCTGATAGCTGGCGGCGCTGCTCTTGACGATGAAGCCCGCCCCCTGCCGCGCAACCGATTCGACGCGCTCACCGTAACGGATCGTCAGTCCCGTCTTCTTGAGGGCATCGTGCCAAAACGCCATCAGCGTCTCTTTACTCACCTCGCGGAACTGCATGCGGCCGATCAGCGGCAGCATGGCGGGGGCGGTCATGACCAGCTTACCGCGTGGGAAGTGCCCAACCGTACCGCCGAAACTGTCCTGCTCGAGCGTGACAAATTTGAGCTTGTGGGAGAGGGCACCGAGGCTAGCGGAAAAGCCCGCCGGCCCGGCGCCGACGATCACCACATCGAGCATGTCCGTCGCCTGGCCGCCGGCGCACAGGGCCTTGATCGATTCCATCGCCTGGCGGCCCTGCTCGATGGCATTGCGGATCAGACCCATGCCGCCAAGCTCGCCGGCGATGAACAACCCGGGCACATTGGTCTGGAAGTCGGGTTTGACGATCGGCAGCTCGATGCCGCGGGTTTCCGTACCGAACACCAAGGTGATCGCGTCGGTCGGACAGGCGGCCTTGCAGGCGCCATGGCCGATGCAGCTCGCGGGCTCGATCAGCTCGGCCCTATCATCGATCATGCCGAGGACGGGGTGGCCGGAAGCAACTTCGGGACAAGCGCGAACGCAGGCGCCGCAGCCCAAACACTTCACCGGGTCGATCAGGGGATGCAGCGAGGCGGGTTCCGTCAGTCCTGCTTCCTTCGCCTCGGCCTGGGTCGAGCGACTGCGCGCATCGACTTTCTTGCGCATGCCGAGATAGACCGTCCACACCACGACGAGCGGGACGGCGTAGAAGGCCAAAATGGGGTCGAATGCAAGCGGCACGTCTTACCAATCCGGCGCGGCACTTAGTTGTTGGAGAGGCCCAGGTCTTTGGCGCCGGCAGCAATGCGCCCGCCCGCCGAGGCATCATCGGCGAACACGGCAAGCGCGCGTGCCAGCGCCTCGCGCGCGGCACCTTCCTCGCCGAGTACGACCCGCGAGCGGATCAGCCGCATCCAGCCCTCTTCGTCTCGAGGCTTGCTCTCGAGCCGGTCGGCCAGGCTGCTCACCATGTTGCGGATCATGGCCTGCTGCTGATCGGCCGGTAGTGCCTGCGCCAGCTTGATCTCCTCTGCCGTCAACCCACGCGGGCCATGGCCCGTCTTGACTTCGAGCTTGCCCGCCGCGGGGCTCGCGGTTTCGCCGCTGGCGTCCGCCGCAAGCAGGGGCTGGGCCGGCAGAATGACGCCAAGTTCCCGCGCCAGACTTTGCGCGCGCTGGCGCAGGTCGGCCACCCACGGTTCATCAGCCATTGGCTCCGCCAGCAGGCTGGACCAACCATCGAGCGCCTCCTTCTTCTTGCCGGTCTGCTCCAGCGCCAGCGCCACAAAGTAGCGCGCTTTGGGGTTTTTCGCCTCGAGCGCGAGCGCGGCATTGAAGGTTTCGACGGCTTGCGGCGTCACGGTGCCGTTCTCGGCGGCGACCATGGCCTCCCCGTAAGCGCTCCTGAGGGCCGCCCCCTGCGGCTCCAAAGCGACGGCACGCGCGTAGGCTTCCACCGCTTTGGCGGGCTGCTGCAGGTTGAAATAGGACCAGCCCAGCATGCGCCAGCCCTCGATATCGTCCGGCTTCTTTTGCAAGCGCAGAGCCAGCCGCTCGACCATGGTGTCGACGTCTGGCAGCTCCGCCGCTTTGGCTCCCGAGGCACTCACCGGCGGGCGCGGCGCTTTCGCCTTGGCGTACAGCTCCAGGCGCGCAAGGTCGGGATCGGGCGGCGGCGAGCTCATGGCGTCAGCGGAGCGCGGCGTGGCCGCAGGCTCGCCGGCTAGACCTAACAGGGTGAGGCCACACAAAACCAGCGCGAGCAGGCTGGCGGCGACCAGCACCATCGGCTTGCGACGGCTCGGCCAACGCCAGGCGCGGGAGGAACGCGCCTCTTCCAACAGTTGACGGAGAAGTTCGATGCGGGCCTCATCCGTTCTGCCGCGCCACGAACGCTCAAGCTCCTTCAGGCGAACGACGCCGAGTTGGGCGAGCGCACGCGACAGCTCGCGGCTCGGACCGCCGGCGGCGCGGGCGAGGACAAGGACGAGCGCCGCAACAGCGACGCTGACGAGAGTGAGGGCCAATACGAGCGAGGGCGTCATCGTGCCGGCTCCGAACATAGCGGTGCTATAGTTAATGCGATCGTCGTCTCGATTGCGATGGTCTTTGTTGTGAACGATTTCATCAGCAGACGCATCGATCCGTCTCGTCGCGGCGCGCCGATATCGTCGGCACAACGATATTGCCAAGCGACTATTCCCTTGCATTGGCGCGAAATTGCGGGGATCTGCTCCGTCGCAAAAAATTCGCGAGCGCGTTCGGCAGGGCCTGCCGGCACGACCGCGCTCGCGGCGATGCTTTCGCCAAGCTTCGGCCACAAAAGCGCCCGTTTGTGGCAAGTAGTGTTGGGGTCTCGATCGGGGGCGCCACCATCGAGCGAGCCACCGGAAGCTGCTTCCGGACCGACCCTCCTTGGGGGGACGAGATGCGCTTGGCGCGCGCGGGGGGACGATGACTGCTTCAGCCTCCTTACCGGTGCCGCGGCGCACGGAAGCTGCGGCCGCTGCGCCGAGCCAAGCGGCAAGACCCACGGCCCGCGCCGCGAAACCGGCAGCGGCCAAAGCGGGCGAAGCTGAGCGCCCGCCGCCACGGCGCTCCCCACCCAAGACCTTGGGCAATCCGCCCGGGCTTGCCAGCGCGCTGCCCTCGCTCGCCTTTGCCGCCGTCGTGGCGGCGGCGCTGATTTACGGCTGGCAGATGCGTGATGAGGGTCATCTGACGCCGGAAGCCGGCGTCGGCTACTGGCTTGGCATCGGCGGCGCCAGCGCCATGCTGCTGCTGCTGGGCTATCCCCTGCGCAAACGCCTGACCGGCCTGAAGATCCTTGGCGGCGTCACCGGCTGGTTCCGGGTCCACATGATGCTCGGCGTGATCGGGCCGGCGCTCATCCTGCTGCACGCGAACTTCAAGCTGGGCTCGCTCAACAGCAATGTCGCCCTGCTGGCGATGCTGACCGTGGCCAGCAGCGGCCTCATCGGTCGCTATCTGTATGGCCGCATCCACCTGGGCCTTTATGGCCGTCGCGCGCAAATTGCCGAATTGCAAGCCGACGTCGCCGCGCTGAAGGGCGCCATCGAAGGCGGACTGTCGATGCCGGCGGACTTCCTGGCCGCGCTCGACCGACACGCCGAGCGCGCCCGCAGTCGGCACAGCGGTGCGCTGTCTTCGCTTTTTACCTTACTGCGCCTGCGCTTGGCATCGCTCGGCCTCAAGGCCCGCCTCAGCCGGGTGGCCGAACGACATATCGGCGCGGAGGCCAAGCGGCTTGGATGGTCGTGGCGCGTGCGGCGTCGGCACGCCAAGACCGTGCGCACGCTCCTGCAGCAGTACCTCGCCGCCATCAACAAGACCGCCGCCTTCGTGTTCTACGAGCGCCTGTTTGGGTTGTGGCATGTGCTGCACCTGCCGCTGTTTGCCATCCTCCTGTTCGCGGCCGTCATCCACGTGGTTGCCGTTCATCGGTACTGATCGGAACGCCGGTGCAACGGCACGGGACATTGATATTACTGGGCGTTTTGCTGCTGTTGGCGACCGGATCCATGGCACGTGCGCAGGGCATCTTTGAAAAGCTGGTCATGCCGGGACCTTTGATCGGCGCGCACGCGGAGCTGGAGAAGACCTGCAAGAGCTGTCATGAGCCGTTCGCGCAGAAATCCCAGTCCGGGCTCTGCCTGGCCTGCCACAAACCGATCGCGGCGGATCGCCAGGCCAAGCGCAACTACCACGGCCGCCACCCCGAAGCGCTCAAGGGCGAGTGCAAGACCTGTCACACCGAACATAAGGGGCGCGACTTCGACATCGTTCAGCTCAATCGCGAGACCTTCAACCACGCTTTTGCCAATTTCACCCTGACAGGGTCACACAAACGCGCCAGCTGCGACGGTTGCCACGTAAAGAACACGAAATACCGCGAGACGCCCGGGCGCTGCTTCGACTGCCACAGGTCAATCGACCCCCACAAAGGCCGGTTGGGGGAAAAGTGCGAAGGTTGTCACGGCGAGGAGGCCTGGAGGCGCGTGAAACCCTTCGACCATGGCAAGACGAAGTTTGCGCTGCTGGCCGCCCACAAGGAGGTCGCCTGCGCCAAGTGCCACGCCGGCGAGCGCTACCAGGGTTTGGCCACCGCCTGCAGCTCCTGCCACGGCTTGCAGGACAAGCATGCGGGGCGCAATGGCAGCAAGTGCGAGACCTGCCATGCCCCAACCAAATGGACAGCCGTCAGCTTCGACCACAACAAGGCAACGCGGTTTCCCTTGCGCGGCGCGCATGCCAAGCTCGCCTGTGAACGCTGCCACACCAGCGACGCCCGCCGCGACCGGTTGGCCACCAACTGCGCCGCCTGCCACCGCAAGGATGATCCCCACAAGGGCCAGCTCGGGGCGGCCTGCGAGAGCTGCCACAAGGAGACGGGCTGGCGCCAGGCGGTGAGCTTTGACCATGACCTGACGCGCTTTCCCCTCATTGGTCTGCACGCCGCCGTCCCCTGCGAGGCCTGCCATCGCACCCCCTCCTTTAAGGATGCCTCCCGCGCCTGCGCCAGCTGCCACCAGGACCTGCACCACGCCGGCCGCCTGGGGCCCAATTGTGCGACCTGCCACAACCCCAACGGCTGGTCGCGCTGGCGTTTCGACCACGACAAGCAAACCCCCTACCCCCTGACCGGCGCCCACCGTGCCCTGCAGTGCCATGCCTGCCACAAGACGGGCGCGGTCGCGAAAGCCAGCGCCCCCACCGCGTGTTACGCCTGCCACGGCCAAAATGACGTGCATGACGGAGCTTTCGGCCGAGCGTGCGAAAAATGTCACACCACCGTTTCTTTTAGGCAAGGACTGGGCAGGCAATGAAATTGACCACGGGCTCAAAGGCTTCGCTTGCCGCTGCGGGTCATCGGGGCGGAACCCGCCAGGGAATAGGGGGGCATCCCGCACGTTATGTGCCAGGCCCGCAAGGTGAAGCCGGCGGCGACGATTTTCGCGAGAGAATGATCGCCTTCTTGCCGCGCCTTGCCGGGTTTGCATACGCCCTGACGGGAAATGCAGATCAGCGTGACGATCTTGTGCAGGAGACGTGTGCCCGTGCTTTGGCCAATAGGGACAAATGGCAGCCTGGTACGCGGCTCGACAGTTGGATGTTTCGGATCGCGCAAAACCTGTGGCTCGACCGGAAACGTGCGGATCGGTTCCGCGGCGAATCGGTTGATGTCGACGCTGTCGAAACGTTGGTCGGAAGCGACGGGCGCGCGGTTGTGGAAAACAGGCTGGAGCTTGCCGCGGTGCTTCGCGGCCTCGAGCAACTCTCGCCTGAGCATCGGGTGCTGATCGCTTTGGTATGTGTGGACGGCTTAACCTATCAGGAGGCAGCCGAAGTTCTGAAGGTCCCCGTCGGTACGGTCATGAGCCGGTTGGCTCGTGCGCGGCTGGCGATCCACGATGCAATCAATGGGGCGCCTGCGAAGGCGACCACGACAATGGAGACTCGTCGTGTCCGTAGTGTCAGATGAAGTGTTGATGGCGTATGCCGATGGTGTCCTTGACCCCGCCGAGCGGGACGCCGTCGAGGCGGCCATGCAAAGGCATCCGGAGTACCGACAGAAAGTAGAAAAGTTCCGAGCCACATTGTCTCCGCTCCAAAGCCTATTCCGCGAATCGATCGGCATCGACCGTCTCGAACCGCTGATCGACCGCATCCGCCGCGCCGACTTGGCGCCCAGCCCGACGCCCGCGCGCCCGGCCGAAGTCCGTCAACTGCCGCAAGCCCGGCCCATGCGGGCACCTCGGCATCCCTGGCATCAGCACTATCCCATGGCGATAGCCGCTTCGCTGGCCTTGTTGATCGGTACCGCCTTGGGCTCGCTGCTCCAACCCAGGGTCGCCTCGTCGGTGCCGACGGTGGGCTTCATCGGGGTCAGCGACGGCCGCCTGACGGCGCAAGGTCCCCTGCGGGACCTGCTCGAGCATACCGCCCGCGGCATACCCGTGCGGGCCGAGCTGGCCGGGGCTGGCAGTTGGGAGCTCGAGGCAGCATTCACCTTCCGCTCCATCGCCCAGCAGCCGTGCCGTCGCTACGAGCTCAGAAGCATGGCGCAGGAGCACTTTGCCGGTTTTGCCTGTCGCGGCGGTGATGGTCAGTGGACCGTCCAGGCGCACGCCAAGCTCGACTCCACACCCGTGAACCCGGGTGCGGGCTTCGCCCCGGCCTCGGGGCCAAGCGCCGATGCCGCCGACGTGGCGCTCGAGGCCGCCATTGGCGCCGCCAGCGGCGGTAAACTCTATCGCGACGCGGAAGAAAAAGCCGCACTGGTTGCGGGCTGGACGCGGTAAGCGAAAAGCCCGCGGCCGCCAGAGGAAAAACTTGGGGGACCGGCCCGCCGTGATGGCTTCGACCGTCGGCGGGCCATTTTCGTTGGCTAGCTGTAACGTTGGCTAGTTGTAACGTTGGC
>DATMZT010000082.1:0-11320 GCA_035573335.1 Hyphomicrobiaceae bacterium | reverse complement strand
TGTGGCCAGGGCGCTCAAGAGGGCGCTCAAGAGGGTGCGCAAAAGGGTGCCCGACCGGGTGCTTGAGACGGCGCTTGGGAGCAAGCACGCGGGCCTAACGTCCACCAAAAGGGCGTGCTCAAGGACCCTGCTCGAGGGAGCGTGCTCAACGAGGAGCTGCTCAAGCCGACGGTGCCGGCGAGTGCGCTCACGCCGGGGAGCTGCCTTGCGGCGGGCAGCAGGCACGAGGCAGCGGCAACGGCGCCGTGGCGGCCCAAGCGCGCGGGTTCGCGACGGGCTAGCCCTTGAGCACCATGGCAAGCGTGGTGCCGAGCGCCGCGGGGCTGTCGGCCACCGCGATGCCTGCCGCCTTCATCGCCTCGGCCTTGTCTTCGGCTCTGCCTTTGCCCCCGGCGATGATCGCCCCGGCGTGTCCCATCCGGCGCCCGGGCGGGGCGGTCATGCCCGCGATGAAGCCCGCCATCGGCTTCTTGCGGCCTTGCCTGGCCTCCGCCTTGATGAACTCGGCCGCATCCTCCTCGGCCGCGCCGCCGATTTCGCCGATCATGATGATCGACTGGGTCGCCGCGTCGGCGAGAAACATCTGCAAAACGTCGATGAACTCCGTGCCTTTGACGGGGTCGCCGCCGATGCCGACGGCCGTGGACTGGCCAAGTCCTGCCTCGGTCGTCTGCTTCACGGCCTCGTAGGTTAGGGTGCCCGAACGCGAAACGATGCCAACCGTGCCCGCCGTGAAGATATTGGCGGGCATGATGCCGATCTTGCAGGCATTGGGCGTGAGCACACCCGGGCAGTTGGGGCCAAGCAGCCGCGACTTCGAGCCGTCGAGCGCGCGCTTCACCTTCACCATGTCGAGCACGGGAATGCCCTCGGTGATGCAGACAATCAACGGGATTTCCGCGTCGATTGCCTCCAAAATAGCATCGGCGGCAAAGCGGGGCGGAACATAGATGGAGGTGGCGGTGGCACCGGTTGCCGCTTTGGCCTCGCTCACGGTGTCAAAAATCGGCACACCGGCGAGCGCGGCGTCGGGGTGCTTGCTGCCGCCCTTGCCCGGGGTCACCCCGCCAACGATCTGGGTGCCGTAGGCCAACGCCTGCTGGGTGTGGAAGGTGCCCTGACTGCCGGTGATGCCCTGGCAGAGAACCTTGGTGGTCTTGTCGACGAGGATGGCCATCTCAGGCTGCCCTTTTTACGGCGTCAGTGATCTTCTTGGCGGCGTCGGCAAGGTTGTCGGCTGGCACGATCGTCAAGCCGGACTTGGCCAGGATGTCCTTGCCGAGCTCAACGTTGGTGCCTTCGAGCCGCACCACCAGCGGCACCTTGATGGCCATCTCCTTGGCCGCAGCCACCACGCCTTCGGCGATGATGTCACAACGCATGATGCCGCCGAAGATATTGACCAGAATGCCTCTCACATTGGCATCCGACAGGATGATCTTGAAGGCTGCCGCCACCTTCTCCTTGGAGGCGCCGCCGCCCACGTCGAGGAAGTTGGCGGGCTCCATGCCGTAGAGCTTGATGATGTCCATGGTGGCCATCGCCAGGCCCGCACCATTGACCATGCAGCCGATTTGACCGTCGAGTTTCACGTAGCTGAGATCGTACTTGGAGGCCTCGACCTCGGCTGGATCCTCTTCGTCAAGGTCGCGCAGCTCCTGGCTGTGCTTGTGCCGGAACAGCGCGTTGTCGTCGAAGTTGACCTTGGCATCGAGACAAAGGAGCTTGCCGGCCTTGCTCACGATCAAGGGGTTGACCTCCAGCAGGCTCATGTCGGTTTCGACGAAGGCGCGATAAAGCGCGCCGATGAGCTTGTCGCATTGCTCGATTTGATCGGGCTTGAGTTTCAGGGCCGCCGCGACCTTGCGGCCGTGGAAGGGTGCGTAGCCGGAGGCCGGGTCGATCGACAGCCGGACGATCTTTTCCGGCGTCTCGTGCGCCACCTGCTCGATGTCCATGCCGCCCTCGGTGGAGGCGATGAAGGCCAGGCGCGAAGCGGACCGATCGATGAGGCAGGACAGGTAGAGTTCGCGCGCGATCTCGCATCCCTCCTCGATCAGGAGGCGCTTGACCGTGCGGCCAGCGGGCCCGGTCTGGACCGTCACCAGGGTCTTGCCCAACATCTGCTCGGCGTGCGTTTTCACCTCGGCCAGGGATTTGGCGAGGCGCACACCACCACCGGCGTCGGCCGCCGCCCCCTTAAAGGTGCCTTTGCCGCGCCCGCCGGCGTGGATTTGCGCCTTCACCACCCAGACCGGTCCGGGGAGGGCTTGAGCCGCCGTGACCGCCTCCTCCACCGTCGCCGCCATGGCTCCGCGGGGGACCGGCGCGCCACAGCGGCTCAAAAGCTCTTTGGCCTGATACTCGTGGATGTTCATGGCAGCCCCAGCGATTGGCGTTGTCGCAGGCCCCGACGGGCCCACTGGTATACCATATACCAGAGCCGCCGAGCCGTCAGCTCGGCCGGGCGCGGTTCATTGTGCACTGCGAGAGGCGATCATTTCAATCTCCACGGCCGCGCCCATCGGCAGGGCCGCGACGGCAACCGTGGAGCGGGCCGGATAGGGCTCCTCGAAGTAGGACTTATAGACCTCGTTGACGGCGGCAAAATCGGCCATGTTGGTCAAGAAAATATTGGTTTTGAGCACGTGGCCGAAGCCGAGACCGGCCGCCTCGAGGATGCCCTTGAGGTTCTCGAGGCATTGCCGGGCCTGCACGGAAATGTCGCCCTCGACCAGCTTGCCAGTGGCGGCATCGAGCGGCGTTTGCCCGGAGATAAAGATGAGATCACCCGCCTGGATCGCCGGCGAGTAGGGACCGATCGGCTTGCTGTTTGCCGAGGTGATAGCGCGTTTGGCCATGGCTTCAATTCTCTCTTTGGCACCAAATCTTTTTCGCGCCGCCAAGCTTGCCCTCTCAGCGGGTCGCCCGTTGGCCCGCCGACTGCAGCGCGCGCCTTAGGCCGCACGAATGGCCTCAAGACGCCAGCTGCGGGGCAATCTTCTTGCAGGCCTCAATCAAGCCCTTCACCGACTCCACCGACTTCAAGAACATCTGCCGCTCGGCGGGATTGAGATCGATCTCGACGATTTTCTCCACGCCGTTGGCGCCGATCACCACCGGCACGCCGACATAAAGACCCTTCACACCATATTCGCCGCTCAGATAGGTGGCACACGGCAGCACGCGGCGCTTGTCCTTGAGGTAGCTCTCGGCCATCTGGATCGCAGCGGAGGCCGGCGCATAGAAAGCCGAGCCCGTCTTGAGCAGATTGACGATCTCCCCGCCGCCCTTGCGCGTGCGTTCGATGATGGCATCGAGGTTGGCCTGCGTCGTCCAGCCCATCCGCACCAGATCCGGCAGCGGGATGCCGGCGACGGTCGAGTAGCGCGCGATCGGTACCATGTCGTCGCCATGGCCGCCCAAAACCAGCGCCGAGACATCCTCTACCGAAACGTCGAACGCCTCGGCAAGGAAGGCACGGAAGCGACCGGTATCAAGAATGCCGGCCATGCCAACCACTTTCTGCTTGGGCAGACCGCACGCCTTTTGCAGGGCCCAGACCATGGCATCGAGCGGATTGGTGATGACGATGACGAAGGCGTCGGGCGCATACTTCTTAATGCCGGCGCCGGCCTGCTCCATCACCTTAAGATTGATGCCGAGCAGGTCGTCTCGGCTCATACCCGGTTTGCGCGGCACACCGGCGGTGATGATGATGACGTCCGCTCCGGCGATGTCCGCATAGGCATTGGCGGGCTTGAATTTGGCATCGAAGCCCTCCACCGCGCCCGCCTGCCAAATGTCCAGGCTCTTGCCGCCGGGCACACCCTCGACGATATCGAACAGGGCGACGTCACCGAGTTCCTTGAGACCCACCAAGTGGGCCAGCGTGCCACCGATCATGCCTGCGCCGATGAGTGCAATTTTGCTACGCGCCATACCTACCGCTCCTCGCTGGCTTGTGAGACGCCGCCGTCCTCTGACCAAGGCTAGAAGTGTGCGCCGGGATGGGGCTCGCGCGGTTGGTTAGCCCGAAACCTGCAGCGGTTCAAGGAAAAGGGCCGCCGCGCCGCTGCAGCGGCCGCCCGGAAGAGGCCGGCCAGCGCGCATCCGTCACCTTGCCGGCGGCCGCGCCACCGCCTAGGTCGTTCCTGGTCGCCGGCAGACCGGCGCAACGGGATGGCCCAGCACAGAGTTTAGCGCCTAGATGGCTGAACGCACCCAGGACAAATACGTCATCATCGGCGCCGGACCTTCGGGACTAGCCACCGCCAAGACCTTCCTCGCGCGGGGCATCGCCTTCGATTGTCTCGAGCGCGAGGCCGATATCGGCGGCCTGTGGAATATCGCCACCCCGAGCGGCATCGTCTACGAGACCACCCACCTTGTCTCTTGCATCAGCTCGACCGGCTTCGATGACCTGCCCATGCGCGATGAGGATTATCCCGAATATCCTAGTCATGAGCGTGTGCTGTCCTACTTCCGCGGCTACATCGCCAAGTTTGGCCTGAGCCCCCACATCCAACTCGGCAAGGCCGTCACCCGACTGGCAGCGAGCGCCGACGGGGGTTGGGAGGTCAGCGTCGCCGGCGAGGCTCAACCGCGACGCTACCTGGGTGCGGTGATCGCCAGCGGCCACCACGACGTGCCCCGCCTGCCCGCCTATCCCGGCGCCTTCGCCGGCGAGATCATGCATTCGCGGCGTTACAAGAGCCCGCTGCAGGTGCGCGACAAGCGTGTCCTGGTGGTGGGTTGCGGCAATTCGGCCGCCGACGTCGTCCGCGATGCCGTGCACGGTCGCTCGCGGGTGTTCTTGAGCCTGCGGCGCGGCTACTGGTTCGTGCCCAAGTTCGTGCTCGGCTTCCCGACCGGGGACGTTCTTGCTTGGGCCGAGATCGTGCCGCTGCCGCGGCTCTTCAAGCGATGGCTGTTCCAGGCGACACTGTGGCTGCTGCAAGGGCCACCGTCGCGCTACCGCCTGCCGCAGCCCGACCACGCCATCGACCAGGCGCATCCAACCATGACGGACGAGATCCCGCGCCTCGTCGCGCACGGCAGCCTGATCGTAAAGCCGGAGATTGCCGGCTACGACGGGGAGCGCGTGCTCTTCACCGATGGCAGCGCCGAGCGCGTCGATCTTATCGTGTTCGCCACCGGCTATCGGCCGGTGCTGCCGTTCCTGGACGAGAAAATCAGCTTTGGCGCCGATGGCCGCCCCCGCTTCGTTCACCATGTCTTTCACCCCGAGCATGCCAACCTGTTTGCCGTGGGCTTGGTGCAGGCGAACGGCAGCATGTGGCGTCTGGCCGACTATCAGGCGCAGGCGATCGCGAGCTCCATCATCGCGCAACGGCGCGCGCCGCAGCGCTGGAGGAAATTTCGCGCCGGGCTGGCCGACGCCGGGCGCGAGCGCACGCGTTTCGTTGCCTCGGAGCGCCACCGGCTCGAGGTCAACTACTTCGACTATCGCCGCAAGCTCAAGCGGCTCAACCGCAGCTTTGGCAGCCTGGGCAAACCGCGGCTCGGCGCCGCCACGGCCGCGGCGCCGACCGCAGTTGCCGCTCGTGACGCGGCGATCACACGGGAACGTGTGCCTTGATGCGCTCCAGGCGGCCCGTGAGGTAGCCCTCGGAGCGCATTTCCACCAAGCGCGAGACGGTACGATCGACAAGCAATCCCGCCTCGTTTTGCGGCAGCAGGCCCTTGGGCTCGGTCGCCGCCGAGACGATCAGGCAGACGCGCGCGTCGTAGAGCGTGTCAATCAGATTGACAAAACGGCGCGCCACGCTGCGCTGCGCCACGGTTAGCGCCGGAATATTGTCGATCATGATGGTGTGGAAATTGCGCGCCAGCGCCAGGTAGTCGAGCGTCCCCAGCGGCCGCTCGCACAGCTCGGCAAACGACATGCGGGCGATGCCCATGGCGGCCTGGGGTACGTGGAGCGTGCGGCCCTTCACATCAATGTCGACGGCGGCACCGGGATGGCCACGCGTCAACTCGCGCCAAAGGCGGTCCATCTCCGCGCGCGCCCGCGCATCGGCCGGCCGAAAGTAAAGGGGTTTACCCGACAGCTTGGCGAGCCGAAAATCCTTGGCCGCACGCAGTTCATCGATTTCCATGTTGGCCATGATGAGGTCGATGAAGGGGCCAAACAGCTGGCGATTGAGGCCATCCTTGTAAAGCTCGCTGGGATGCACATTCGACGTCGCCACCAGCACCACCTGGGCTGCAAACAGGCCGTCGAACAGGCGACCTAGAATCATGGCGTCGGCAATGTCGGTGACATGCAATTCATCAAAACACAGAAGGCGGGACCGGCTTGCTAGCGTGCGTGCGACCTGCGGCATGGGATCGCCCGGCACCTCCTTGCGCGTCGCATTGATGAGGTCGTGCACCTCGCTCATAAAAGCGTGAAAGTGCAGGCGCCGGCGCGGCTTGAATTTTGTGGCCGCATAGAACATATCCATCAGCATGGTTTTGCCGCGGCCAACGGGACCAAAAATGTAGCGCCCCTTGGGCGCCGGCGTGGAACGCTCAAACAGGCCCGGAAGCCCGCCTCGTTTCGGCCGCCAGTGGCGCAAATCCTGCACCAACCGGTCGAGTTTGGCCGCCACCTGCGCTTGCGCCGCGTCGGCCTCAAGGGCGCCGGCAGCCAGCAGCGCGCGATAGTCATCAAGCACCGTCATCGCCGCCTCGGCTATCGCGTCCACGCCCGGTTGGTCAAGGCGCGCTCGGGTGCGCCAGCGCCAAGCCCGCTGCCGAGCCTGCCCAATCGCCGGGCACGCACGGCCGCCAAAAGGAGCGCGCCGGCGCGGCCGCGACGGGGCGCCACATGTGGCAATGCAGCATCATTTTTGCACATTGGCAGATAACACTTTTTTGAATTCATCGGGCCGTCATTATGGCTGTCTATTTTGCAGTGCAAAAGAGTTCCTACACGGGCACCGGCCGCAGCTTGAAAACAACCGGCGGTCGGCCGGCAGAACGGAGATGATCATGAGCGATCAGCTTTTCCGCGAGGGAACCATCCGCAAGCTGTGGCCGACGGACGCCACCCTCTTTCGCGAACACCTGCTGCGGCTGGACAAGGAGAGCCGCCGGCTGCGCTTTGCGCATGCGGTCTCGGACGTATTCATCGAAACCTACGCCGAGCGCATGAGCGATTTCGGCAGCATCGTGTTTGCCTACATCGTCGATGGCCACGTGCGAGGGGCCGCCGAACTGCGACGGCTCGGCGACGTGTGGGGCCTCGAGGCGGAGGCAGCCTTTTCCGTGGAGCGGATGCACCAGGACAACGGTATCGGCTCGGAGCTGATGGGGCGGGTCGTGCGTGCGGCCCGCAACCGCGGCATCCGCCGCCTTTACATGAGCTGCCTGGCCGAGAACGGTCGCATGCAGGCCATCGCCCGCAAGCACGACGCGGACTTGAAGTTCGAGCTGGGCGAGGTGATCGGGGAAATCGTGCCGCAGACACCGAACTATTTTTCGGTCATCAGCGAAGCCGCCGAGGACCGCGTGGGCTTCATGATCGCGGTTTTGGAGCTGCACCACCGCCTGGTGCGAGCCGCCTGAGCCGCCGCCCCACCTCAGCGCACGGCAATCGTGCGGGCGAGCGCCACCACCGATTTGAACATCGGGCTCGTCGGCCGGGTCAGTTCATCGACGATGGTGAAGTGGTTGGTATTGGCCACCACTACATCCTCGGCGGTGACCCCGGCCTGCCGCCAGGTGTGCGCGATGGCCCGGCTTTGGCGCAGGAACTCCTCGCTTTCAAGGCCGCCGACGGCGGCCGCGAACACGCGCGCCTTGGGTGGTGCTGGCCAAAACATCGGGCTGGCCGCGTGCGCCGCTTCCGGCGAAAGCCGTAAGGCCTCGTTGAAGCTGGTGCCGACCAGCGGCGGCAAATCAAAGACGCCGCTGATGGCATAGCCAGCCCGAACCAGGTCCGCCGGGACCCCGGCGATGCCGCCCCAGTCGCTCGCCAACATCGCCGCGGTCAAGTGCCCACCGGCGGAGTGACCGATCACCAGGGGATGCATGCGGGTCCGCAGCCAGAGGGCGGCGAGAAAGGATCGCAGCTCACCGACGATGTCCATGACGCTGACGGCCGGACATAGGGAATAGGAGGGCAAGGCCACGGCGATGCCGGCGGCGTTGAGCTCGCGGGCAAGGAAGGCATACTCCGTGCGGTCGCCGCGCTGCCAGTAGCCGCCATGGATGTAGACCAAGAGCGGCGCGGGATCGGCGTCCGTGGGGAACAGATCGTAGCGGTGCCGTTCGCCCGGCCCGTAGGCGATGTTGAGCTCGGCCCCCTTTATGCGGCGATAGTCGCGCGAGGCCGCAAGCCAGCGTGCGTTGATGTCGACGTATTCGGGTACCCGGGCCCGGTTGTTGTACTGGGCCTCATAGTCGAGATCGCTCATATCACCGTTCCAAATCTGCGACCCTTTTCAAATCTGCACCAGGCTTGGCCAAATCGACCCGTCAATCCGGCACGATCGACCCACAATGTCATACCAGGGCGGCGGTGCCGCGGCCGAACACGTCGTCATCGCCTCTGCCGGGCCGACGCGCAAGCGCTCGGACCCCAATGGCTTGGGCCGTTTGGCACTGGATGTCCCCCTATGTGTGGCGCGCACCTTAAGCCGGCCCGCCTTGGATGTCACCACGCCCGCGCCGGCGCCGGGGCCCCCCGCTTTGCGCTCGTTGCCGGGGAGGGGTTAGTATGCGGCGGGGAGCCCCGCGTGCACGCAAGGGCGCACCGGGCGAACACTTGAGCGCGCACGCTCCTGAGCGCGCCCGTCCAGGGCCCGGCGCTGCCTGGCGGCGACCCTCAAGGTGCGACCAGGCGCTCGCGGAGCCCGGCCGCAATCATGGGCGTTGGTCACAGGTATTGGCCCGCGGTATTGGCCGCAGAAATTGGCAGGACGGCACCATGGCAGACGCTAGCAAAACGCGAACGCAAGACGGCGCGCAATGGAGCCAGGCGACGGCGGCCGGCTACATGCCGGGTTTCGGCAACGACTTCGAAACCGAGGCCCTGCCCGGTGCCCTGCCGGTGGGGCAGAACTCGCCGCAGCAGACCGCCTACGGCCTCTACGCCGAACAGCTGTCCGGCTCGCCCTTCACGGCACCGCGCGGCAGCAATGAGCGATCGTGGCTCTATCGGATCCGACCGTCGGTCAAGCATACCCCGAAGTTCAAACGGACGGCGTTGCCCTATTGGAAGACGGCACCGGCAACGGCCGAGCACGAGCGCGCCATCGGGCAGCTGCGCTGGGGACCGGTGCCCCTGCCCGGCGAGAAGGTCACCTTTTTGACGGGTCTGCGCACCATGACCACCGCGGGTGACGTCAACACCCAGGCCGGCATGGCGGCGCACGTCTATCTCATCACTCAGTCGATGCAAAACGAGTACTTCTACAATGCCGACGGCGAGATGCTGATTGTGCCGCAGCTCGGCGCGGTGCGCTTCTTCACCGAGTTCGGCCGCATCGAGGTCGAGCCGGGGGAAATCTGCGTCATCCCGCGCGGCGTGAAATTCAAGGTGGAGCTGCTCGAAGCCGCCGCACGCGGCTATCTCTGCGAAAACTACGGCGCCAAGTTCAGCCTGCCGGATCGCGGGCCCATCGGCGCCAACTGTCTGGCCAATGCACGCGATTTCAAGACGCCCGTTGCCGCCTTCGAGGATCGCGAACAGGCCTGCCGCTTGACGGTCAAATGGTGCGGCAGCTTCAATGTTTGCGAGATCGGTCACTCCCCGCTCGACGTCGTCGCCTGGCATGGCAACTACGCGCCCTATAAGTACAACCTGCGTCACTTTTCGCCGGTTGGGGCTCTCGCCTTCGATCATCCCGATCCGTCGATCTTCACGGTGCTGACGGCGCCGTCCGAGACGACCGGCACGGCCAACGTCGACTTCGTCATTTTCCCGGAGCGCTGGGCGGTCGCGGAACACACCTTCCGCCCGCCGTGGTACCACATGAACATCATGTCGGAGTTCATGGGTCTGATCTACGGCATCTACGATGCCAAGCCGGAAGGCTTCGTTCCCGGCGGCATGAGCCTGCACAACTGCATGCTGCCGCACGGGCCCGACAAGGCCGCCTACGACCACGCCACCAAAAACGAGCTGAAGCCGGTCAAACTGAGCAACACGCTGGCCTTCATGTTCGAGACCCGCTTTCCCCAGCACCTGACGAAGTTTGCCGCCGAGCTGGAGACGCTGCAGGAGGACTACGCCGCCTGCTGGACACCGCTCGAGAAGCAGTTCACCGGGGCACGATGAGCCGACGCCCGCCACACTCTTCGCCTTGGTTGGCTGGCAACGCAGCCAGGCTCGGTGCCTGCGCGTCATGAAGGTCGCAACCTATCGCAATGGCACGCGGGACGGAGCCCTCATCATCGTCTCGCGCGACCTGCGCAAGATGGTGCCGGCAGCGTCCGTGATCGCCGGCCTCGAAACACTGCAGCAGCTGTTGGACGACTGGGACGACCTTTCGCTCAAGGTCGAGCGCGTTTATGCCGAGCTCAACGCGGCCGCGGACGGACGGCGACCGCCGCGCTTCGCAACCGAGGATTTTCGGACCGGCCGCTGCATGGCACCGCTGCCGCGCGCCTACCAGTGGGCCGACGGTTCGGCCTACGTCAGCCACGTGGAACTTGTGCGCCGGGCGCGCGGCGCCGAAATGCCCACGAGCTTCTGGACCGATCCCCTCATGTACCAGGGCGGCTCGGATACCTTACTTGGGCCCAACGATCGCATCGAGATGGCCGATGAGGCCTGGGGCATCGACCTCGAGGGCGAGATTGCCGTCGTCACCGGCGACGTGCCGATGGGGGCCTCGGCGCAGGAGGCGGCCGAGCGCATTCGGCTTATCATGCTGGCCAACGACGTCTCGCTGCGCAATCTGATCGCTAGCGAGCTCGGCAAGGGTTTCGGATTTTTCCATGGCAAGCCGTCGACGGCGTTCTCGCCGGTCGCCGTGACCGCCGCCGAACTCGGCGCCGCCTGGCGCGATGGCAAGCTCAATTTGCCGCTGCTGGCTTGGGTCAATGGCAAACTCATCGGCAGACCCAACGCCGGCGTGGACATGACCTTTTCGTTTCCCGAGCTGATCCAGCACGCTGCCAAGACGCGCTGCCTTGGCGCCGGCAGCATCGTCGGTTCCGGTACGGTTTCCAACAAGGGCGAGGTAGGTCCGGCAAAGCCGGTAGACCTTGGCGGTGCGGGCTATACCTGCCTGGCGGAGGCGCGCACCGTCGAGACCATCCTCGAAGGTCGCCCCAAGACGCCGTTTCTCAAGTTCGGCGACCG
>DATMZT010000081.1:0-13763 GCA_035573335.1 Hyphomicrobiaceae bacterium | reverse complement strand
TTGCCTCGAGGTGGGCAACACGGTCGCTAAGGAGGTGACGCACTTTTGCATGCCGGCGACGCTATCGCGCGTCACCAATGCGATCGCCAAGGCGGCCGGCATCGAGGAAAAGGCAGTTTGCGATCCACTGCACGTCAATCTGGGGGACACGGGCGCGGCGCATCCGTTGATGCTGCTGGTCTCGGTGCTGGAGAAGGCCAAGGCCGGCGAAAAGATCCTGCTTGTGGGCTTTGGACAGGGCGCCGATGCGCTTTTGCTCGAGGTGACACCCGCCATCGCCAAGCTGCCGCAGCGACTGGGCGTATCCGGTTACTTGGCTCGGCGCAAGGAGGAGGCGAGCTACGGCCGCTACCTTGCCTTCAACGATTTGATCGAACTCGAGCGCGGCATGCGTTCCGAGACCGACAAGGGCACACCGCTTTCCTCGATGTGGCGTAACCGGGAGACTGTGACCAGTTTCAGCGGCGGCAAATGCAGCAAATGCGGGACCTTACAGTTTCCGAGATCGGACATTTGCGTCAATCCCAACTGCAACGCCATCGGTACCCAGGAGCTGCACCCCTTCGCCGACCAGCGCGCGCGCATCAAATCCTACACCGCCGACCGGCTGACCTACTCGCCCGATCCGCCCGCCTGCTACGGTATGGTCGAGTTCGAAGATGGCGGCCGGGTGATGATCGACTTCACCGATATCGACGCCGAGGCGTTGCACGTCGGCCAGCCCATGCAGATGGTGTTCCGCATCAAGGACATCGATCAAGCGCGGGGTTTCAGACGCTACTATTGGAAGGCCACGCCCGTTGCGGCCAAAGCCAAGGAGGCTTGAGACATGGCAAAGGGTATCAAGGACAAGGTCGTCATCCTAGGCATGGGCTGCTCCAAGTTCGGCGAACGCTGGGACAAGGAAGCCGACAACTTGATGGTTGAGGCCTACACCGAGGCCATCGCCGACGCTGGCATCGACACCAAGCAGATCGACGCGGCGTGGCTCTCCACGGCCATCGAGGAGCAGCACGTCGGCAAATCGGCGACGCCGCTGGCCGTCGCCCTGCGGCTGCCCTTTATTCCGGTGACGCGCGTAGAAAACTATTGCGCCAGTGGAACCGAAGCCTTTCGCGGCGCCGTCTATGCCGTGGCCTCCGGTGCGGCCGATGTTGCCTTGGCTCTGGGCGTGGAAAAGTTGAAGGATACGGGCTACGGGGGACTGCCCCAGCGTGGCCGCGGGCCGCTTAACGACATGGTCAATCCCAACGCATCGGCGCCGGGTAGCTTTGCCCAGCTCGCCGCGGCCTATCGCGCCAAGCACAACGTCGAGCCCAAGGACCTGAAGCGGGCGATGGCCCACATCTCCGTCAAGAGCCACGATAACGGCGCCAAGAATCCTAAGGCGCATTTGCGCAACAAGATCACCATAGAAACTGTCCTCAACGCGCCGACCGTGGCCGAACCGCTCGGCCTTTATGACTGCTGCGGAGTGAGCGACGGGGCGGCCTGCGCCATCGTCGCCACGCCCGAGGTCGCCAAAAGCCTTGGCAAGAAGGACCTAATTTCGATCAAGGCCTTGCAGGTGGCCGTCTCCAACGGCCTGGAAGCGCAGCACAACTCCTGGGACGGCAGCTACTTCGCGACCACACGCGTGGCCTCCAAGCGCGCCTATCAGGAGGCCGGCATCGACAAGCCGCGCGAGCAGCTGAGCCTAATCGAGGTGCACGATTGCTTTTCGGTGACCGAGCTTGTCACCATGGAGGACCTGCACATCTCATCCGAAGGCGGCGCCATCAAGGACGTGCTTGACGGCTTCTATGATGCCAATGGCAAGATTCCCTGTCAGATCGACGGCGGCCTCAAGTGCTTCGGCCACCCGATCGGTGCCTCGGGTCTGCGAATGATCTACGAGATGTACCTGCAGATGCAGGGCCGCGCCGGCGAGCGCCAGCGCGCGCAGGAGCCGGTGTTTGCTCTGACCCACAACCTCGGTGGTTTTCCACAGCGCAACGTCGCCGCCATTTCCATCGTCGGGAAGTACGGCGCTTAGCTCGCTTGGGCCCGTGGGAAAAAGGGGGGAACACGGTCCGCCAGGGGCCGCGGGGCGCGCGCGTCAGAGGAACGGTCAAAGGCAACGTCGCGGTTGGTCTGCAGCCATGACCTCAAGGCCGCGACAACGTGAGGAGACGTCGAGTGGCCAGTAAGTGCGTCGAGGGCAAAGTCATCGTCGTTACGGGCGCGGGTCGCGGCATTGGTCGCGAGATCGCCATGCTTGCGGCTGTGGAGGGCGGCAAGGTCGTGGTCAACGACCTCGGCGGCTCGGCCGACGGCGACGGCAGCGACACCGGCGTGGCACACGCCGTGGCCAACGAGATCAGCAAGGCCGGCGGCGTGGCGGTGGCCAACGGGGATAGCGTCGCCGACCCGCAGGGCGCCGAGCGGATAGTCAAGACGGCGATCGATCACTTCGGCCGCATCGACTGTGTGGTGAATAACGCCGGCATCCTGCGCGACCGTATCTTCCACCGCATGAGCGTCGTCGATTGGGATGCGGTGATCAAGGTGCATCTTTACGGTGCGTTTTATATGTCGAAAGCGGCCGCACCCTACTTCAAGGAGCAGGAGCAGGGCTCCTTCATCCACTTTACCTCCACGTCGGGGCTCGTCGGCAACTTCGGTCAGGCCAACTACGCTGCCGCCAAACTCGGCATCGTTGGGCTTTCGAAATCGATCGCGCTCGATATGGCGCGCTTCAAGGTGCGTTCGAACTGCGTGTCGCCATTTGCGTGGTCGCGACTGATCGGCACCATTCCGGTCGACACCCCCGAGCAAAAGGCGCGGGTGGAGCGGATCCAGAACACCATGACGGCCTCCAAAATCGCCCCGATCTGCGTCTTCCTGGCAAGCGACCTTGCCAAGGACGTTTCGGGGCAGATCTTCGCCGTGCGCAAGGATGAAATCTTTCTGATGAGTCAGTCGCGCCCCCTGCGTGTCGCGCACAAGGACGGTGGCTGGACGCCGCAGTCGATCGCCGAGACCATGCTGCCCGCGTTCCAAAGCGCCTTCTATCCGCTCGATCGTTCCCAGGACGTCTTCAATTGGGATCCCCTGTAGCGCGCCAGCCGCTAGCCGCCGATCATTGCCTGCAGGGTCTCGAGGCGGTCGGCGTCGGTGCCACGTTTGTCCCAGCGAATGCGATGGATGCGCGGGAAGCGCATGGCCACACCCGACTTGTGTCGCGTGGACTTTTGTACCGCGTCGAATGCCACCTCGAACACGAGCTCGGGTTCGACCGCGCGAACTGGCCCAAAGCTCTCGACGGTGTGGGTGCGCACCCAGCGGTCGATCTCAAGCAACTCCTGATCGGTGAAGCCGAAATAGGCCTTGCCGACCGGCACCAGTTCGGCACCGCCTTCGGCGTCGGTCCGCCAGGCGCCGAACGTGTAGTCCGAGTAGTAAGATGAGCGTTTGCCCGAGCCGCGCTGGGCATACATCAGCACGCAATCAAGCGTGAGCGGCGCGCGCTTCCACTTCCACCACAGGCCTTTCGGTCGCCCGGCGACGTAGGCGCTGTCACGCCGCTTGAGCATGATACCCTCGATGCCGGTGGCGCGGGTTTGCGACCACAGCCGCTGCAGTTCCGCCTTGTCTGCGACCTCGATCAACGGGGAGAGATCGCTGTGGGGGGGACGAAGGCGCTGGTGCCAGGACGCCAGCCGTGCACGCCGCGCAAGGAGCGGCTGCTGGCGCAGGTCCTCGCCATCGATCAGCAGGGCATCATAGAGGCGCACGTGGGCGGGAGACTGCTCCAACTGGCGCTTGCTCACGCGCTTGCGGTTGAGGCGCTGCTGCAGGTCGTTGAAGGGGGCGACCTCACCGTCGCGCACCACCAACAGCTCGCCATCGAGCACCGCATCGAACTGCCAGCCGCCGACCAGATCCGGAAAGGCTGATGAGATATCCTCGCCGCTGCGCGAGAAAAGTTTGACCTCACCGTTGCCGGCTGCCACCTGCACGCGAATACCATCCCACTTCCATTCGGCCGAGACCTGCGCCAGATCGAGCGCCGCCCAGTCCGCCGCCTCCAGCGCGTGCGACAACATCAGGGGTCGAAACACCAGCGCCCTGCCGATATCGGGCTTGGCGGCGCGGCCCTCGAGCCAGGCGAACAGGGGCGCATAGGGTGGCGTCAGCGAATGCCAGATCTGCTCGATGTCATCGACGCCGAGGCCCGCCATCTCGGCGACGGCGGCCTTCGCCAGGCGGGCGGAGACGCCGACGCGCAGAGCCCCGGTCAAGACTTTCAACAACGCCCAGCGGCCCGTCGCGTCCAGCTGGTCGAGCCACGCCTCCAGGCGCGGCGCAAGGTCATTGCGGCCGACTAGCGCCAGCTCCGAGACGATTTCGGAAAGGCGCGCAGGGCGGTCGCAATCGGGGGAGGCGAGGCCCGCCTCTCCCGGGGCCGCCGGCGATCGGGCGGCCGCCGTGCTCCCGCGCGACGCTGTCGGGGTGCTCCAGACCAGCGCGATGGTCTCGGCGGTATCGCCGACATAATCACGCGAGAGGCGAAACAGCTCTGGGTCCATGCGGCGCGCCATCATGTCGAGAAGCGCACGCCGTAGCGGCAACGAGAACGGTAGGCCATCGGTAAGCACGGCCAGGGCCCAGCCGCGGTCGGGGTCGCTCGTGCTGCGGAAGTATTCGCGCAGCAGCCGCAGCTTGGCGTTGCGGCTCGGGCTATAGGACAGGCGGTCGAGCAGCTGGGCGAAGGCTTTCATGGGCGCGCCTGGGCCGAGCGCGCCGGAGCGCGGGGTCTCGCGGGAGCTGCGCCCGGCAGCACCAGCCGCGTGTCGGGAATTCTCATTCGCCCTCGTTCTCCTCGTAGCCGATCAGGGCCAGCGCCCGACCGCGCCTGCCCATCAGGCCGATTTGACGGACCAGCGCGTCCTCGCGCCCGTGCGTCACCCAGATTTCCTCGGCCCCCGTCGCGGCAATGGTCGCTACCAGCCCTGGCCAATCGCAGTGATCGGAGATCACCAAGGGAAGCTCGACACCCTTTTGCCGGGCCCGTGCGCGCACACGCATCCAGCCTGAGGCAAAGGCGGTGACCGGGTCGGCAAGCCGCCGCGACCAGCGGTCGTTGAGCGCGGAAGGTGGGCAGAGCACGATTTCGCCGGGCAGCTTGGTGGTGGCCTGGCTGACGTGCGCGAGCTCGCCCAGATCGATGCCAAGCGACCGGTAGAGGTCGCACAGCACCTGGTTGGCACCGTGCAACCAAATCGGCCGATCATATCCGGCTGCGCGCAACAGGGCGATCAGCCGCTGCGTCTTGCCGAGGCCGTAGGCGCCGATCAGGTGCGTGCGATCGGGATTGGCGTCGACCGACGCCAAGAGCTTGCCGACCTCCTGGTCATCCGGCTCGTGGCGGAACACCGGCAAGCCAAAGGTGGCCTCGGTGACGAACAGATCGCACCTGACCAATTCGAACGGCGCCGCTGTTGGATCGGGCTCAAGCTTGTAGTCGCCGGAAACGACTGCGCGGGCGCCCCGGTGTTCGATCACGACTTGGGCACTGCCCAGAATGTGCCCGGCCGGCACCAACCACACCGTCGCGCCGCCGAGGTCCAAGGGTTCACCGTAGGGGAGGGCCTGAAAGCTGCCGGCTGCGGTCTCCCCCAGGCGCGTCTTCACGATGGCGATGGTCTCGGGCGTTGCCAGCACGGCGCCGTGGCCGGGTCGGGCGTGGTCGGCGTGGCCATGGGTGATAATTGCCCGTGCAACCGGGCGCGTCGGGTCGATGTGAAAGCCGCCCGGGGCGCAGTAAAGCCCCGCGGCATCGGCCGCAAGTCCAGCTATGGACACGCGATTGGTGCGCATGCCTCCGGTTCCGTGATTGTGATCGTTCCGGATATGGGAACGGAGCCGACGATCGTCAGCAGCCGGCCATTGGCGCCCTGGCAACCCGAGGCCTTTGCGTCCCGTCGGCCCCCGAGATCTTGGCGATTTTGCCAGCGCCAGCGGCAACTTGCGGCTCGCCGGGCGAGGTCCGCCGGGGCCGCTCCCAGGAATGTTCCGTCCACGTGGCGGTGGATAAATTGCAAATGCCGATGGAACCGACTCTGTGGTTCAACGTTTTCTTGGGGTCGTAAAGGGACGCTAAGAACGCGCCGCGCAAGGGCGCCGCCCTGGTATCCCCGAGTACCTTTTCTTGGTTTTGCAGGCAGGGCACCCACCCGCATCGGTGTCCTGCCTTTCTCTTTGGGCGCCCGGCCCTTGTTTCGGCGACTAGGGAAAGATCTGCACGTAGCCCGCTCGTTGCCGGTCTGAGGCCCCGCCGAAGTTGGCGTCGTAGTCCCTGACCAGGGTTTTGAGGTGGTCGGAGTCGAGGAACCGGCCGAAGACCTCCTCGCTCGCAAATTCATAAAGGGCCATATATTCGAACTTGTCCTCGCCCAGGATTTTCTTGTAGCGGCGCGCGCTGACGGCGCCGTTGAACTGCAAAACCTGCGGCACGTGTTCCTCGTTGTACCAGCGGTTGAAGGCGACGTCCTTGTCCTTGGTGATGGTGGCTCGCACCATGAAGAGGGCGACGGCCATGGCGGCGTTCTCCTAGGTTGAGGGAAGCTTGCTCGTGCCTCGTTATAGCCCACGACCGCACCGGGTTGAATTTGCCGATTTCGACGATGAGCCGCGGGCCCGCGGCTCAAGCCAGCCAGGACCGCTGACGGCGGAGCGCGCCGACCCCTTTCCCGCTACCACGATCGACCCCATGAGCTGGGCGCCACCTCGGCGGACTCGCGGCGTCCTGCCATAAAGGTTGCGCGCATGGACGGCTGTGGGTGCGCGTGACTAGAGCCTGGCCGGGCTGGGAACATCCGGCGGCGCGCCGACGGCGCTGGGCTTTGCCGAACGTCACCCGCGGCAGACGAAGGCTTTGCTGCTGCAGGCTGGAGTGACCACGCCTTGGACCGAGGCCAAGTTCGTCCCGGCGCTGTTGCGCGACAGCTTATCTTAACGCCTTCCGGCGTTTTGGCTGGGCAGCACCATGTGGTCAGCCCGTGATTTTGGAGAAGTCGGCGACGTTGAGCGTGGCTGCGCGGATTTGGGACAGCAGGGCGAGCCTATTGGCGCGCACGTGGGTGTCGGCGGCGTTCACGGTCACCTTGTCGAAGAAGGCATCGACCGGCGCGCGCAGCTCGGCCAAGGCCCGCATGGCCCCGGCAAAATTTTCCACGTTGATGGCGGCGCGCGTGTCCTGCTTGACGCTTTCGATGGCGGCGGCGAGGGCCAGCTCCTCCTTTGCGCTCAGCTGGTCGAGGTCATAGTCGCCGGCATAGCTCTTTTTGTCCTTCTTTTCCTCGTCGCGCACAATGTTGATGACCCGCCGCACGCCGATCAGCAGGTTGGCCCCGTCGTCGGTCTTCAAGAACTCTGCCAGGGCTTCGACGCGCTTGACGATCAACGCCAGGTCGTCGTCCTGGCCGCCGAGCAACACCGCATCGATGAGATCGTGTCGCGCCTCGCTTTCGCGCAGGTGCACTTTGAGCCGATCGGTGAAGAAGGACAAAAGGTCGCCGGCAGCCTGGCGGAGCTGCGAGGTCACGCTCGCCGGCAACCTGGAGGCAAAGTCCTCCTTGTCGGCGGCGTCGATGATCTGGGCTCTTTCCTCCTCGCTCAGGCCATCTCCCAACGGAGCGGTCGTCCCGGGACGTTGCGACAGGGGCTTGGAGGTGCGCAGGAACCGCAGCCGGTGGCGAGCGATGATCGCCTGCAGCGGTAGGCGCAGGTCATTCTCCAGCACAATCCGGATCACGCCCAGCGCTGCCCGGCGCAACTGGAAAGGATCCCCAGAGCCCGTCGGCTTTTCGCCGATTGCCCAGAAGCCGACCAGCGTATCGAGCTTGTCGGCCAGCGCCACGGCGACGGCCACCGCGTCGCCCTCCTCAAGTTTCGGCACGCGATCGGAAGGCCCTCTGGGCTTGTAGTGCAACTCAATAGCCCGCGCGATCTCCGCCTTGGTGCCGGCGGCCTCGGCATAATAGCGGCCCATCAAGCCTTGCAGCTCCGGAAACTCGCCCACCATGCCTGACACCAGGTCGGTCTTGGCGAGTTGGGCGGCGCGGCGGGCGTCCGCCGGCACCGCATCCACCGAACCCGCGATCTGAAAGGCCAGCTCGGCGATGCGCTCGACGCGGTCCTTTTGCGAGCCGAGCTTCTCATGGAAGGTAATGCCAGCAAGGGCCAACGCCATCTCGTCCAGCGGTTTCTTCTGGTCCTGCTCCCAAAAAAACTTGGCATCCGATAGCCGCGCACGGATCACCTTCTCATTGCCGGCGATGACCTCTTTGCCGCCATCCCTGGCGAGCAGGTTCGAGACCAGCAGAAACTTGTTGGCGAGTTTGCCGGACCGCGGGTGTTTTAGGGCAAAGCACTTCTGGTGCTGCTTCATGGAAAGCATCAGGCATTCGGCCGGCACGCTAAGAAATGCCTCCTCGAAGGTGCCCATAAGCACCGTTGGCCACTCGGTGAGCCCGGCGTTCTCTGCCAACAGCGCCTCGTCCTCGACGAGCGCGAGCTTGTGCTCCTTGGCCAGCGCGCGCGCCTGGTCGCCAATCAGCGCGGCACGCTCGGCAGCATCGAGTATCACCTTGTGGCCTCTAAGCTCCTTGATGTAGTCGGCGGGGCCCGTCACCGCAAAAGGTTCGTTGCCGTGGAAACGATGCCCCCGCGTTTGATTGCCACTGTCGACGTCTTCGATCGCGAATGGCACCACCTTGCCGTTGAGCAGGCAGACGATCGAGTGCAGCGGCCGCACCCAGGTGGTTTTGCCCGACCCCCAGCGCATCGATTTGGGCCAGGGAAACTTCGCCGTCACGGTCGGCACCACCTTGGCCACGATCTCCTCGGCGGTACGGCCTGGCGTCTCGATACGGACAACGTAGAAATCGCCCTTTTTGTCGTCCTTGACGATCTGGGCTTGCCCAATCGATGTGAGCCCGGCCGACTTCACGAATCCGGCAATCGCCGCCTCGGGTGCATTGACCCGCGGACCCTTGCGCTCTTCGGAGATGCCTGGTGACTTTGCGGGCACGCCGTCGAGCATGAGCGTCAGCCGGCGCGGCGTCACGAAGGCGCGTGCCTGGCCGGCCGCGAGCCCGTGCGCCTTCAGCCCCTCAAGGACGAGCCGTTTGAGATCGTCCGCCGCGCGCAGTTGCATCCGCGCCGGAATTTCCTCCGACAAGAGCTCGAGCAGCAGTTCAGCCATGGCGGGCCTCCCTGGCGAGAATGGCCGTATCGTTGATTTTTATCATCGCCGTTGTCCGTCGGGGCCCGACACCCCGAGAGGGCGAAGCCCGGCAGGCTTGATGGCGTGAAGCACCCGCAAGCGGGCCGCTCCTGTCGCTGTCACGTCTGCGGAATTTGATCGACCTTGGCCACGATCGCGAAGCGGTCTGCCAAAGCGGCCAGGGCGGCGCGGTGCAGCGCCTCCGCGCCGATCGTCCCACCCATGGGATCGGGCAGGTCGCGGGTTGCCGCGGCATCGGCCGCCACCGCGGCCTTGTAGCCGAGATCGAGAGCGGCCCGCGCCGTCGAACTGACGCACATGTGCGTCATGAAGCCGGCCAAGACAACGTGCTGGCGCCCCAACTTCTTCAGCGCGGCATCGAGGTCGGTCTGGGCAAAGGCATTTGGCAGCGGCTTGTGCACCACGGGCTCGCCGTTCTCCGGTCGCACGGTATCGACGATGGCCCCGCCGCGGGCGTCGAGATCGAACAGCCCACCTGGGCGGCCCCGATGCTGCACGTGCACGACCGGTGCCCCCGCGGCACGCGCGCGGCCGAGCAGCCGCGCTAGGGCCGCTAGGGCCGGCGTCGCGCCCGGGAGTGCCAGCTTGCCATCGAGGTATTCGTTCTGCGCATCGATGATGACGAGCGTGGACGTGGCAAGCGGGGGTGGGCGCAGATCCGCACCGGACAGTTCCAACAGGGTCTTGGCTGTTGTGGTCATAGTAAAAACTCCTCGCGCAATCCCTACGTTAAGTGGCAGGCCACGGCATTGGCCCCAACCGAGCCTTTGTGGCGCGCGCGCCGATGCGTCCGGGGCGGGAGCCGCAGACGGCTCGCAACCTCATTGCCCGCCCCCCTCGGTCCTGAGCCAGGCCGCACAGCAGGCCTTTGCCAGCTCGCGCACCCGCAAAATGTAGCTCTGGCGCTCGGTGACGGAAATGACGCCGCGCGCGTCCAGCAGATTGAAGATGTGACTTGCCTTGATGCACTGGTCATAGGCGGGCAGCGCCAGCCGATGGCGCGTGTCGTTGGCGCCGGCAGCGGGACTGCCGGCTGCCAGCAGCGCCTTGCACTCCTTTTCGGCATCGCGGAAGTGCTGCAGCAGGATGTCCGTGTCGGCGGACTCGAAATTGAAGCGCGAGTATTCCTGTTCGGCCTGCAGGAACACATCGCCATAGGTCAGCTTGCGCTCATCCTCACGGCCATTGAAGTTGAGGTCAAACACACGATCAACGCCCTGGACATACATCGCCAGACGCTCGAGGCCGTAGGTGATCTCGCCCGAGACGGGATTGCAGTCGAAGCCGCCGACCTGCTGGAAGTAGGTGAACTGTGTCACCTCCATGCCATCGCACCACACCTCCCAGCCCAATCCCCAGGCACCGAGGGTCGGGCTTTCCCAATCGTCCTCGACGAAGCGAATGTCGTGCAGCTTGGGGTCAATGCCGATGCGCGCGAGGCTCTCCAGATAGAGGTCGAGAAAGTCGGCCGGCGACGGCTTCATGATGACCTGGAACTGGTAATAGTGCTGCAGCCGATTGGGATTCTCACCGTAACGCCCATCCTTGGGCCGACGCGAGGGCTGCACGTAGGCGGCGTTCCACGGTTTTGGTCCGAGCGCGCGCAGTGTGGTTGCCGGATGGAAGGTTCCGGCCCCAACCTCCATGTCATAGGGTTGCAGGATGGCACAGCCCTGTTCGCCCCAGTACTGCTGTAAGGTTAAGATAAGGTCCTGGAAAGATGCCGTGGGACGCAGGCCTGGCGAGGCCTTGGCAAGTTTCCCGTCTGCCGGCTTGGCGGCTTTCTTTTGCATGGGCTTCGTCTGAGTGGGGGCTGCGGCGCGCGCACTATACGCAAATGGCGAGATCGGTCACCTGGATTTCACGGGGCGGCCGCCGGGGATGGAGCGGCCATGCAATCTGGCGCGCGACCGTGCGCGTAATGTGGCCCAGCAAACCCCTGGCCGCGTAGCGTTGGGCCGGTAACCCGCGCCGGGTGATCCCGACCAAGCGCCCACTGAGTAAGGAGCGCCGGCCACCACGCGGCGCCTGGGACGCGCACCCTCGCCGCTCGATCCTAAGGCCGCTCAGGCTCGCTCTTGCGGCCGATAGACGCCCGTCGTCGGATCATACTCCAGCCTACCCAAATCCTTCTCGACGCGGCCGCCGGCCGCCCGTCGCCTGTGCTCGTCCTCGGCTCGGTTCAATTCGGCCGTGATTGCGTCCGATGCCTGTCGCATCCAGCGATAGGCCGCATAGAAACCGGCGCCGATGAGCGCGACGACGATGAGCTGGGGCATTGGCGAGCCTCCCGCTGCCAGCTAGAGGCCGAAGCGCGACCACAAGGCCCGCGCCTCGACGGCGGAGATGGCATCATCGGCCAACGACGCCGGGAAAGCAAATCCGTCTCCGCCGTGCGCGGCAAGACCCGGCAACCGGCGCAGGCGGGTAAGGAGCCCGCTGGGCGCCATCGGCACGGCCTTTAGCCGGACCTTGTCGCCGTGCAGCGCCCGCATTTTGCTGCGTAGATCGGCGATGCCGTCGATCAGGCCATACTCGAGCGCCTTGCGTGCCGACCAGAAGCCACCCGAGAACATTTCCTCCTCCGGTCCTCTAAGCCTGCCGGCGCGCCGCGCCTTGACGATGCCCATGAAGGTATCGTGCACGTCACGCTGCAGCTCCGCGAGCCGCCGCACATCCTCGGGCCGCTCGGGTTGGAACGGATCGAGCGCGCCCTTGTCCTTGCCGACCGCGTGCACGCGCCGCTCGATGTCGAAGCGCTGGATAAACTTGTCGAGACCAAAGCCCGCGGAAATGACGCCGATCGAGCCCACGATCGAGGAGGGATCGGCATAGATTTCGTCACCGGCAAGGGCCAGGAAGTAGCCGCCGGAGGCGGCAATGTCTTCGCAAAATACGTAAACGCGCTTTTCCTTTTCGGCGGCGAGCTGGCGGATGCGATTGAAAATCAAGTGCGATTGCACGGGCGAGCCGCCGGGGGAATTGACGGTGATCGCCACGCTCGGCAGTTTCGAGGCGTTGAAGGCCTTTTCAATGGCGCCGGCGAGCGATGCCAAGGCAAGTCCAGGTCGCAGTGGCGTCACCATGCCGATCGCGCCGGTAAAGCGCAGGACCGGAACAATCGGGCCACGGTTGAAGAAGAGCATCGGCTGCCTCGCGAAATAGACGGGTAAACGGGACGCTGAGAAGGTAAGCGTTGCGGTGCCGGCTTTCACGTCCGAGCGACCGAATCGGAGCGTACGGCTAGAGGTCAACTTTGTCGCAGCCGCGGCGGGTACCCCATCAGCTAGCAGACGCGCCGCCAAGGTCAAGGGCGGCTCCGCCGCGCAGGATGGCATCGACCTCCGGCCGGAAGCCGTGGCCCGTTGCGTGCAAAATCAGACCGGCCCTGAGCTGCAACGGGGCGCGGCTCCCCTTGATCCCCTGCACCAGGACGCGGTGTGCCGCGGCGCCTTGGCGGGGAAAGATGGGAAATACGAGCAGGCGCCCGAAGCGTCCGCAAAAAGCCACCAGCACCTGGTCGAGACTGTCGGCGCGATGGATCATGGTGGCCGTGCCGCCCGGCCGCGCCATGGCGGCCATGAACCGGAGCCAGTGTTGCAGACCATCGCGCCGCATGGCGTTGGCGGCAGCTTTGGCCGGCAGCGCGGCCGCGGTCGCGGTGCCTTCGACCTGGTAGGGAGGATTGGCGAGCACGTGGTCGAAGCTTCCGGCGAGCATCTTGAGCGCCGGTTGTTCGCCAAGCGGTTTGTCGACCTCGCCGGCAAGCACGCGCGCGCGCTCGGTCAGGCCATTGCGATCGACGTTGGCGCGGCAGAGATCGGCCTGGGCGATTTCGCGCTCGATCAGGGTGACGCGGGCGTTCGCGGCGCGGCGCGCCACCGAAAGGCCGACCACGCCGACGCCGGCGCCGACGTCGAGAACCTGCTCGACGCGACCATTGCGCAGCGGCGCGGCCGCCGCCAGCAACACGGCATCGAGGCCGGCGCGATATCCAGCCGCCGGCTGCACAATGCGCAAGGAACCGCCCAAAAAAGCATCTTCGGTCGTGACCGCGCTATCGCCGGCGCCCGTCACGCGTGCACTTCTCCATCGGCGATCAACCAGGCTTCCAGGCCCGCTTCGCGCAAGGCCCGGCGGGCGGCGGACCACTCGTCCGCCTTAACCAACAGGCGGCGCGGAAAGGCCCCGATCGAGCCTTCGATCACGCTGATGTGTTGATCGGCAATGAGGCTGGTAATGCCCAGTTCCTGCAGTACCGATTCGGCGTAACTCAGGAGCACCGCATCGTTGCTGCGAAGCATTTCACGCATCCTCAGACTCCCATGGCCACCGTGCGAAGGCGAGCCGCTGCGAACCTGTCGGGCGCTCTGTCGCGGAAAACAAGCTTGACTGTTCTTTGTGGCTGCCCGTTATACGGGAACGGCATTTGCCGAGCGAGGAATAGCACATCTTGGGTGTCGTCGTCCCA
>DATMZT010000080.1:0-53152 GCA_035573335.1 Hyphomicrobiaceae bacterium | reverse complement strand
GGTCCAGCGCGCGATCGGCAGCGGGTAGAGCGCCATGTCGGCGGCGTAGGAGGTTTTGTAGACGCCCGATTCGCGATGCAGCATGGTTGCCCTACTCTAGACCCGTTCGATCCTGTGCGTGCCGAACATGCCGTATGGCTTGAACATCAGCATGAGGATCATAAGCACATAGGGTGCGAAATCCTTGGTGCCGCCGCCGACATAGGGGTCGAGGTAGCCAGCCGCCAAACTCTCGACCACGCCGACGATCAAGCCGCCGATCACCGCACCGACGATGGAATCAAGGCCGCCCAAGATCACAACGGGAAACACCTTGAGCCCAACCAGTGCGAGGTGCACGTCGACGCCAAGCATGCTGCCCCAGATCACGCCGCCAAGTGCCGATACCGTGCCGGCCATGGCCCAGGCGAGCGCGAAATAACGCTCAACATTGATGCCCATCGCCATCGCCACCTGCTGATTGTCGGCAACCGCACGCATGGCAACGCCCATCCGGCTCTTCAAGAAGAACCAGGTGAAGGCGGCCAGAAACAGTAGGGTGACGACGACGCCCAGCACCTGAACGGGCGGCAGCGTGATCGGTCCGAAGGTGATCGGCGTATCGCCGATCGGCAGCGAAACGGCGCGGGTCTCCCCACCAACGGTGATTGGCGGCAGGCCTCGCAGCATCGCCCCAAGCCCAATCGTCGCCATGATCACCGCGACGATGGGTCGACCGAGCAGGGGGCGCAGCACGACCCGCTCCAGCGCGAAGCTGAACACGACCATGACCGCGACGGCGATCGCCACGGCCGCCAAGACCGGAATTTTTTCACCGAGCGAGACGGCGGCAACGAAGCCCGCCAGCATGACGAATTCGCCCTGGGCGAAGTTGATCGCATCGGTTGCCTTGTAGACCAGGACAAACCCGAGCGCGATCAGCGAATACATGAGCCCGATCGAGAAGCCGCTAACGATCAGGGCCAGGGCGAACTGCAGCTCATCCCACATTTTCTACTCTCCCTTTTGCGGGACGCAGACAGTCACGGTTTGGCCGTGAACGAAAGGGAACGAGTATCGCGCGCCGGACAACGGGCGATGGCGGGCGCACGGCAGCCGACACCCTCAGCACGGCTGCACCCGCCTCGTAATCGAGCAGACGGATCTGGGCGTTTGGGCTTTGCAAGGTGCGCCTCACGCGGCTATCCGCGCCTTGCCTGCGCTGAGCACATCGTGCACGGCAAGCGTCGAAGTAAGCGAGGTCTTGCGCCCGTCCTCGAAGGTGATTTCCATCGTCAGCCTGGCCTCGCTCGCACCCTGATAGAGCGCGGCCACCACCGCGGCATACTTCTCGGCGACAAAGCCGCGCCGCACTTTGCGCGTGCGCGTCATCTCGGCATCATCGGCCTCGAGTTCCTTGTTGAGCAGCACGAAGCGGCTGACGCGGCTCGCCTCCGGTAGCGTCTTGTTGATCTTGCCTATCTCGTCGACGATCAGCCGCGCCACCTCTGGCTTTCCCGCCAGGTCCATAAAGCTGGTATAGGGCAAACTTTGAGCCTCCGCCCATTTGCCGACGGTGCTCATGTCGACGGCGATCATGGCCGCCACGAATGGGCGCTGATCGCCGAAGGCGACCACCTCGCGCACATAAGGACTGAATTTCAGCTTGTTCTCGATGAACTGCGGGGCGAACGGGGTGCCATCGGCAAGTTTGCCCACGTCCTTGGCGCGATCGATGATGGCGAGCGCCCCATTGGGATCGATCAGGCCGGCATCGCCGGTCTTGAGCCAGCCATCGGCGGTCATGGCATCGCGCGTCGCCTCCTCCTGCTTGAAATAGCCCAAGAACACGCCTGGGCCCTTGACCTGCACCTCGCCGCGTTCCCCGATGCGCACGGCGATACCTGGCAGCGTGCGGCCAACGGTATTCGGGTCGGCCGCGTCGTCGGGCTGCGTGGCAATCAGCGCGCTTGCTTCTGTGGCCCCGTAGATCTGTTTCAAGTTCACGCCAAAGGAGCGAAAAAAGCGGAATGTATCCGGCCCCAGCGGCGCCCCGCCGGTCAAGCACCAGCGCGCATTCTTGAGACCGAGCTGGTCGCGCACCGGACCATAAACCAGGATCTCACCGAGGCGGCAGGCGGCGGCCAGCGGGGCCGGGATGGGTTTGCCGTCACCCTTCAGCAGTTCGCGCTTTTCCGCCGCGGCACGGAAATACTCATAGATCCAGCGTTTGAGCCGCGAAGCGTCGCTCGCCTTGACTTGCAGCGAGGTGAGCATGTTCTCCCAAATGCGCGGCGGGGCCAGCAGCGCACTGGGGCCAAGCTCGCGCAAATCGCGCTGCACCGTTTCCGGGCTCTCCGGGCAATTGCAAGTGGCGCCAACGACCAGGCTGGTGCTGAGCGAGAACATCGAATCCCCAACCCAGCCCATCGGCAAGTAGCAAAGCCAATTGTCTCCGTGCCTGACCGCCTCCACACTCGCGAAGCTCTCCGAGGTCGCGATCATATTGCGGTGGCTCAACAGCACGCCCTTTGACCTGCCGGTCGTGCCGGAGGTGTAGGCGATCAGCGCCACGTCCTCGGCGCTTCCCTTGCCGACTTCGGTCTCATAGTAGTTCGGATGCGCTTTGCCGAAATCGCGCCCCGCCGCTTCGACCTCGGCCATCGATTTTAAGAATTTCTCCCGGTAACCGCCCATGCCGCGGGGGTCTTCGTAGAGAACCCAGCGCAGATTGGGTAGCTGCTCGCGCAACGACAACACCTTGTCGACCTGCTCTTGGTCCTCTGCCGCAACCACCGATACCTCGGCATGGGTCAGCACGTGCGCCAGCTCGCTGGCAATGGAATCCTGATAGAGGGGCACCGCCATGCCACCCAGGGCCTGGGCGGAGACCTGCGCCCAATAGAGCCGCGCCCGGTTGTCGCCCAGCACCGACAGTTTGTCGCCGCGCTTAAAGCCCAAGGCAGCAAGCCCGAGCGCGAAGTCACGCACGTGGGCCTGGCATGCTCGCCAGTTGAAGGTCTGCCAGATGCCGCGATCCTTCTCACGCATGCCGGGATGCCGCGGCCATGCCTGGGCATTGCGCCGCAGCAGTTTTGGCAAGGTGTCGGTTTCCGGGTCCGCGACAAGTTTCATGGGCGTCCACCCCCCTGACTGGTTCCGAGATAAGCCTGGATGACCGCCGGGTCGTTCTGCACCTCCGCGGGGGCGCCGGCAGCAATCTTGCGCCCGCGATCGAGCACCACGACCTGATCGGAAATATCCATCACCACGCCCATATCGTGTTCGATCAGCACGACGGTGATGTTGCGCTCCTGGTTCACATCGAGGATGTAGCGCGCCATATCTTCCTTTTCGTCTTGATTCATGCCCCCCATGGGCTCGTCGAGCAGCAAGATCTTGGGCTCGAGTGCCAAGGCACGCCCCAATTCGACGCGCTTGCGCAAGCCATAGGCGATCGCCGCTGTCGGCTGCTTGCGCAGATCTTGGAGCTTGAGGAACTCGATGATTTCCTCGCAGGCGGCGCGATGGCGGATTTCCTCGCGCTGCGCGAGACCCCAATAGACGACGCTCGCCAGCACACCGGCACGCATGCGCACATGCCGACCGAGCATCAGATTGTCGAGCACGGTTAGGCCGCCGAACAAGGCGATGTTTTGGAAGGTGCGGGCGATCCCCAGCGCCGCAATCTCGCTCGGCCGGCAGGAGCTGATGTCGCGGCCCTCCAAGGTGATGCGGCCGCTGTCGGGCTTGTAGAAACCTGAGACCATGTTGAGCAGCGAGGTTTTACCGGCGCCATTGGGCCCAATGATCGAGAGGATCCGGCCCTTGGGCACATCGATCGAGACGGCGTCCACCGCCGTCACGCCACCAAACCGCTTGCAAACGCTGTCAACGACCAGTTGGACGGCAGCGAGCTCATTGCTGCGCGCGGCCACGGTCATGCTGCAACCCGAGACGGGTTGGCGCTCCCACGGCCAACGTGGCAATGATGCCTCACGGGGCCCATGGACAACCTCCCTTTGCGTGGCCGCGACGGCGTTGGATATGCGGGGTCGTCACTCTTGGCCGGTGACCCGCCCGCATCGGCGGCGGGAGGGATGTTAGTTCAGCAATGCCCGTCACGCCAGGGGCCGCTGCGGCGCACTGCCGGCTTGGCGCCGGCCCTCATGTCGTCCCCCAAATCCGCTCGGCGGTGCGGGCAATCAGCTCGAGCTTGGCCCATTGACCGGCCTCGCTGAGGGCATTGCCGCCCGCGACGCTGGCAAAGCCGCACTGGGTCGACAACCCGAGCCGCTCGAGGGGCAGGATGCGCCCTGCCGCCTCGATGCGGCGCACAAGGTCGTCGGCTTCTTCCAGACGCTCGAGTTTGGAGGACACCAAACCCAGCACGACGATTTTACCCTCTGGCACCAAGCGCAGCGGCGCGAAATCGCCCGCCCGCTCACTGTCGTACTCGAGCAGGAAGACATCCACCGGCACGCCGTTGAAAACCTTCTCGGCAACGGGCTCATAGCCACCTGCGGCCATCCAGCGGCCGCGAAAGTTGCCCCGGCACAAATGCAAACCCAGCCTCATGCCGGAGGGCCGCTCGGCACAGATGTTGCGAAGCAGGCCGATATAGGTGTCGAGGAGAGTGTAGGGATCGGCCCCGCGGCCGGCGGCTTGCTGGCGCACGCTTGGATCGCAGAGCATGGCGAGCGGCACCTCGTCGAATTGCACATACCGACATCCCGCGGCCGCCAGCTCCTTGAGCTCAGTGCTGTACACCCTCACCAGATCCTCGAAATAGCGGCCGCGATCGGGATAGGCGACGGGGTCGACTGCGTCCTCGAGGCGGAAGAAATGAAAGGCGCTCGGTGCGGGCATGGTGATTTTCACCAGAGCCTCGCGGGCATGGCGGCGCGCGCGCTCGTATTCGGGTAGCGCAATCGGACTTCGGCGCACGATCGGCCCTGCCGCCACGCAGGTCTGCCAACTGAAGGCCTGGTCGCTCGCATCCTTGAATTGGAAATGTGCAGGAGCGAGCCGGAAGCCCTCCATACCCTCGAAGAAGAAGCCGAACCACGAGCTGCGAGCAAACTCACCGTCGGTCACGACCTTGAAGCCGATGGCCTCCTGGCGCGCGATGACGCGCGCCACTTCGCATGCCAGTACTTGATCCGCCTGGTCGCGCGAGACCGCCCCGCGCAGGTGCAGGGCGATGGTGTCTTTGAGCACGCGCGGCCTGAGCAGGCTGCCGATCACCTCGGCGCGCACGGCCGGCTTGGTTGCCTCCATGGCGGAGCCTCGCGAAAGGGGTCGGGGGGACCAGCCTCACGCGACCCGGCCGGGCTGTCAATTGCGGGCTTGCCGTCGTCGCATCGACCTTGACGGCTTAACCTTGGCGCAACCTTGGCCGGCCAGACTGCGGACACGGACGGGATGCGTGCGTCGGGGGGTCTGATGCGCGGTGAACAATTTGCCGAGCTCCTCGATGCCCTGGAGCGTGCCGGACCGGGCGGTGATCAGCCACCTGCCGCTGCCACCCCGGCACGCCAGCGACGGGCATTCGTCGTCGAGAGTGCGGCCAACAGCGCCGATCGCCCTGGCCCTCAGCCCGGCAGGTTGGCTGGCAGCTACCTTAACGAACCCCTGCTTGAGGACGGGGGCGGTAACGTCGATGCGCTGATTTCCCTGCAGGCTTGGGTTGCAGATAAGCTGCAGTTGCATCCCGGCATGACGGCAGCCGATCTCAACCGGCTGCGCCGCAAATTCGCGCTCGCCCACCACCCCGACCGGGCCGGCGCCTTGGAACGCGATGCGGCCTGCCGGCGCATGATGATTGCCAACATGCTGATCGATCAGGCACTCGCCCGCCAGGCGCGCTAAGCGTTCGCGGCCGGTAAAGAGATCCCCTACAATTTTAGGCAAACGCGAGCCTGACGATTGGCGCTTCTCCAATGCGCATACGCTACAAGGCAGAGGTGGCGCCCCTGCCTCGGTTCACGCATCGCATATGGGCAATGTCCGATCACCGCAAAATGGCGTTGTTGCTCAGCCACCGGGACAACATCCGGCAATGGCTCGAAGCGGAGGCACCCTACGCCGCCTTCGACCAGAAGCATCTTGATGCCGACACCCCCGAGCGCGCCTATTGGCACTATGGCTACCAGGCGGCCCTAACCGATGTTTTAAACCTACTCAGAAGCGGTCATAAATCCGGCAGCCCGGGCACTCCTTAGTAGTGCCCGGTGGTCGGTCCGGATGCACGCGATTGCGTGGCGGGCTGATGTCGTGAAACAGTTGGCACTCCTTTTCGAAGGCCGCCTGCGCATCGCGATAGTAAGAGAACTTGAAAAGCATGTCGGAGCCAACGTAGCAGCGCAGCTTCGCCCGCACGTCTCGATCATCGCGGCCGACGTGACTAACGCAAAATCGACCCATGCCGTCGGCGTGACCGATGGCGTAGACCCCCGCCGACCTGCGCGGCACCGCCGCTTCGATGGCGGCAATCGTCAATCGAAAGGGTCCCGACAATCCCGTGTGCATCATGACTGCCTGCCGAAGCTGCTCTCAGGGCTTACCTGCCGCCGCTTGATCCATACCCCGCGCCGGGCCGCCCTGGTCCGGCGCGCAGAAGGCGCGGGCCTCCGCTGTCCAGCTACTGAAGCCGCTCGCGACCATGTTGGCGATCACACGGCAAACGTAGCGCCTTTGCGCCGGATCATTGTTGGGCCCCGCGTGGTAGCGGGCAACAGCCATCGTCCAGCTGCCTTCCCGTTCGCGCAACTGTCGCAAGAAGCGTGCGGCATAGTCCACGTTTTTTGCCGGCTCCAGCATCTCCTCGATCGAGGCGAAGTTCTGCCCGTGGAAGCGATGATTGATCTGCATGCAGCCGACATCGATCGATCTCGCCCCCGCCTGCTGCGCGGCCCTGAACCGATCGAGCGCGGCCCTCCGATCGGACTGGTAGACCGCCCGGCCCTCGATGTTCAGGGCAAAGGGCCGCAGGCTGTCACCGCGGCCCGTCTCCGTCAGGCCGACCGCATACAACATGCCAAGCGGTATCCCGTGCGTGTGCGCCGCCCGTAACATCTCGCGCTCGCACGTCAAATCCTGGCCGAGCGCGCACGAAACACTAGACGTAAAGGCTGCCGCCAGCGCGAGCGCTGCTGATCTCATCGTCACCCTTTCGGCTTGTGTTGGGGGGCTTCTGCTCGCGCCCGGCCTGCCCCTGCTTGCCGAACGAGCGCGCATCGGGCTGCGCGAACCCTGCGCCCGCCTGCTGCTGGGAGAACTGCGGCCATCCGTGCGCCGCGCCCGGCGACGGCGCGTCGGCGGGGCGGCTCAGCACCTGAATACTGTCCGTCGCAAAACCGCTGGCCTGCAGCAGCCGGAAGAGCGCCTCGCGGTCCTGTTGCAAGAGGCGCGCCGTTTCCTGCCGATCGGCGGTGATCTCGACAGCAAGGGCATCATTTCGCAGCGTCATGCGCACGCTGACGGTCCCGAGCTCGAGGGGCTGCAGTTGGATGGAAAGCACCCTGAGCACGGATGGTACGGGCAGCTTGTCGCGGGTCACCGCGCTGTCGACGCCGCTGTCGCCGGGCACCGTCTCCGCGGCGATGTGCTGGGCCAGCTGGCGCAGCGGCGAAATCGGCCCGAGCGCCGCCGCCGAGGCCCCGTGTGTGCGCGCTTCCGCCACGGCCGGCAGCGGCGCCGCACCGGCAGGGCTTTTGCCCTCAGCCTCCGCGTCGGCGGCCGCGGCAGGGATCGGCTCCGTCTGCTGTTCGCGTACAGGCTGGGGTGGACGGCTCGCGGCGGGATCGCCGGCGCGCATCGAAGGCAGCAGCCTCGCGTCCTTGGCGAGAGTGCCCTTGGCGCCCAGGCCATCGTGCGGCGGGCTCGCCTCCTCGTCGGCAGCCGTGGCCGGGGCTGGCTCGTGCGCGCCACTCGATGCCACCGAGGTGGGTGTCGGCGTCGCCGCCCGCTCAAGCACAACCCCAGTGCCGGTCGCCGGCGCCAGATGCGTTTCGCACTCGAGGACCCTCAAGGTGGATGCGGCCGCGGCGACCGGCACCTTGGCAGAGGCTGCGACGCCCTCAAGCTCGGGACCTTGACGCGCCTCGACCATTGGTGCGTTGAGGTTTGCTTGCGGCCTTGCCACGGGCTCGGCGTCGCATCCTCGCGGACCGGACCCGGCATCCGCGGCCGGAGCCGATAGGCGGGGCACTGGCGCGCTCAGTACCGCGGCGATCTCGGCCAGCGAAGGCGACGGCCGGATGGGCGGAGCCTCGTCGGCTGCAGGGTCTTGGCGATCCGGCACGGGCTCGCTTGGACCTCGTTCGCCGCCGTCAGTGGACGCCAGATGGCGCAGCACCGCCTCAAGCAGTCCGGCCTTGGCCGCGGCGGCGGCCTCCGCCACGGGCTCGGGCGGCAGATCCCGTCTTTGCTCGGCAAGGTCGGACAGAACATCCAAGAAGCCACTGGCCCGGCTACCGCCCCCTTGGGTCTCGGCGTGGCTCTCCGCGCCGGCTCTGGCCGCCCGGCTGGCCGCGGCTGCGCCGCGAACTCCCAAGCTGTCCGCTGCACTCATTGGCGTGCCCTCGATAACATCGCATCCACGCGCGCGACCACCGCTCTTGCGGCCTCGATTTTTGCCGATGCCGTTGCACCGGGAGGTGGCGGCCCTGGCTGAGCGGCGGCGGCCGGAAGCTGGCAAATGTGCTCGGCGACCGCCAGGGCGGCGTCGAGCAATTCGACGTCCTCGCCTTCGAGTTTTGTCCGGTCCACACCCTCAAGCGCCGCAAACCCCGCCTCGAAATCGCCGGTGACGATCAGCGCCGCCGCCTCATAGGTGACCGCGCGCATGTGCTGCGGCGTTCCGGTGTCGGCGCGGCGCAGCGCCTTGCCGGCGGCATGGCGGACCAACCCCATTCGCCCTCTAGCGATCGCTTCGGTGGCGATCAGAAGATAGAGGTCGCGTTGCTCGGTCGCCTCGAGGGACAGCAATGCGGCGTCGAGCTTGGTGGTGTCGAGAGGGGCGGTCTTGCGACCGACAAGCTCGGCAGCAAACTGCTGCTTGAAGTTGCCAGCGTAGAAGGATTTGGGAAAGCGGCGCAAATACTGACCGCTCAGGGCTTCCAACATTTCGGGGTGGCCTGCCGCCGCGAGCAGCGATACCTGCCGTCTGAGGGCTGCTTCCTCGACCAGCGTGCCGGGCGCCAGCAGCCGCGCCTCGTCGAGCAGCGCAATCGCCCGACCCGGGTTGGAATTGGCGACGAGCTCCGCCTGGACGAGGGCCACGTGCCCTGCGATCAGCGGATCGAGCGTCAGCGCGCTGATTTCGCCTATCAGCTCATGGGCCTCACCGCCGCGGCCCCGCGCATAGGCGAGCGCGCCCTGCACAAGTCGCTCGTTCTCCTGGGCAACGTCCAAGCCCAGTATCGTCTCAAGGATGCCGGGATCGCCGCCGCTCAGGGTGAACGCCAGCGCCGCGCGCAGGTTTCTCGGCTTCTTCCAGGCCTCGGCGTCGACCCGGCGCAACGCCTCGTCGATTTTCCCCAGCATCACGCTTGCCCCCGCGCGCGCTTCGGCGTCGCCCTGGGCAATCCGGTCTTGCAGAGCCCGCAAGGGTCGCACCAGCTCCACGGGATCGACGACCTCGGCGGCCGTCGGCGGCACCGCCAGCAGCTGCAAGCCCAAGAGCAAAAGAGCCAATCGAGGGACACGCATCACGATTTGCTCTTGCGCAGCAGAATTTCGATGCGGCGGTTCTGGGCGGCGTCGCGGTCGCTTGGAATTTTCGGCTGACGATCGGCGCGGCCCTCGATGCGCTCAAAGCGCGCCTCGGCGATGCCGCCGCGCAGCAACATCAGGTAGGCCATGTGGGCACGCGCCGTCGACAGACGCCAGTTGTCGTAAGCACCGGTTCGGTAGGGGCGTCCGTCGGTGTGGCCGCGCACGATCAGGGGCTCGGTTTGCCGCGCCAGGACTTTGGCGATCTTTTCCATCACCACGACCATCGCCGGGCGCGGCTCGGCCGATGCCACCGCAAACATGCCGAAGTCGTAGTCGTCCGTCAGGCTGATGAGCAGCCCCTCCTCCGTCGCCGCGACGTCTAGGCGCGGCGCCAGGCCGCCCGCGGACTGGGCAATCGCCTGTCGCAGCTCGCCGTCGAGTCCCGCGGCGGCGGCGCGCGCCGCGGCCGCCTCCTGTTCGGCTCGCACGGCCGCCTCTTTCTGTTCGGCTCGCACCGCCGCCTCCTTGCCCCCCACTGGGGCCAGCGCAGATTTCGCCTGGCCCGCTGGGCCGGCATCGTTTGCTGGGGCAGGCTCGCTCGGGGCGGTTGTGCGCTCCGTTGGCTTTGCCGCGGCATCGGCTTGCCGCGGCGCCGGTTCGAAGGGATTGCGATAGGCGATGCCACCGGTGCCCTTCACCTCGCCGCTGCGCTCGCCGGCCACCGCGTCAACCCGTTGCGCGGCCTCCGCCAGTTTGTCCAAGGTGCCCTGTGGATCGCGATAAAGCGTCGCTTCGGGGTATTGCGCCTCGCCCCTGGTCGCCTTCTTTTCCGCCTTCTTGTTATCGTCGCCCTTGAGATGATCGGACTTGTTGCCCTTGGATTTGTCGCTTGTAGCGCGGTCGGCCTTGGCCTCGGTCTTGCCTTTGCCGGCGTTGAGCACACCATCGTCGGATTGGGCGGCAAGGTCGGATTCATGCAGGCCTCGCTGGTGGGGGGATTTGTCCGTCAGCTTGAGCGGATTGAAGTAGGTGGCCACCTGCGTGATGACCCGCTGATCGGTGGCGTTGATCAGCCACATCACCAGGAAGAAGGCCATCATGGCGGTCATAAAATCGGCGTAGGCGATCTTCCAGACGCCGCCCTTGTGCGGCGCATCCTCCCCGCCGCCACGCCGGCGAATGATGACGAGTTCATTCGCTCTTGCTTCCTCCTCGGCGGCGCTCAAGACCCCGCCTCCTCTAGCCCCGCCAGCCAGGCGCCGAGCCGGGTCTCCAGGACGGTCTCGTTGCCGACGACGCGGATCTCGCAATCGCTATTTGCCACATAACTGATGGCCGCCGCCGGCAGCGTTTCGCGTAAGCATGCCAACAGATGCTCGGGCCCCGAAATCGTCAAAGCGATGCCGGGCTCTTTGCCGAGCAGCGCGAGAAGCGCCGCACGCAGGTCGGCAAGAGCCTGGGTGTGCGCGCGTGCAGCGAGGAAGGGTTGCAGCAGCCGGCCGACGCTATCCGCTATTGTCCGCTCCAGGCTCATGAGCCCGGCGGCCAAGGCGGCGGCGAACTTGACCGCCTCCGCCTGGCGCGCCTGCCGCTCGGCAGCCAGCGCAATATCAAACTGCTTTTGCTGGTATTCGAGTTTGGCCTCGAGGTTGGCGCGGATCGCAGCCTGGCCCTGCTCGACGCCGCGCGCAACCGCTTGCTCGATTTCGCCGGCACGGGATTGCTCGGCTCGGCCGAGGCTGGACCCGCCCGCGGGTCCAAAGTCGCGCAGGTAGTGAGCAATCGAAGGTGTGCTCATGCACTCTGTGCCCCGCGCATCCAATCCTTCAGTACCGCGGCGGCCTGCTCCTCGTCATAGTCGACCATCTGCTCGAGCCGCTTTTGCGGGGCGCGATCGCGCTCATGTGTCAGGTCGGAGATAAGGTTGGGGTGGGCCTCGGCCGCGATACCTTGGGCACCGGCCGGCGCGGCGCCCGGCACGGCTTGTGCCCTCAATTCCTTGACCGCCGCAGCCGGCACGGGCTTGGCTTCCAAAATTGCCCGCATCGCCGGGCGCAAGCCGAACCAGATCAGCACCATGGTGACCGCCACCATGGCGATCGCGCTGACGATGCTGCCGGTATGATGCAGCAACTGCTCAACGATCCCGACCGACGGTACCGGTTCCAGTGACAGCCCGGTCTGAATGAATTCGACGGCGGAGACGGTGATCCGGTCGCCGCGTTTCAGATCGACGCCGGCAGCAGAGCCAATCAGACGCTCCACCTCCTTCAGTTGCTTGTCCACGGCCTCCTCGCTAACCCCATCAGCCAGTGAGGCCAACAGGCGCTTGCGATTGACCACCACCGCGATCGCCAGATTGTCGACCTTGTAGCCATCGCTCACGGTCGATGTGGTCTTCGAGCTCACCTCGTAGTTGGTCGTCTCCTCGCGACGCTCGGAGGTTTTTTTCGATTGGTCGCCGGCGGCGGCCGTCGCGGTCTGGTCGGCCGGGACATTCTGTTCGACGCTCACGGCCGATCGGCTGTTGGTATTTTGCGAGTTGCCCGTCTCCTTCACCACTCGCACGGACCGCTCCACCCTGGACTCGGGGTTGTATGAGGTCTCGTTGGTCTGTCGCTTGTCGGTATTGAGCCTCGCCGTCACGCTGATTTCGAAGTTGTTGATGCCGAGATATGGCATCAGCGTTTTGGCGATGTTGTCGGTGAGCTCGCGGCTTACCGCCTTCTCGAGGCTGATCATCTTCCCCGGCGCGGCGCTAAAGGTATCTCCGCCGGAGGCGAGGATGGTTCCATCCGTGTTGAGTACCGTTACCTGATCCACGCCCAAGCCGGGGACCGCGGCGGCGACCAGGTGGCGGATGGCCGGAGCCAGGTTGAAATCGCCGGCAACTTCGGTGCGAATGATGACGGACGCGGATGGGTTCTGGCGGCTGCGCCGAAAGGATCCAGTGTCCGGCAGCACGACGTGCACGCGCGCGGCCTTGACGCCCTTCATGGCTTGGATGGTGCGGGCCATCTCGCCTTCCAACGCCCGCACGCGCGTCACCTCTTGCATGAAGGAGGTGAGACCCATGGAGCCCAGCTTGTCGAACAGCTCGTAGCCGGCATTGCCGCTGGCAGGCAGCCCCTTCTCGGCGAGCAGCATTCGCGCCTGCGCCGTCTGGCCGTAGCGCACGAGCACGGCGGTGCCTTGTGCGTTGACGTCGAAGGCGATGCCGGCCTCCCTCAGCGCGGCGCCGATGCGGCTGACGTCCTGGGCGCTGAGGCCGGCATAAAGCGTTTCGAGCTCCGGTCGGCTGAGGTAGTAGCTGCCCAGCGCGACGGCGGCGAACACGCCGACGCCAACCACCGCCAAGGCGGCAAGGCGGCGCCCGCCCAAACCGATCAGGCTGCGCCAAAGCCGTTCCAACTGTTCCAGTGCAATCATGCGGTGTGGTGGGGATTGTCCGGACTATCCACGCCGATGATCGAACACGAACCTTGCGCGGGAATTGCCGGAGCCGTCCAACAGGCCGCAGCAGCAATAAAAGGCCGGCCGCAGCTGAGCTGCGGCCGGCCGTTGTTTATTCTCTCTCCGAGGACGCCGTCTAGCGGAACAGGCTCAGGATGCTTTGGCTGCCCGAGTTGGCGATGCTGAGCGCCTGGATGCCCAGCTGCTGCTTGACCTGGAGGGCCTGCAGTTTGGTCGACTCTTCGTTCATGTCGGCATCCACCAGCGTGCCGACGCCGCGATCAATGGCGTCCATCAGGCTGGTAACGAAATCCTTCTGCAGGTCGATGCGGGATTTAACCGCACCCAGATTGCTCGCCGCGGTCGCCATTTCCTTGAGGGCGGTATCGGTGCCCCGGATGTAGGCGTCCAGCGTGCCTAGGTCGGTCGCGCTGTCGGTCAGGCTGCCGATGTTCAGGCTGGCCACCGTGTAGGTGGTTGCCGTGTTGTCGATCGCACCGGTGGCAAGGACGCGGTTGGCATCGAGGATGCCGGCGGCGGCGTTGGTCGTCGCTGGGTTGGCGTCGAACAGCTTGACCGTCGAAGTGTCGATCGAGATGGTCTGGATCGAAACGGCGCCTCCGGAGCGGCTGAATGAGGCAACGATGCTCTTGGTGGCGTTGTACGTCGCGGGTGCGGAATCAACCGATAGCCAGTTCTCGCCGGAGAACACGGCCGAGCTGCCGATGCTGGTCAGCTGCTTTTGCAGTTCGCTGATCTCGCTTTGGATTTTGGCGCGGTCGAGGCCCGGCTGACGGGCGGCGACCAGCTTGGTCTTGATCTCGTCGACGACATCGATGGCGGCCTTGACGCCGGTGTAGGCCGTATCGACCATGGCCGAGCCGAGGCCGAGCGCGTCCTGGACGGTGGAGAGGGCGGCATTGTCGGAACGCATCGTAGTGGCAATCGACCAATAGGCGGCGTTATCGGATGCCTCGGCGACGCGGAAACCGGTCGAGATCCGGTTCTGCGTCTCGGTCAGAGCCTTGTTGGTCATGTTGAGCGTCTGCAGCGCAGTCATGGCTGCGACGTTGGTATTAATGCTACTCATTGATTTATCCCCTAGGGCGTGTTGGCGGCAAACGGGTCGTTACCGCTGACCCGTAAGCAGATTGGCTCCGAGCCCTTAAGCCCCGTCCGCGGCCCCGCAACCTGCGTGGCCGACATGGTTAAGGCAGAAGCGTTGATCTTTGCTTAATGCCGCCGCGTTAGGCAAAGGAGCGCAGCAGGCCGCCGATCAGCAAGTTCCAGCCGTCGATCAGCACAAAAAACAGCACCTTGAAGGGTAGCGAGATCACGGTCGGCGGCAGCATCATCATACCCATCGACATCGTCAGCGTCGCCACGATCATGTCGATCACCAGGAATGGCAGGGCGATCAGAAAGCCGATTTCGAAACCGCGCCTTAGCTCGGAGATCATGAAGGCGGGAATCAGCACGCGCAGGTCGACCTCCGCGTCCTCCTGTTGTTGACGCAGGGTCTCGGTTGCCATGTCGGCGAACAGTTTCAGATCCTTGTCGCGAACGTTGGCGCGCATAAAGGCACGGAACGGCGAGGTGATGCGGCCATAGGCCTCCTGCTCGCTGATCTGCTTTTCCATCAAGGGCTGCACGCCGTTCTGCCATGCCCGGTCGAAGGTCGGCCCCATGACGTAGAAGGTCATGAACAAGGCGAGACTGATCAAGATCAGGTTGGCGGGGGTCGTCTGCAGTCCAAGGCCGGCGCGCAGGAAGGATAGCGCCACCACAAAGCGCGTGAAACAGGTCACCATGATCAGCAGGCCTGGCGCCACCGAGAGCACGGTGACGACCGCCATCAGTTGCACGATGCGTCCGGCGGCGGAAGCGTCCCCCACCGGAATCAGCGTCTCAAGACTTGGTATCTGTGCCAAAGCCGGGGTCGCCGACAGCACGCCGAGGAGAAGCGCAACGAGCAGCTTTCTGTGCATCATTCACTCCACGATGAAGCCCTGGATCACCAACTCGCGAGCCTTGCCGCCGGTGCGCACACGCAGGCGATCACCGAGATCCTCGCGCAGGTTCTGAAAGCCGCTCGGCCCCTCGATCTGCTGCAGGGAGACCGTCCGCAGGAAGGCGACGAAGTCCTCGGCGACGCCCGCCAACAGCGCATTGGGCTCGCCGTCCGGCGCTCGATCGATGACGATCGAGGCCTCCAGCCGCACCCAGGTGTTGGAAGGGCTTGCTAGATTTGTGACGATGGGTGGCAAGGCCTTGATCGTGGCGTTCTCCGCATAACGACCCTTGAAGGATTGCCCGGCGGCCGTTTCGCTCGTGTGCACAGGCGCCAATCTCGCGACCAGCTGCACGCCGAGCAAGCCGCCGGCGCCCGTGGCAAAGCCTGTCAGGATCAGCATGCCGCCCAAAAAAACCAGCAACGACGGGGGCTTCGAGACCGCCGCCGCGGCCGCCGGCTCGTCGTTGTTGGGCGTGGTCGGCTCGGCTGCCATGTCAGAACGGAGACAAGAGGTCGACGATCTGGTGTCCCCAGGCGGGCTGCTGAACTTCGGTGAGGCGCCCTCGCCCGCCGTAGGAAATGCGGGCCTCGGCGATCTTGTCGTAAGAAACGGCGTTCTCCGTCGAGATGTCGCGCGGCCTGACGATGCCGGCCACGCTCAGCACCCTCACTTCGAAGTTCACCCGCACCTCTTGCGTGCCGCTGATCACCAGATTGCCGTTGGGCAGGACGTCGGTGACGACGGCCGCCACCAGCAGCTCGATGCTCTCCGAGCGCGTGATCGCACCCTCGCCTTTGCTCGAGGTCTTCGCATCGATATCGGAGTTGATGCCGGTGTCGCCCTTGCCCTTCAAGGGGCCGGCCTTCAGGTCATAGTTGAGGTCGAAGGCCAGGTTGTTCTTGGAATTGCGCGAGCGCTCGGTGTTGTTGTCGAGCGAAGCCTTGTCCTTGATGGAGATCTTGACCGTCACCACGTCACCGACCTTCATCGCCCGTGGATCACGAAACAAATCGGCGCTGCTATCGCGCCAAAACGATTGATCGGAGCGATGGGGAGGTGCGGGTATCACCTGCTCGCCGAGCACCGCCACCCGGTTCGGGTGCATGCCGGCCCCGACCGGCGTCAGGTGCGGTTCCTGGGCAATATCCTTGAGCCTGTCGCCGCAGCCGCCGATCAGAAGCGCCGCTAGGATCATGGCAACCTTGGTCATGAGCGCTTCTCTTTCAAAGCTGCCGCCGCATTGTCGTTGGGGGTGCGGGCAGCACCGGCAATGATGGCCGTCAATCTGGCGGCCTTGGCCGGCTCCATCTCGCTCATGATGCCGCTGGCATTGCGCGGATCGAGCCGGTTGATTACGGCAGCCGCCGTCTCCTCGTCCATCGCCGACAACTGCGCCGCCGCCGCATCGGGGCGCATGCGCGCATAGATCAGGATCAGTCCATCGCGCGCCTTGTTCGCGAACTCGTCGCGGCGCGTCAGCCAGTCGCGCGTCTCGGCGGCCTTTGCTTCAAGCAGCATCATGCGCTTGTCGAGCTCCTGTTCCAGATCCGCCAGCGTCTTCTTTTGCCAGGCGTAGCGCGCATCGGCCGTCGCATCGGCGACATTGACGCAGAATTGACGCACGAAGTTTGATCGCGGTGCCGTCGGCGCGGGCAGCGACGCGGTCACCGGCGCCTCCCCGGCGGCGGCGGCCGGCGCCCCGTTCGCCGCCGTCGTCCAGATCGGCGGTTTGGCCGCGGGCACGTTCGCCGGGGTCGCCGGCGCTGGATGGGCATCCGGCGCCGCGAGGCCTCGCGCCTGGCGTAGCGGGATTGGCCGCTGCAGCGAGGGCGCCAGCAGCGGCGCAACCTCGGGCGCCGCCACGGGCGTAACGGCTGCCGTCACCGTCGTATCCCAACCCTGGGCCGCGACGCCGTCGGCGCCGATGCCGAGCCCCATCAAGACGGTGCCCGCGACAAGACGCTTCGCCCCGGCGCGTCGCGGTTTTGTCCTCCGCTGCAAGCGGCTCATTGCACGACCAGGTCCGCTTGCAGGGCACCGGCCGACTTGATCGCCTGCAGAATTGCAATGATGCCGGTGGGCTTCAGGCCGATCTTGTTGAGGCCGCTGACGAGCGTTTGCAGGTTGGTCCCCCGCACGATGGCGAGATTGCCGCCCGTCTGGTCCACCAACACCTGCGTCTCGGGGGTGACCACGGTCTCGCCGGCCGTGAACGGCATCGGCTGCGTGGCCTTGGGCGTCTCGGTCACCCGCACGGTCAGGTTGCCGTGCGACACCGCAACGGTCGAGATCTGCACATCTTTGCCGATCACGATCGTTCCCGTGCGTTCGTCTATCACCACCCGCGCGGGCACGTCGGGCTCGACGGGAAGTTCGCCGATCTCGGCCATGAAGCGGGCGGCGCCGACGTAGAATGGTCGGTTTATGGTGATCGTACGCAAATCATCCTCGCGCGCGACCTGCACGCCGTAGCGCTGCTGCGTGAAGGCATTGATGGCATCGGCCACCCGCACTGCGGTCTTGAAATCAGGATTGCGCAACTCCAGCACCAGGACCTTTTCGTCGGCGAAACGGCCCGGCCCTTGCCGCTCGATCAGCGCGCCGTTGGGAATGCGGCCCGTGGTCGGCACGCCCTGGGTCAGAGTTTCGGCCTTGCCGCCGTTGGAAAACCCCGACACCGCCAGCGGACCCTGCGCCACCGCATAGATCTGATTGTCGGCCCCCGACAACGGGGTCATGACGAGCGAGCCGCCTGCCAAAGAGGTGGCGTCGCCCAAGGAAGAAACGGTGACGTCGATGCGCGAGCCCCGGCCGATGAAGGCCGGCAACTCGGCGGTGACGATCACGGCCGCCACATTGCGCGTGCGACCCTTGGAGTTGCGCACGTTGATGCCCATACGGTCGAGCATGGATTGCAGCGACTGTTCGGTGAAGGGTGCGTTGCGCAGGCTGTCGCCAGTGCCGTTGAGGCCAATCACTAGACCGTAACCCACCAGTTGATTGGCGCGCACGCCCTGCACCGAAATGATGTCCTTGATGCGCGTGGCGGCGGCCGCGCCGACGGGCGGCAGGCATAGCGCCAGCGCCAGCACAAAGCGCGCGATCATGGCGCCCTCAGCCGAACGGTGCCGTCGGACGCCACGGCACCCCTGATCAATAGCCCGCTGTCGTTGTTGCGAAGACTGACTTCGTCGCCGACGCCGCCGTTCTCGAGCGCGGTGGCCTGGCTGGTGATGGTCAGGCCGCGCGTTTCGTAGACGACCAAAACGGCCTTGCCCTGATTGACCAGATACGGTTCGCGCACGGAATTGATGGCGATGGGTTGCAAGGCCAGCAAGGTGCGACGTGCCACCTTGCCGAGGAGCGCTTCACGCCCTTCGAAAACGGTGGCGCGCGCAACGGTACGGGCAATGAAGGCACGCTCGATCAAGTTGTCCTCGACGATCGCCTCCCCCGGGTAGATGGTGGCGCGCGGCACGGGCAACGCCAGGTCGCTTGCCTGGACCGGGCCGGCGCCGGCCGCAAGCAAGAGCAATCCCCACGCCAACGCGACCGAAAGTAAGATTTTGCGCACCATCCCCCCTTTGCGCAGCATCCTGTTTTTGCGCCCGATCCCTGGCATGGCTTTAACGCAGGCCCTTGGCGACGGTGGCGAACATTTCATCGGAGGCCTGGATGACCTTCGAGTTCATCTCATAGGCGCGCTGCGCCGAGATGAGCTCGGTAATCTCCTTCACCGGATCGACGTTGGAGTGCTCGAGGTAGCCCTGATTCACGCTGCCAAAGCCCGCTTCCCCCGGCACGCCGATGACGGCCGCGCCCGACGCCGTCGTCTCGCGGTAAAGATTGCTGCCGAGTGGATCGAGGCCGGTCTCATTGGTGAAATTGGCAAGCGTGAACTGGCCGATCAGCTGCATGGTGGTATCGGTGCCGAGGCGCACGAAGACCTGGCCGGTCTCGTTGATGGTGATTTCGCTGGCATTTTGCGGGATCGTCATGGCCGGCTGGACCACGTAGCCGTCGGCGGTAACGATCTGGCCGGTCGCGTTTTTGTTGAAGGCGCCGGCGCGCGTATAAAAGGTCTCGCCATTGGCACCGGCGATTTGGAACCAGCCGCGGCCATTCAGGGCCAGATCCAGTTTGTTGCCGGTGCTGGTCATGGCGCCTTGCATGTGCAGGTTGCGCACGGCCGTGGTGCGCACGCCGAGACCGATCTGCGCGCCCTCCGGCACCGGCTCCTGGCCGCCCCGGTTGGGCGTGCCGGCCGCGCGCTCGGCCTGATACAAAAGGTCGGTGAACTCGGCGCGCGAGCGTTTGAATGCCGTGGTGTTGATGTTGGCGATATTGTTGGCAATCACTTCGACATTGGTCTGCTGGGCATTCATGCCGGTGGCCGCGATGGCGAGCGATCTCACGAGCAACTCCTTTCAGATTTGCATGCGGCTGAGTTCGAGGTAGGCGGCAACGACCTTGTCGCGCACGGCGATTGCCCCCTGCAGGGTCTGCTCGGCGGTCATCACCGCCTCCACCACCCCTGCTACGGGCAGCTGGCCCTTGAGACCGGCGAGCGAGGCCGCCTCGCCGGTCCGCAAGGCGCCCGCCAGCGAGCTCATCATCTGGCCCAGCAGGCTGGCGAAATCGGCCCGGCCCGTCTCGCCGGCTGCCGCCGGCAGGCCAACGCCGGCCGCACCCACCGCGTTTTCCGCCGCGGCCGCCGTGCTCCCCGGCGTTGCCGCGCCGATCGGATCGATATTCATGTGCTCCTCAGCAGATCGATCGTCAGGGCGATCATCTCGCGCGCCTGTTTGATCACTTGCAGGTTTGCTTCATAGGATCGGTTGGCCTCGCGCATGTCGGTGAGCTCAACCAAGATGTCGACGTTCGGCAATTTGACGTAGCCATTGGCGTCGGCCGCCGGATGGCTCGGATCGTGATCGACCCGGAAGGTCGGCCGCGGTTGCTCGATATTGCCTGCCCGCACCAGATTGGCCCCCAGCGCATCGTCGAACTCGGCCTCGAAGCTGATGATCTTGCGCGTGTAGGGGTCGCCGCCCGCCGTCGTCGCCGTCGACTGGGCGTTGGCAAGGTTCTCCGAGACGACGCGCAGTCGCGTCGATTGCGCCTCGAGGCCGGATGCGCCGATCTTCAGGGTGGCCTGCAGCGGATCGGCCATTTCATTAGCCCTTGGCGCTGGCGAGCAGCATGCGGTGGAATGCTTTGACGACATTGGCGTTGAGCCGGTAGGCGCGACCGACCTCGGAAGACTTGATCAACTCCTGCTCCAGGCTCACGCTATTGCCCGAGTGCGTCACTTCCCAGGCTTCCGCCGCGCGAAGCTCCGGATTGGCGCTGGCGCCGGCCGGCACGCCGAGGTGGGAGGCGTGGGTGGCGGCCATGGCGAGCTTCGCGCCCTCGACCGCTTTCTCGAATGGGTCGACGTCGAGTGCCTTGAAGCCTTTGGTATTAGCGTTGGCGATGTTGCCCGCAATGGTGGCCTGCCGGGCCGACAGCCACTGGTTGTGGCGCGCCACGGCGCTGAAAAGGTAGAGAGGGCCCATGGCCGGCTTCCCGCAAGTCGTCCTTACTCGCTGTTCTAGGCGCCTAATCTTGTACGAAGCTTGCGCGCGGGCGAGGGCGGACGGCCCAATCCCAGCTCAACCGGCGGTCCCCTGAAGGCGCACGGGCTCGCCGCCGGCAGCGGGCACAATCGGGCTCAACCGCGCGCTGGCAATGGCCTCGATCAACAGCCGGGTATTGTGCTCGGGGTGCGCCGCGGCATCCTCGAAATTGATGTAGGTGATCTCGACACCGGCCTGCAGGGCCTCCAGCAGCAAGCGGAAATACACCTTGACGCGCGAGTGGTGGAATTCCATGTCGAGCGCAATGGTGGGCACGCCACCCCACTTTAGGCTGACGTCGCCGGATTGCCCGAACCTGACGGTTCCCGGTTTGAAGTAGAGCTCGGTCGACGAGTTGACCAGGTTGGCGATGTTGGCAAACTGTTCCGTGCGAATGAAAGCGACGAGGTCGGTCGCCTCGATCAGCCGCAGCTCGCAGGCAACGTCGCGCAAACCGTCGGCCAACGCCTTCTCGCGTTCCCAGGTCGAGTGATTGCCCTGCTTCAGCATGGTTTGCTCCTACACGGGACGCCTTGCGGCAGCCTGGCGCGCAGCCAGATAGATGACGATTTCGGCGACCGCCTTGTAGAATTCCGGCGGGATCATGCGGTCGACCTCAACGGCCTTGTGCAGCGAACGCGCCAGCGCCTTGTCCTCGATCACGGGAATGCCGTGCTGTTCGGCGACCTCGCGAATCTTCAGGGCGATATGATCCTGTCCCTTGGCCACGACCAGCGGGGCGCCGCCCTCTTCGCGCAGGTAGCGCAGCGCCACCGCGAAGTGGGTTGGATTGGCAATCACCATGGTGGCTCGCGGCACGGCGGCGATCATGCGTTTGCGCAGGCGATCGCGGGCGAGCGAACGCAGGCGCGCCTTCACGATCGGGTCGCCGTCGACCTGTTTCATTTCCTCCTTGAGCTCCTGCCGCGTCATGCGCAGCTCGCGTTGCCAGAACAGGCGTGACCAAACCAGGTCGGCGGCCACCAGCACCACGGCGCCGACGGCCAGCGTCGCCACAAAGCGCGCGGCCATGCCATGGATCAGGCCGGGAAGCGCGGCGGGCTCCAGGAAGATGGCATTGCTGACCTGGTGTTTGGCGGCACCGATGGTCACGGCCCCCAGCAGGCAGATGGCGGCCAGCTTGAGCACCGCCTTCAGGAATTCGACTTGGGCGTGCTGTCCGAGCAATCGCTGCCAGCCTTTGGTCAGGGACAAGCGCGACAGCTGCGGCTGGATGCGATCGAATACGATGCGCGGGGAATTCTGCAGAAACGAGGCGAGGACGCCAGCCGTTGCCAGCACGATGATGGCGGGAAGCAACAGTCGCGCCATCTCGAGCCCCAGGGCCTCGAACAGACGCACCGCATCGGCGCCGTTTTCGAGCGCCCAGCCGCCGGGATCATCGAGCAAGCGCTGGAGGGCGGCGTTGAGGCGGCCGACGCTGGCGGCCAGCAGAAACGAGGAAATGATCAGGATACCGAGCAGCGAGGCCAGTACGCCCACCTCCTTGGAGAAGGGGGTATTGCCGCGCTCTATCGCGTCCCGGAGCTTTTTCTCGGTCGGTTCTTCGGTCTTGCTGTCCTTGTCGTGGTGTTCGGCCATGGCTTATCCCGGCGCCTCCTCGCCGCCCTCGGCCGACGGCAGGGTGATTTCACCCTTGGCCATCATCTTGAGGACCACCTCGACAATGGCGCGACGGGCCTGCGCGATCTCGCCCGGCGGCACCTCGACGGGGTTTTGCAGCTCGGCCTCGACCATGCGCTTGGAGCGTGAGGCCAGCGAGGAAAGAATGGTGGTCTGGAATTGGGCATCGGTGCCGCGCAATGCTAGCACCAGCCGCTCGATCGGCACCTGATCGAACAGGATGCCGCGGGCCTTGGCCGGCAGCAGCGGCAGCTCGGCAAAGGTAAACAGTAGCTGTCGCAGGGCCTTGGCATCGTCGGGGCGCCTCTCGGCGAAGCCATTGATCACCTCGTCGGATTGGCTCTTGTCCAGGCGATTGAGAATGTTGGCGATCTCGGCGTAGGCGCCGCCTCCACTCGCCTGAGCGACGAAATCCTCTCGCAGCGTTGCCTCGACCAGCCGCAAGCCTTCGGGCTCGATGCTTTTGATATTCAGCATGCGCGCCAACAGCGTGTTACGCAGCGGTGCCGGCAAGATGCTGACGATTGCCGCCGCCGGCTCGGACCCGAGCCTGGACAGGATGACGGCAATGGTCTGTGGATGCTCCTTCAGCAGATAGGGCTCGAGGGTCTCGGGTCGTTGCTTGGCAACCAGCTCCCACACCGGCAGCTCCGCGGCAACCGCGTCGGCGGCCAGCGCCGGCGGCTCGCTGGCATTGGCCGCATCGAGCAGGCTTTTGACCTCGTTGACCGAGCCAATGAAATTGAGGCCGCTGGCGAAGCGCTGGGCAAATTCTTCGATCAGGTTGTCGAGGTCGGCCACCGGCAGCGGGCGCAGCGTCAGCGCGGTCTTGCTCAGCTGCTTCAGCTCGTCCGCATCGAAACGCCGCAATACCTTGGCCGCGCGTGCCTTGCCGAGCGCCAGCAAAAGCAGGGCCGCCTTCGCCGGGCCCGCCAGGGGCGCCGACGGTGGTGCGGTTTTGCCTTGCGGGCTGGCGGTCATGGTAGGCCGGCTGCTATTGCGGCTGCTCGTTGCCCCGCGGCCCGATGATCTCGGTCAGCGAGATGCCGAAGCGGGAGCTGCTCTCGTCGACGACCACCAGCTCGCCGCGCGCGATCACCCGGTCGTTGACGACGACGTCGACGGGCTCTCCGACTTTGCGCTCAAGCGGAATGACGGCGCCGCGCCCGAGTTTGACGAGGCTCGCCACCGGCATGGTTGCCGAACCGAGCACAACTTTCATGGTCACCGGAATACGCATCACCATTTCGAGGTTGCGCGCGCCTACCGCGGCCTGCTCGGAGACACGCGGCTTGCTGCCGCTGCCGGCGCGCTGGCCGGCCGGCCCGAGCGCCAGCGCCAGCTCTTCCGGCGTGGGCGTCAGCTCGGCCGCATATTCTTGCAACAATGACCCGTGTTTTACTGCCGTCGTGTCCGTCATTTCCCTTGCACCTTGCCAATAAGCTTCAGCGGCTCAAGATTTCGTCCATGAACTCCTGTTCTTGATCGACCTGCCGGTCGACGCGCAGCGTGTAGACGTCGTTGGATTTGCCGAGATGGCACCACATGATTCTCTCGTTGTTGCACTCAATCGGCAGCCGGCTGTGCGCCGTTGCCGCCAGCGGCAGGATCTGGCCGACCTGCAGACGCATGACTTCGCCCAGCAGCATCGGCCGCTCATCCAAAATGGCGCTCAACACCACCTTGGAGCGGGTAATCTCCTGTTCGATGCGCTGCACCCAGTTCGGATCGGCCGGCCGCTGCTTTTCTTTTTTCGGCACCACCGCGAGCACCGTGCGCAGCTCGGCGAGCGTGGACTGCGGCAGCGCCAGCCCGATTTCCCCGCCGCGCCCGCACCAATCGAAGTGATACTTGGCAATCGCCACGGCGGCCTGCGCACCCTGAAAGTCATCGCGGTCGGGCTCGGTCGCCGAGATCTCAACTGCGAACGGCGTTTCCGCCACATCGCGAAACGCCTGCCCGAGGGCCGCCGCAACACGGGCAAAAAAGCGTCGCGCGAAGCGCACCTCGATTTTGGACAACGGGCGGGTGCCGAGGTCGGCCGGCTCGCTGCCATCGCCGCCAAAGGCAAGCTCGATCAGGGCGAGAATTGCATCCTGACGCAAACTCACGAGCAGCCGCGCGTCCCACTTTGCCGCGTAGAGCACGCCCGTGACCATGCCGCCGTCGGCCCCGAGCACGGCATCGACCGAGCCGTTCTCAATGCCCTTCAGGGTCATGCGGGCGGGCTTCGCGCTCAGCTCGCGCAGACCTTCGGCACAGAGCTCACCGGCGCGCTGCAGGGTCAGCGCCAACATCGGCAGGCGCTCGACGACATTGGCCTTGCCGGCGAGGGTGGCATCGAGCCACCGGGCCGTGGCGCCGGCCGGTGTGGCCGCTGCCGCAAGCATCAGGCGGCCTCCTTGCGGCCAACGTCCTCGGCCGACCCGCCGGCGAACGCCAAGGTCTCGCGTTCAACCTCGTCGATGGAGGGTCGCTCGTAGGCGGAGATCGTCTTGCGCCCGTGCTCGACCGCAACCTGTGGCATGGCCCCATTCATAAAGGCCAGCAGCGTCTGTTTGACGATCACATAGAGCCGGACCTTTTTCTCACGAATGGTTTTCACCTTGGTGGCGACCGGGGAAACTACCGAATAGGAAAAAAAGATGCCGGCGAATGTGCCCACCAGCGCCGCCCCGATCAAATGCCCCAACACTTCGGGCGCCTGGTCCAGCGCACCCATGGCCTTGATGACGCCGAGCACAGCCGCGACGATGCCGAGCGCCGGCAGCGCCTCCGAGACCGAGACGAGCGAGTGATAGGACTTGAGCTGGTCTTGCCGCAGGGTCTGTATCTCTTCATCCATCAAGGACTCGATCTCGTGCGTGCGCGCGTTGCCGATGATGATGAGGCGGCAGTAGTCACAGATGAATGCGGTGAGCCCCGCGTCGGCCAGCAGCGTCGGATACTTCTGAAACACCGAACTCTGGGCCGGATCCTCGAAGTGCCCCTCCACCTCATTGCGGGGCTTGCTGCGCAGCTCGCGCATCAGCGAGTGCAGCGCCCCCAGCACATCGAGGTATTGGCGGCGGTCCGGCGCTGCATTCTTGAAGGCCTCGATGATGCCTTTGCCGGCATCCTTGATGGTCTTCATCGGATTGGCGACCACGAAGGTGCCAAGCGCCGAGCCGCAGATGATGACGTATTCCCAAGGTTGCCAGATCACGTAGACATGGCCGCCCATGGCCACGAATCCCCCAAGCAGACAGCCCAAGGTAATGACGAGGCCGAGGATGATGGTCACGGCGGGCAGCTCCGGATGTTTCCAGCCCTAACCTAAAGCGCGTGCGCCTTACGCGAGGCTGGCGCGGCGGCGGCGGCGGCGCCACCGCGAGGCCCGGCACCAGTTTCGGGTAAGGCGCCTTTGCCAAGCTCACCCGATCCGCACGGAGGCCTCGGGTTGTGTCGACGACCGTCAGCAGCTATCAGCTCGTGGCAGCCGATTTGCCCCGCGCGCTTGCCAGCGCGCGCTCCAAACCGACGGTGGCACGCGAGGCCGAGTACTATTTGGCCCACATCCAAGAGGTGAAATCGATCGACGACCTCCTCGGCGATCATCGCCTGTTCGCTTTCGCCATGAAGGCCTTTGGTCTCGAAGACATGACCTATGCCAAGGCCTTTATGCGCAAGGTGCTGAGCGAGGGTGTCGACAGCAACACTGCCTTTGCGCGCAAGCTGGCAGACACGCGCTACCGGGAGTTCGCGGAGGCGTTCAACTTTCAAAGATACGGGGAGACGGCGACGCTGTTCGAGCGAAGCCGGCAAGGCACGGTCGACCGCTACGTGCGCCAGGTCATGGAGGAGGATGCCGGCAGCCAGAACGAGGGCGTGCGGCTGGCCCTCTACTTCCAGCGCAAGGCCGCAACCCTGACCAGCGCCTACGGCATCCTCGCCGACGCTGCCCTCCTGAAGGTGGCCCAGACCGCGCTCGGCTTGCCCGCGGCAATGTCCAACCTCGACATCGATCGACAGGCCGAAATCATCTCCGCGCGCCTCGACATCGACGACCTCAAGGACCCCGCCAAGCTCGCCAAATTCCTGACCGGCTTCAGCGCGCGCTGGGACATCGCCAACCAGCCGGCGACCCCGACCGGTCCGGCCTTGCTCTTCAGCCAGCCGCTGGAAGCCGGCATCGGTGGCGATCTGCTCGCCAGCCTGCAAAACCTCCGGCTCGGGGGCCGCTAGCGCCATGCAATCCAACCTCTACGTGTCGCTTTCTGCGCAGATGTCCTTGCAAAAGCGGCTGGAGACGATCGCGCACAACTTGGCCAATGCCAGCACGGCCGGCTTCCGCGCCGAGGAAGTCAAGTTCGAAAGCGTGCTGTCACTGGCGGCGCCCGACCCGGTGGCGTTCGCCTCGGCGGGATCGAGCTTTATTTCGCGCCAATCCGGGGAATTCGTCAGGACCGACAACGCCTTGGACGTGGCCGTCGAGGGCAATGCCTGGCTCGCCATTGCGACGCCCACCGGCCGGGTTTTCACGCGCGACGGCCGCATGCGCATGACGGACGCCGGCGAGCTCAAAACCCTCAACGGCTATGCCATCCAGGACGCCGGCGGCGCACCGATCCGGCTCGATCCCAACGCCGGGCCGCCGCGGATCGCGCGCGATGGCACCATCACCCAGAACGACCGGCAGGTCGGTGCGCTCGGGCTCTTTACGATCGATGCCGCCGCCAACCTGACGCGCTTCGAGAACTCGGGCGTCGTGCCCGATCGATCCGCGGCGCCGGTTTTGGATTTCACCAAGACGGGGGTCCAGCAGGGCTTTATCGAGCGCGCCAACGTCAATCCCGTCAACGAGATCACCAAGCTGATCATGGTGCAGCGCGCCTTTGAGGCCGTGACCGCGTCGATCAAAGATTCTGAGACCTCTTTGCAAGATGCGATCCGGAGCTTGGGGTCGAACGGCTAACGCGCGGTAAGCGCCGGCCGGGCAGGCGGCGCCTCGCGAGGCTCCGGCCGCGGCGCCGGGCAAGGGCGCGATGACAAGGATCACAGGATAAGGTGGCGACCGCCCATACCCCCAGCCCCCCGATGGCCGAAGCCGCCCTGCCGGCGGCGCCGGCGCACGGCCACACCTTAGACCGCCTCGAGCACTGGCTGCGCGGCGCCTTGGCCACGGCGAAAATCGCCACCGGCGGCATCGTCAGCGAGGTGACGCCCGCCTACTATCGGGTCAGCGGGCTATCGCGGGTCGTCCAGCTCGGCGAATGCCTCGAGCTGGACGCCGGCGGGCGCATACAGCTGGGCGAAGTGGTCCGCATCGACGCGACCGGCGCCACGGTCAAGTCATTCGAGCCGACGAGCAGGGCCGGGCTCGGCGCCATCGCCTGGCATAGGGGCTTCATCACCTTCAATCCGGATCCGTCCTGGAAGGGCAGGGTGATCAATGCGCTTGCGAACCCGATCGACGGCAAGGGTCCCCTGCTCAAGGGCGAGCGCTGCCTCTCGGCCGACCGGGAACCGCCGGCGCCGATGCAGCGCCACCGCGTGCGGGCAGCCTTGAAAACCGGCGTCAGGGTGCTCGATCTCTTCACGCCCTTGTGCGCCGGACAGCGCGTTGGCGTGTTTGCCGGCTCGGGCATCGGCAAATCGACTTTGCTCAGTATGCTAGCCCGCTCGCAGGGCTTCGACAGCACGGTGATCGCCTTGGTCGGGGAGCGCGGCCGCGAGGTGAGAGAGTTCCTGGAGGATGCGCTCGGGCAGGGTCGCGCCCGGGCGGTGACGGTGGTTGCCACCGGCGATGAAAGCCCGATGATGCGCCGCCTCGCCCCAAAAACCGCCTTGAGCATCGCCGAGTTTCTGCGCGATAGGGGTGAGAACGTCCTGCTCATCATCGATTCCATCACGCGCTTTGCGCATGCCGCCCGCGAGGTCGCACTTGCCGCCGGCGAACCGCCGGTCGCACGCGGCTATGCCCCGAGCGTCTTCAGCGATTTGCCCAAGCTGTTGGAACGCGCCGGACCCGGACCGGATGGCGTCGGCTCGATCACCGGCATTTTTTCGGTGCTGGTCGACGGCGACGACCACAACGACCCTGTGGCCGACAGTATACGTGGAACACTCGACGGCCACATCGTGCTCGATCGCGGCATCGCCGATCAAGGTCGCTATCCCGCGGTCAACGTCCTCAGTTCGGTGTCCCGCCTCGCCAGGGTGGCGTGGACGGCGGACGAGGCAAAGCTGATCAGCATGCTGCGCGCTCTAGTCGCACGCTTCGAGGATACGCGCGATTTGCGCCTGATGGGGGGCTATCGGTCCGGCACCGATCCCGAGCTTGATCGGGCGATCGGGGTCGTCCCACGCGTCTATGAGGTCCTGCGCCAAGGGCCGCAGGATGGCGCGAGCACCGATGCCTTTCAGGATATGGTGCGTGCGCTTGCAGCGGATGCGGCTCAGGCGGCGCCGGCGACAAGGCCACCGGCGGCTCAGCCCGGCGAATTGCCGGCGGCTTGAGCTACAAGCGCCGACCGCCGCGCACCTGATCCTTCGCAATATAGTTCAGTTCCTGGATCAACACGTCCTCCACCAGATTGACGCCCAAACGTTTGTTGGCGTTCTCGGTAATTCCCTTGGAGAGACTGGCGAGGTCCTGCTTGCGGAAGTGGCGGAAATCGATGACGTCGCCGGCGTAGATCGTCTTGAATGCCTCGTCCAACAGCAGCATGTCGGCCTTGACGGGCAGGCGCTTTGCAATCGCCGCATTTACGTTAAAGATAAACTGGGCCATCACATAGCCGTGGATGGCGCCGTCGCCGACCACCGGCACGCTGATCATTCTGGTTTTGACGGACTCGATGGTTGCCTGATGCGGATCGCCGCCCTCGGCCGGCGCGGCCGCCGGCGGCCGCACGGCGGTTTGCCACCCCACCGCCCCGTAGAGCGATGCCAACGTGACGAGACAGACCCAAAGTCCGCTGAGGATCAATCGCACCATGGCTCCGGGCCGTGCTGTCGAATCGCTGGCGAGTAGGTGCCGTCCGAGTCGGCATGTCGTATGGCTGCACACACGATGTTTGAAACTTCGCGTACGGCATCGAGGTGAAGCTTCAAGACGGCCTGATTGCTGGCGAGCTTCTGGCGCAGGGCCGCGAGGCGCGCCTGGACCGCCGGGTCGCCCAGGGCCGACTGATCGACCTGGCGCAAGGCTCGGGTCAGTTCCAGCAGGGCCTGGCTTTTGCGATCATTGGCCGCCTTGAGGTCGATGGCCGCCCCCCGGCGCAATTGCGCCGTTTCTTCCTCCACCACCGCACCCAGGTGCTCGATGATAGCGCCAAGCCGGATCCGGCCGGCGCCCGCAAGGTCGCCGGCAAGGGCCGCATCGATCGGCTCCTGGGCGCTCATCGCGGTGGCTGTTGGCATCGGTTTTCGCCTTTCGCTGGTGGCGGGCTATGGCATGGACGGCGCATCGTCACTTTGCGGGGCGCCACCCCCCTCCTGGCCAAGGTAGGGTAAGGTTTCGGGCAGCGAAGGCGCGGGAGGCGGCGGCTGCGCCGGCACCTCGGCCGATGCCCCAGCAGCGGCGGTGAAACCGAAGCCCTCGGCGCCTTGCGCCAAACGCCGCGCCAGCCCGACCTGTCCGCTGCGCGCCATCTCGTTGGCCAGTTGCTCGGCCAGCATCGACTTCCAGATCTCGCCTGCCGTCCCCTTGCCAAAGGCGGTCTCGGCGTTGGCGGGCAGCATGCTCTCGATAAAGGTCTTGAGCACGAAAGCTTCCAGTTGCGAGAAGGCGTCGCTGGCTGCCCGCCTAGGCGTGGCCGTGGCCGGCAACGCCGCGGCTCGCCGGCTTCCGCCCGCGGCGAGGGTTGCGGGCGGGGCGTCAAGCGCGAGCCGGCGCAGTCGTGCCGCCGCCGCTTGGTATTTGTCCGGATCGGCGGCACGCATGCTACCGAGCACGATGTCGGAAGGAGGATTGATAGCCAAGAAGCGCGCTCCGGTTCAGCCAAAAGGCAAGGAATCATGGCCCGGCAATCTTGCCGGAGGCTTGCAGCTCGCGGCCGAGGCGGTCCTCGAGCAGGAGGCTCAAATCCTTGCCTTCGGCGGTGCGCCGGGCGTCGCGGTCCGCGCGCTGAGACAGGTTGGCGGCCATCTTGGCCCGGCTCGTCTGCTCCAGCAGCCGGCGCGCTTGCTGCTCGCTTTCCTGGCGGACGCGGGCGATTTCCTCCGCCAGGTCCCGCAGCCGGCGCGCGCGCGCCGCAAGCACCAGGTCCTGCAGCTTTTCCATGTCATTGAGGGCGGCGATCAGAGCCTGTTGCTGGCGCTCGAGCTCGGCGAGTTGCCGTTGCGAATCGGCGAACTTCCATTGCTCGATGCGCTGGAGCTCCGCCTGGATCGCCCGCAGGCGGCCGGCCGCGAGGCTGCGATCCTGCATGGCCTCTCACCCCCGTGCCAGCCAGCCCATGAAGCCCAGCATGAAGAAGCCCAACGCCTCTCCGATCGTCAGGTAAAGGATGAAGAAGCCACCCGCCAACACGAAGGGCACGGAAATGAAATAAACCGGGATCTGCGGCACGAACTTGTTGGCGAGGCCGATCATGAAGTTGATCATGAGCGCGTAGATCATGAACGGGCTGCTGATCTGCAGCGCCAGCACGAAGGCGCTAGACAAGGCATCTCCGAGCTTGGCCAGCGTGAATTCGGCGGCGAGCGCCTCGCTGACGGGCAAGGCGCTGTAGGAGGCGATCAAGGCGCGCAGCACCTCCCAGTGCTGATTGGTCAAAAAGAAGAGCAGCGTTGCCGTCAAGGTGATCAGCGCCGTGAAGGCAGGAACCGGCTCGTTGTCCTCGATCGGAATGCCGGGCGCCCCGTTGAAGCCGATGAACATCGCCGCCGCGCTTGCCATGAACTGCAGCGCCAGAAAGAACAGGCGACCCATCACCCCGATCAGGGCGCCAATGATGGTCTCCGACACGAGCAAGGCCATAACGGTGGGCGCCGGCAGCACCGGCATGGCGGCATTGAGAACGGGCAACAGCAGCGGCGCCAGCGCCAAGGTGGCGGCCACGGCGATCAAGAGGCGAACCTGCACGGGCACGCGTGTCGAGGAGAACCCCGGCATCAGCATGAGACAGCCGCCGATGCGGCAAAACATCAGGAAGGCCAGCAACACGGTCTGCGAGGTGATCTCGCTCATCGGTGGTTCGGCTCAAGAGATAGTGCCGAGCGATTTGATCTCGACGCCGCGCGCGATTTCGACGTGCGACAGAACGGGTAGGGTGGCGAACAAGCGTTCCATCACCATGCGCACGTAGGGCCGGGCATCGGGCGCGGCGACCAGGACAAACTGGTGGCCCTGATCCATTAGGCCACGAATCACCTTGGCCGCCTCTTTGCCGAACTGCTCGATCAACCGGGGATCGATGTCGAACTCGACGACGTCGCCCTTGGCGTCTCTTTTCAGGCTCTGATGGAAGGCGAGATCCCAGCGGTTGCCGAGGCGCAGTACCTTGAGCACACCGCCGTCCGCCAGGTCACCGCAGATCTGCTGCGACATGCGCGTGCGCACGTGCTCAGCGAGCTGTTCGGCGCGCCGAACGTGCGGCGCAATCTCGGCGATGGCCTCGAGAATCAGGTGCAGGTTGCGGATCGAAATGCGTTCCGCCAGCAGCAGTTTCAGGACCGCCTGAATACCGGAATAGGAAATCTGCGAGGGGGCGATCTCCTCGAGCAAGCGCCGGTACTCGGGCTCGAGACGCTCGAGCAGCGCGCGCATGTCTTTGTAGGACAAGAGCTGCGCCAGATTGTTGCGGATCACCTCGCGCAAGTGCGTAAGCAGCACCGACATGGTGTCGATTGGGTTGAAGCCGTCGCGCTTGAGGGTGGGTGCAAAGGTTTCGGCCACCCACACGGCCCGCATGCCGAAGGCCGGCTCGCGCGTCTCCTCTGCAGGCAGGTCAGGCTTCGGGCCATCGCCGGTTACCACCAGGACATCGCCGATGTTGAGCGCGGCACTGGCGGCGATGGTGCCGTGGATCTTGATTTGGTAACTCTTGGCCGCGATGGCAAGGTCGTCGCTGAGCTTGATCTCGGGCACCACGAAACCGTACTGCTTGGCAAACCTGCGCCGCATCTTGCCTACGCGCTGGGCGAGCTCGTTGTGTGACTTCAGGAGCGAGCTCGAGATTTGCTTGCCGAGACAGAGCTCGATCTCAATGGTTTTCAGGGATTCCTTGACCGAGTTGCGCGCCTCTTCCGCGACCGCTTCGGCGGCGGCCTGCGCCTGGGCCACCGCCTCCGCTTTCTCCTCGGCCCTGCGCTTGGGAATGGCGTAGGCGATGAAGCCCATGGCGCCGGCGAGCAGCGCGAACGGCAGAAAGGGTAACCCCGGCGCCAAGGCGAGCACCAACATGACCATGCTGGCGATCGAGAGCGCGCGAGGGTAATTGCCGAGCTGGCCGAACACCGCCTTCTCGGCCGAGCCGCGCGTGCCACCCTTGGAGACCAGCAGGCCCGCGGCCAGCGATACGATCAACGCCGGAATTTGCGTCACCAGGCCATCGCCCACGGACAGCTTGGTGAAGACCGTGGCGGCGTCGGCCGGCGACATGTCGTGGCGCACGACACCGATGACGATGCCACCGAACACGTTGACGGCGGTAATAATGATGCCGGCAATGGCGTCACCACGCACGAACTTGGAGGCGCCGTCCATGGAGCCGAAGAAAGCGCTCTCCTCCTCGAGCTCGCGCCGGCGCCGCATCGCCTCCTTTTCATCAATCAGACCGGCATTGAGGTCGGCATCGATGGCCATCTGCTTGCCGGGGATCGCATCGAGGGTAAATCGCGCGCCAACCTCGGCGATGCGGGTAGCGCCCTTGGTAATTACCAAGAAATTCACCGTGATCAGGATCACGAACACGATGGTGCCGATCACGAAGTCGCCGCTCATGACGAAATTGGCGAACCCGGCTATGACGTGGCCAGCCGCGGTCGATCCCTCATTGCCGCGCGAAAGAATGAGGCGGGTGGTGGCGATATTGAGGGCGAGCCGCAGCAGGGTGGCGATCAGCAGGACGGTGGGGAAGGCGGAAAAATCGAGCGGCCTTTGGATCCACAGGGCCACCATCAAGATCAGCACGGAAAAAGCGATCGAGAACGCCAGCCCGAGATCGATGCAGGTGGCCGGCAGCGGCAAAAACAGCACGGTCAGGATGAAGACGATGCCAATGGCAAAGCCCACATCCTGGCCGTCGTTGCGTTCGACCGCCGTCACGCCCGCAGTGCTTGCAGTCATAAATCCATCCCGCAGCTTTGCCCGCCAGCATGCAGGATGAAGCTTGCGCGAAAATGCTCAAGCGCGCCTAGAAGCCGATCTCGATCCTGGCATAGACCTGCTCGGCAAAGGTGTAGATGACGGTGCCGATAAAGGGTGCCGTCAGCGAGGCAATGATAAGAATGGCCAGGATCTTGGGGATGAAGGTCAAGGTGATTTCTTGCACCTGCGTCAAGGCTTGCAGCAGGGCAATGACGATGCCGATCGCCATCGCGGCCCCAACCGCGGGGCTGGAGGCCACGATCACCGTCCATAGTGCCGACTGCACGATATCGAGGGCATCAGCTTGGTTCATGTTCAAAACAGCGTGACGCCCGCCTCGAGGACAATCTCGGAACCGTTCTCGAGCAGCGCCACGGCGCCGCCGGAGACGATGCGCACCGCGGCGATGGTGCCGCTGGTCTCGCCGTCGGCACTCGTTATCTGCCGGCCGATCATGCCCTCGGCTTGCGATAAGGCCGAAGAGGTCATCAAGGCATCGAGCTTGGCATTGGTTTGAATGCTCTGCTCCACGTTGGAGAAGCTGGCCAGCTGGGAAATGAACTGGGCCGAATCCATCGGTTTGGTCGGATCCTGGTTCTTGAGCTGGGCGATCAGCAACTGCAAGAACTGGTTGTAGTCGACGGTCGCGGTTTTGGCGGCGCCGACGGGACCGCTGGCAGCATTGGAGGTCGCGGTGGTGCTTGGAACTTGCATGCTCGGCCCTTGCCTACCTGCTTCTAGCCACTGCGCTTCAATCAATTGAGCCCGTCGCGAATGGCCATTGAGACCTCGATCAGGCCATCGAGGCTTGCCGGCCGTTCCAGGCGCAGCTGCTCGGCTTCGCGCATCATCCACAATCCAACCGAAATCAGGTCGGCGCGCAGCTGTTTGGGGAGGTCGTTCTCCGCCTTGGCCAGGTCTTCGATCAGGATGCCCCAGAGTCTGCTCACGTAGTGGGCAGCCTCGACCGCCTGGCGCGAGGTGTTGCCGGCCGTTTGTGCCGCGCGCAGCAACTCGATTGAGTGCTCGATGGCCAACCGCTCGCGCTCACGCGCTCCCTTTGGCGTCTCGTCAAGAACTTCCGCATATGAGAACTGATACATGCTGTCTTTCTCCAAAAACATGGTTGGATACGCGCGAATCACAGGTAGTTGAGCAGGCTCAGCTTCTGCACGCGTGCCGTCATGGCGTAGGCCGTCTCGACCTGCGTCATGAGCTGGGACAATCGGGTCGATGCCTCGTAAGGATCGACGCCTTCGAGCGTGCCGATGTGCTTGGTCATGATGTCGATCTCCATCGACATTCGGTCATTGGCATTCTTTACCCGCTGCTGCGCCGTGCCGAGGTCGGCGGCGGTGAGCGAAAGATCGGCGATGGCCTCGGATGCAAACGTCACGGCCTTGTCGACCACGGTTTGGAAGGTTTGCTGGCCCAGGCCTTCGGCGCCCAGATCGGCCACCATCGTGTATGCACTAGCAAGCTTGCGGATAGCTTGCTCGTTGGCATTGCTCGAGGTCTCGATCACCTCCGAGGTCGAAATGCGGCTCAGCATGTCCTGATCGGACGCGGCGGACCAATCGCTCCTCCACGCCGCCGCGTCGAACAGCCCGGCGAAGGCGCCATCGAGAAAGGTCTTCATGTCGGCGGCCGTGATGGTGTCGACGCCTGGGTCCGCCTGGGCCATGCCGAAGGCGGTTTGGAAGGCATTGGCGACCGCCTGGCGATTGCCAGCAGCGGGCGCATAGTAGTCGGCGAGCGGCTTGTCGTCGGCGTTGATACCGGAAAACAGATATTGGCCGTTGCTGCCCGTATTGATCGTGTCGAGGAAAGCCTGCAGTCCGGTTTGCGCCTGCTGTTGGGCAACGTGGGGTCCCGTGACGGCGTTGCGGGCGGCGAGCAGCTGCGACACGAAGCCTTGGGCATTGCCGACCAGCTGCTGCAAGGCGGCCTGCGTCCCCTCCAGGCGGGTCGAGACGGCGGCGTTGGCATCGATGATCCCCGCCAAGCGCGCATGGTCCTGACGCAGCGACACCGACTGGCCGGTGCGATAGCCGAGGCTGGCGCCGACGTCGGCCAGACGGCCGGTGGCGACCTCCTTTTGCGCGCCGGCCAGCTTTGCCTGCAATTTGGCGAGCGACAGCCGCGTTGCTTCCGAGATGGCGCTGGTGGAGATGAAGCTGGTCTTCATGGCTTCATGGCCTCATGCCGCCGCGGCCAGCAAGGTCTTGAGCATGTCGTCGATCGCCGAGATTAACCGCGTCGAGGCTTGGTAGGACCGCTCCAGCTCGAGTAGCGTCGTCATCTCCTCGTCGAGGTTGACGCCCGTCACCTTGCTGAGCGCCGCCTGCGAGCGCTCGAGCAGCGTCTTCTGGTAGTCGGCTTCGTTGCTGCTTGTCTGTCGGGTCTGCTCCAACCAAGCCACCGAGGACGCCGCGAATTGCGACAGCGTCGCCTCGGCATCGGCGGCAGCGGCGGGATCGAAGGCAAGCTTGCCCGACAGTTGATCCGACAGCTCCAGCAGGCGGTCCGGATACCCTGCCGCGCCGTTCGTGTTGTAGAGGTAGGCCGGATTGCCGCTGATGCCGCCGTCGCGCAAGCGCGCCGGGTCCCCGCCGCTAGCTGGGTCGGCATTGGAATTGACCATGATCGTGCCGGCCAGGCCACTGAGAATGCTGCCGCTGGCGGGCACGCCCGTCGCACCGGGATAGGTAAACAGGCCGGGCAGATCGGGCAGGGTCGCCGGGACGCTTTGATCGCTCTCGGCAAACACCTGCACCAGTCCGCGGGCGATCTCGTCCAGTTGGTCCTGGTAGGTGACGGCGATTTGGTCGCGAATGCTGGCCAGTCCGGGCAAGCGGCCGGAGCGCGACAGCATCACGCCGTTTGTTCCCGTGATCGGCACGCCATCGACCAATACGGCGTTGCCGACCGTGGTCGGGCCGAACGATCCGGTGCGGGTGAAGGTCACGGCCCGGGCGGAGCGATCAAACAGGGTAATGCCGCTATCGGTATAGATCGCCATGTCGTTGCCGGCCCGCAGCACCGTCCGCACCCCGAGCTCCTCCGCCAGGCCGGTCAGCATTTGGTCGCGCTGGTCGAGCTGATCGGTGATGTCTTTGCCGGTCTGCGATCCCTGCACGATCTCGGCATTGATGCGGCCGAATTGGTCCAGCAGCGAATTCACGCGCTCGACCGACTGGGCCATATCGACGTCGGCTTGGCTGCGCACGCGCTGGACCACATCGGTGGCGGCCTTGAGGCCACGCGTCAGATCCGAGGCGGCCGCGATGGCCGCCCTTGCCCGCACGCTATCTTGCGGAGCCGCCGAATACTGCTGCAGCGCGTTGCCGAGCTTGGTCAGTAGCGCGGCTGGCGCGGCGTCAAGCTCGGGATCGAGTACGGTCTGGTCGAGCTCGGAGACCGCGTCCGCAATTGCGGTTCGCCCGGAGGCGCTGGCGGTTGCGCTCAGCAGCTTGTCGAATAGCGCCTCGTTGGATGCGCGCGTTATCGAGGCGATGCGCACGCCGGCGCCAGGTACCGAGGCGAGGTTGACGATCTTGCGTGTGGCGCCCGGATCGCCCGCGCGGGCGACGTTGCGTGACACCACCGAGGTCTGCTCGGAGGAGACCGAGAGCCCTGACAGCGCCGTGCTGAGACCTATCGAGAGCGTCATCTTGCTGCCGCGGCCGGCTTAGCCGCCCGCTGCCCAGGTCTAGCGTTTCAGATTGACGAGCACGTCCATCAGCTCGGCACCGGTTTGAAACACCTTCGAGTTCGCCGTGTAGTTGCGCTCCGACTCGATCATGGTGGTCAATTCGGAGGCAAGATCCACCGTCGATTCCTCGAGCGCGCTCGAAACCATGGTGCCAAACCCGTCAGAACCCGCCCTGCCGATTTGAATGTCTCCCGAATCCACCCACTGCGCGAACACGTTGCCGGACAGCGGCAGCAGATTGTCGGGACTCGGCACGCGTGCCACGGCGATCTGGTAGGTGGCGTAGCGCGCGCCGTTCTCAAACACCGCATAGAGCGTGCCGTCATCGGCGATCTCGACGCGATCGACCGTGCTCGGCGCATTACCGTCGGCGGAGGCCTCCAGCACGGTATAATCGGTGGCAAGCTGACTCGACTGCGACATGTCGAGCGTCAGGGTGGCGCCCTGCGGCACGGCAAAGCTGACCGAGGTCGGGCTGGCAACGGCAAGCTGGCCGTCGGCGGGATCGAAGGCGATCGTCGTGTTGGCCAGCGGCCCGGAGCTGTAGGGAAAGCCGCCCCCGAGTGCGGCGCCGGCACGATCGAAGACCGTGACCTGCCAGGTGTTGGCCGCGGTCTTGGACGAATACACATCGACCGTGACCTCGTTGCCGAGGTTGTCGTAGCCGACCAACGAGGTCTTGGCCGTGTAGCTCGAGCCGGCGAGGTTGTCGGACGGCCGGCTGCCGACCGGCACCACGGCCGCATTGGAAGGCAGGTTGACGAACAACTTGCCTTGCGTGGAGGGATTGGCCTCGAGCGCCAGGGCGCCGATATTGACCGGCTCCAGCGCCGCGGTGCCGTTTGCAACGCCGCCACCACTGCCGTTGGCCACATTGTATCCCATCAAGGTGAAGCCGGCGGTGTTGACGAGATTGCCCGTCGCATCCTTCACGAACGAGCCCGCCCGCGTCAGCAGGGACTGGTTGTCCTGGTCGGAGACTACGAAGAAGCCATCGCCCTTGATGGCAAGATCGGTGGAAGAGGTCGTAAAGCGGAAGCCACCCTGCTCGCTGATGGCGTGGCGCAAGTGCGGCTCAACGCTGCCGGAATTAAACTCGGCGTTGCCGGACTCGAGCACAAGGGAGGAGAATTCCATCGACGCGCGCTTGTAGCCGGTGGTGCTGGAGTTGGCGATGTTGTCGGCAACCGTGCCAAGCCGGTTGGCCTGCGCCGCCATACCGGACGCACTGGTCCGCATCATGTTGTAAAGGCCCATCGCGCACCTCCCCGCCTCATCGCTCTACAAAACAGTAGACCAAGCGCAGCTTGTGCGAGGCTGGCCGGCAGCCCCGCTGCGGGCTTTACGAATAGGCCAGGCGATAGCCGAGGTAGCGCTGCGAGTCGATCGGATCGAAGCCCAGACGATAGCGCAGCCGCTTGCGCAGCTTGCTGACATGGCTTTCGATCACGTTCTCGTCGATATCCTCACTGAAGAGGCCGTACACGTAGTTGAAGATCTGCGTCTTGGTTACCCGGCAACCGTGGTTGCTCACCAAATACTCGAGGATGCGCCGTTCGCGCCGCGGCAGCGGCAGCACCTCGCCGGCCACCTCGGGGTCGCGCCCGTCCGAGAACACGCGCAGTTCGCCGATCACGCTGCCTTCGCTGACCGCCTTGGCGCGACCGCGAATGGCCTGGATACGGGCGAGGATCTCGCGCACATGGATCGGCTTGCGCACGACGTCATCGACGCCGGCGGCAAACAGGTCCAGCGTCTCATCCAGCGATTTGGTATCGTTCATGGCGATCACCGGGGCGCGCGAGCGGCCGCGGATCAACTTGGGAAAGAGCTGGCGGCTGGCACAATCACCGAGCAAAAAGGCCTCCACCGACAGCATGTCCGGTTCGGAGACGCTCTTCACCCAGTTGTCGAAATCGACGGGTGAAAGGCCGGTCGCCGAAACCCCCTCACGGTCGAACCAGGCCGTATAGCCGTCTTTTACGGTATCGCGCTCGTCGACAATGACGATCATTGCATGACCCCCGAATCATATGATCGCACTCCTACCAGAGGGCCAAGAGGCCCTCGAACGCCTGCGACCCAAGCTCGGGCCGCACCCGACAGCACCACGCACGTCCCCACCGTCGAGGCGCCATTGCTGGCCGGCAACCCCGCGATTCGCCGATGCAACGATCAAAGGCCACCGCCCCTTACTAAAATCTTAATCGGCCGCCGCCGGGCGGCCGGCCAACGCCGTTGTGGTGCGTGGGCCACAACGCGGGCGATGCCGGGCGATGGGTGCGGGTGGAACCCTCCGCGGGGGAGCGTCGTTCTTGCAGGATCTTCGATGGCGATGGGCGGAAAGCGCACATGGACGACAAACCGGTGGATCGACCCGACCAGGCGACCGTGGCCGTCCGGCAAGGCACCGGGCCCCGCGCCATGGTCACGGTGCTGCTCATTTCGACGATCGCAGCCGTGGCCGCCATGCTGATGATTTATCTTTACTTCTTTGCCGGACCGACGCCGCCGCCGAAGGCGTGAGGTCGAGCTGCAAGCCAATGCGACGTCGGGACAGCGCGCGCGACCCAAGCGGCGCGCCGCACGCAGGCGTTCTTTGGCACCCTCGCGATCGGCGACGTGGAACACCGGCTCGACCAGTGGCCTCATCCGCGTGCAGCAGCGCCACAGCGTGGCCCTCGACCACATTCAATCGCTGAAAAAGTTGGGCGACGGCGGCATCGCGCAGTTCGCTCCGCCGACGCGCTACCGCTCTGCCGGCGCAAGCCGCCGGAGTTGACGTCGATCCTGCGCGCCCGCTGAGCCCTTGAGGATCACCGGCGCGACGACGGGCCCCGGCCACCAAGGCTCGGTGGCCGAATGGGTCAGTACTACTGACGCAATTCATGTAAAAATCCAGGGGCTTGGAGTCCACGCCACGCCGCTTGCCAGGCCGCCGTGCGCGCGCGATTGTAGGCGGAGGGGCGGCCCTGCGTCTGTGCCGAGGCGCCAAGGCCTGACAGACCTGACACAGAGAGCCGCCTCATAGGGAGGGTACGACCGTGATACCGGGCTCATTCTCCTATCATCGCCCCAAATCCGTTGCCGAGGCCGCTGGGCTGCTCGCCCAGCATGCCGATGGCGCGCGCATCCTGGCCGGCGGTCAGAGCCTGATCCCGATGATGAAGCTGAGGTTTGCGGCACCCGAACACCTGATCGACATTGCCGCCGTCACCGAGCTCAAAGGCATCGAGCGCAACGCCGGCACTTTGCGCATCGGCGCCATGACCACCCAGCACGAGCTCATCGCCTCGGGGCTCATTGCCGAGACCATCCCCATCATTCGCGAAACCTCCCTGCTGGTCGCCGACCCGCAGGTCCGCTACCTTGGCACGCTCGGGGGCAATCTCGCCAACGGTGATCCGGGCAACGACATGCCCGCCATCATGCTGTGCCTGGATGCGAGCTATCGTCTGCTCGGTCGCGACGGCGAACGCATCGTCAAAGCACGAGACTTCTACAAGGGCACTTATGCCACCGCGCTCACGGATGCCGAAATTCTCGCCTCCATCGATATCCCGATCCCGCCCGCCGGCCACGGCTTCGCCTACGAAAAACTCAAGCGCAAGATCGGCGATTACGCGACGGCCGCGGCGGGGGTAATTCTGACTGCGCAGGGCGGCAAAATCATTAGCTGTGCGATCGGGCTCTCGAACCTGGCCGACACGCCGCTTTATGCGCAAGCCGCCGGCGCCGCGGTGTTGGGCCGCAGCCTTGATGCGCCGACGATCGCCGCCGCCGTCAAGGCTGCGCGCGCGCAGATGGCACCGGCCGCCGACACGCGCGGACCCGTCGAATACCGCATCTATGTCGGCGGCGTCATGGTGGAACGCGCGCTCAAGCGCGCCTTGGCGCTGGCCAGGACCTGAGTTTAGGGAGGCGGCATGACAAAAACCCAAGTCAGAATGAGCGTGAACGGGCGCGCGGTCGAGGCTCTGGTGGAGCCGCGCACGCTCTTGATTCACTTTTTTCGCGAGCAGTTGAACCTAACCGGCGCCCATATCGGCTGCGACACCACGCACTGCGGCGCCTGCACCGTCGATCTCGACGGCAAGTCGGTGAAGAGCTGCACCATGTTCACGGTCCAGGCCGACGGTGCCACCATCACCACCATCGAGGGCATGGCGAACGCGGACGGCTCGCTGCACACGCTGCAGGAGGGCTTCCGCATGGAGCACGGGCTGCAATGCGGCTTCTGCACGCCCGGCATGATCATGCGTGCGCACCGCCTGCTCAAGGAAAATCCGAACCCGAGCGAGCAAGAAATCCGTTTCGGCATTTCGGGTAATCTGTGCCGATGTACCGGCTATCAGAACATCGTCAAAGCCATACAGTATGCGGCCGCGAAGATGCGCGACGCGCCTCAGAAGGAGGCTGCCGAATGAATACCGCGGTTCTGACCCGTGAGCAGCGTGAGGCCAAACTGGAAGGCATGGGCTGCAAGCGTAAGCGCGTCGAGGACATTCGCTTCACGCAAGGCAAGGGCAACTACATTGACGATCTGAAGTTGCCGGGCATGCTGTTTGGAGACTTTGTGCGCTCCCAATACGCCCATGCGCGCATTAAGCGCATCGATAGCTCAAAGGCCATGCAGGTGCCGGGCGTGCTGGCGGTGCTCACGGCCGAAGAGTTGAAGGGCGTCAACCTCGCCTGGATGCCGACGCTCGCTGGTGATGTGCAGATGGTGCTGGCTGACGGCAAGGTGTTGTTCCAGAACCAGGAGATTGCATTTGTCGTGGCCGAGGATCGTTATGCGGCCGCCGACGGTGTCGAGGTCGTCGAGGTCGAATACGAAGAGCTGCCCGTGATTGTCGATCCCTTCAAGTCGATGGCAGCCGATGCGCCGGTGCTGCGCGAGGACCTGGCTGGCAAAAGCAGCGGTGCGCACGGTGCGCGCAAGCACCACAACCACATCTTCGAGTGGACGGTCGGCGACAAGACGGCGACCGACGCCGCTTTCGCCAACGCCGAGGTGACGATCAAGGAGCTCATTTCCTATCACCGCACGCATCCCTCGCCGCTCGAGACCTGCCAGTGCGTGGCGTCATTCGACAAGATCAAGGGTGAGCTGACCGTCTACGGCACCTTCCAGGCGCCGCACGTGATCCGCACCGTCGCCTCGCTTCTCTCCAAGATCCCCGAACACAAGATACACGTGATTTCCCCGGACATCGGCGGCGGCTTCGGCAACAAGGTCGGGGCCTATCCGGGCTATATTTGCGCCATTGTCGCCTCGATCGTGACGGGCAAGCCGGTGAAGTGGGTCGAGGATCGCATCGAGAACCTCACCACCACCTCGTTCGCTCGCGACTATCATATGACGACGGAAATCGCCGCCAGCAAGGATGGCAAGGTGACCGGCCTGCGGGTACACGTACTCGCCGACCACGGTGGCTTCGATGCCTGTGCCGACCCCACGAAGTTTCCGGCCGGATTCTTTGCCATCGTTACGGGCTCCTATGATTTCCCGGTCGCGCACGTTGTGGTCGACGGCGTCTACACCAACAAGGCTCCGGGCGGGGTTGCCTACCGCTGCTCCCTGCGCGTGACGGAAGCCGCCTACGCCATCGAGCGCGGCATGGATATTCTGGCGCAAAAGCTCGGCATGGATCCGGCCGAGCTGCGGCTCAAGAACTTCATCAAGCGCGAGCAGTTTCCCTATCAGTCGGCGCTGGGTTGGGAGTACGATTCCGGCGATTATCACACCGCCATGAACAAGGCGCTCGAGGCCGTCGGCTACCAGGGACTGCGCGCCGAGCAGGCAGCCAAGCGCGAGGCGTTCAAGCGCGGCGAGACGCGCGAGATCATGGGCATCGGCCTCTGCTTTTTTACCGAAATCGTCGGCGCCGGGCCCTCCAAGAACTGCGACGTGCTCGGGTTGGCCATGTTCGACAGCTGTGAGATCCGCGTACATCCGACGGGCTCGGCGCTCGCGCGCATGGGCAGCAAGTCGCAGGGGCAGGGTCACGAGACCACCTACGCGCAGATCATCGCCTCCGAGATCGGCATCCCGGCCGACGATATTGCCGTGGAAGAGGGCAACACCGACACGGCGCCCTATGGCATCGGCACCTTTGGTTCGCGCTCCACGCCGGTCGCCGGGGCGGCGATCGCCATGGCCGCGCGCAAGATCCGCAACAAGGCGCAAATGATCGCGGCCTATCTGCTCGAGGTGCATGAGAGCGATCTGGAATGGGACATCGACGGCTTCCGCGTCAAAGGCCTGCCCGAGAAGTTCAAGGGCATGAAGGAGATCGTCTGGGCGGCCTACCATTCACCGCCGCCCGGCCTGGAACCGGGACTGGAGGCGGTCAGCTACTATGACCCGCCGAACATGACCTACCCATTCGGCGCCTATATTTGCGTGATGGAAATCGACATCGACACCGGCGTCTACAAGGTGCGACGGTTCTATGCCCTCGACGACTGCGGCACGCGCATCAACCCGATGATCATCGAAGGCCAGGTGCACGGCGGACTGACCGAGGCCTTTGCCATCGCTATGGGTCAGGAAATCCGCTACGACGAGATCGGCAACGTGGTCGGCGGCTCGTTCATGGACTTCTTCCTGCCTACGGCCGTGGAGACGCCAAAGTGGGAGACCGACCATACCGTCACGCCTTCACCGCATCACCCGATCGGTGCCAAGGGGGTGGGCGAGAGCCCGAACGTCGGCGGCGTGCCGGCATTCTCCAACGCCGTTAACGATGCCTTCTCGTTCCTCGGCACCAGGCACATCCAAATGCCGCATGACCACTGGCGCAACTGGATGGTGGCAAACCGGTTGGGTCTGCACGACTGAGGCCGCGCGGCGACACGAGGATCACCCTGCCCGCCACGGCGGCATCGGCAATTCGCCTCAGGCCCGCTGCTCAGCTTGTCGCGGCCGGCAGCTCAGGCGGGAGCTGATGGGCCGGCGACAGGCGGCAACAGAAGCTTTGGCCAATGACGATAACGCGCGAAGAGATCACCGAGCGCTTGGCGGCGACCGGCTACGTTGCCGATCGCGAGCTACCGATCGCGCTGCAGCTGATGGAGATGCTGGGTCGCCCATTGCTGCTCGAGGGTGAGGCCGGTGTCGGCAAGACGGAGGTGGCAAAAGCCCTCGCCCAACTGCATGGTAGCGTCCTGATCCGGCTACAATGCTACGAGGGGCTCGATCAATCGACGGCACTTTACGAGTGGAACTATCAACGTCAGCTGCTGGCGATCCGCGCGCGTGAGGTCGCCGGTGCCGACCCTGACGCCGTGGAGCGCGACATCTTCTCCGCGCGCTTCCTGCTCGAACGCCCGCTGCTGGCCGCCATTCGCCGCGACGACCGGCCGGTCCTGCTGATCGACGAAGTCGACCGGGCCGACGAGGAGTTCGAGGCATTCCTGCTCGAGTTGTTGTCGGATTTCCAGGTCTCGATCCCGGAGCTCGGTACCATCACAGCTAACAGTATACCGCGCGTGGTATTGACCTCCAACAACACGCGCGAGCTCTCCGATGCGCTGCGCCGGCGTTGTCTTTATCACTATATCGATTACCCCGATGCCGAGCGCGAGGCGCGCATCATCCTCGCGCGCGTACCCGGCATGGCGAGCGGGCTCGCCGTACAGATCGCGCGTCTGGTGGAGGGCCTACGCAAGGAAGAGTTGCGCAAGGTCCCCGGCGTCGCCGAGACGCTCGATTGGGCCGCAGCCTTACTAGGGCTCGGCGTCAAGAACCTACACGATGATCCCGACACGGTGCATGAGACGCTACGCTGCCTGCTAAAGACCCAAGAAGACCGCGCCCGGCTGACGCGCGAAGTTTCGGCCCGACTGCTTGGAAAGGTTGCGTGATGGCCAGCGAGCAGCACAAGGTTGTCGATGCGCCCGGCCTGTGCGAACTCGCGCTGAGCCGCCTGGTGCACTTCACGCAAGTGCTGCGCCGCAATGCCTTCACCATCGGCCTCAAAGAAAGCGAGGATGCAGCGCGCGTGCTGGCAAGCGATGCGGCCAGGCGAGCCGGCACGCTGCGCGCGGCGCTGAAGAGCTTGTTTTGCGCGCGGCGTTCCGACTGGGACAAGTTCGACGGCATCTTCGATGCCTATTGGCTGGATCGCGGTAGGCGACGCATTGTCAAAATCAGCCCGCATCCGCGGGCGCAGGGCACGGCGACGTCACGTCCGTTGGCGGGGCACGAAGGTCCACCGGCACCGGTCGCCGGCATCGGCGAGCTGATCGCCGGCAACGATCCCGGCGCCCTGGAGAAGCCGCCGGATGGCGTCGGCCGCATGGAGGGTGCCTCCCGCGCCGAACATCTCGCCGAGACGGACTTCCGCAAGATCGACGATCCGCAAGCCATTGCCGAGACCCACGCGCTGGCGGCGCGCCTTGCCAGCAAGATGCGCTGGCGGCTCACGCGGCGCCAGCACGCGCGCGCAAAGGGCGCCCGCCTCGACATGCGACGCACCATCCGTCGCAATATCTGCCACGGCGGCGTGCCCATCGACCTGATGTGGCGCAGCCGGAAGCTAAAGCCGTTGCGACTGGTGGTCCTGCTCGACGTCTCGGGCTCCATGAGCCTCTACACCAGTGTGTTCGTGCGCTTCATACACGGCGTGCTCGACCATTTCCGCGAGGCGGATGCGTTCTTGTTCCATACGCGGCTGGCCCAGGTCTCGGCGGCCCTACGCGAAAAACACGTCGGCCGCGCGCTTGAGCGACTCTCACTATTGGCGCAAGGTGCCGGCGGCGGCACGCGCATCGGCGAAAGCCTCGCCGCCTTCAACCGCTGGCACGCCTCGAGCGTCATTCATTCGCGCACCTGCGTCCTGATCATCTCCGATGGTTACGACACGGGCACGCCAGCGGCCCTTGCCGCCGAAATGCGTCAGCTCAAGCGGCGCTGCCGGCGCATCGTTTGGCTCAACCCCATGCTCGGATGGGAGGGTTATGCTCCGATCGCGCAGGGCATGCAGGCGGCGCTACCCTATGTCGATTTGTTCGCACCGGCCCACAATCTCAATTCCTTGGCCGCCCTCGAACCATATCTGGCACGCCTATAGGCTCGGTCGATCCATGAAGCAGCCGCTCGACCTCATCGATGAACTGAAGGCAATGAAGGCCGCCGGCGAGCCGTTTGCCATCGCCACCGTCGTGCGCACCGTGGCCCTCACCGCCGCCAAGGCCGGCGCCAAGGCCCTGATCCGCGCCGACGGATCCCTGTCGGCAGGCTGGATCGGGGGTGGTTGCGCGCGGGCCGCGGTATTGGCGGCGGCGCGCGCCGCCTTGCGCGACGGTCGTCCCCGCCTCATTTCCGTGCAACCCGAGCACGCGCTGTCGGATCTCGGCGTGGTGCCCGGCCAAGCCAAAGCCGGCGTGGAATTCGCGCGGAACATGTGCCCGAGCCAGGGGAGCATGGACATCTTCGTGGAGCCCGTCTTGCCCGGACCCGAGCTCTTGATCTGCGGCACCAGCCCGGTGGCAATCGCGCTCGCCCAATTCGCTAAAGCGTTGGGCTTCGCCGTCGCCAGCGCGGGGGCAAGCGAGGAGCAGCTGCAATTGACGCTGCCCGACCGCGTCGTCAGCGGCTATGCTCTGGCCGCGCTACCAGCGGCGGAGCGCTATGTCGTGGTGGCCACGCAGGGACAGGGCGACGAGGCCGCCCTGGCGGCGGCGCTCTCGAGTTGCGCCTGCTACATCGCTTTCGTCGGCTCGCGCCGCAAAGCCGCGGCTTTGCGAAAAGCGTTTGCCGCCAACGGCTTCGCCCAGGAGCGCCTGGCGGCGGTGCATTGTCCGGCCGGTCTCGACATCGGCGCCGTGACGCCGGAAGAAATTGCCCTTTCGATCCTGGCACAGGTCGTCGAGTATCGCCGCCGGGGGCATCGCCTGCCAGCGGCGAGGCCGGCGGGGCCCGGAGCCGAGTGCACAGTGGCAGCGAAGGAGAGCTCGCATGGACATGAGCGGTGAGCGCCGCATTGCGGCAAGCCGAGCGGCCGTATGGGCGGCTCTCAACGACCCCGAGATCCTGCGCCAATGCATCCCCGGCTGCGAGGTGCTCGAGATGCAGTCTGCCACCGAAATGACGGCGCGCGTGAAGCTGCAGATTGGACCCGTGCGCGCCACCTTCAACGGCAAGGTCAGGTTATCGGACCTCGACCCTCCCACCAGCTACCGCATCGCGGGTGAAGGCAACGGCGGCGTCGCCGGCTATGCCAAGGGTGGCGCCAATGTCGCGCTTAGCGACGAGGGAAGCGGCACGCTGATGCGCTATGATGTCAAAGCCGATGTCGGCGGCAAGCTGGCGCAACTCGGTGGCCGCCTGATCGATTCGACCTCCAAGAAACTAGCCGACGAGTTCTTCGAGAAATTCAGCACGCTCGTGGGGGGACCGGCGCCGGTTTCGGTTGCGGCAGCGGAAGTCCAAGCTGCGACAGCCGCCGCCGAGCCCAGAAAAAAATTGGGCTGGTTCAAGCGCTGGTTTGGTAAACAGAAGGATCGCGAAGCCCGCCCCTAGACTTGCGCTTATTTGATTCGGAACTGAATGGGCAAGGTGAGCGGAAAGAGCTCGCCAGTCATCTCCGCGGGCGGGCCGGGCAGGGGACTAGCCCGCTGCAGCACTGCGATGGCCTCCGCATCGAGCAAAGTCGAGCCGGAATGGCTGAGCACGCGCGAGGCCACGACGTTGCCGGACCGATCGATCGTAAACTCCACTAGCACCGCGCCTTGAGAACCGCGCGCGCGGGCGCCGTCCGGATAGCGCTTGAAACGGTTGAGATGAGAGACGAGCGCCTTTTGCCAACTCGCCTCGACCCGCTTCAGGCGCTCGGAGGATTGCCCGGCGGCAGGCGCGACCCGCGCCGGTTCTTCGGTGGGCTCGACCTTGGGCGGCGCCATGGTCAACGGGGCAGCCGATTCTTGCGTCTCGACCTTCTCCTTCACCTCTTCCTTGACATCTTCTGGCTTTGGCTTGTCCGGCTCTACCGGCGTTTCGATCGGCAGCGCCACCTCGGGCTCGGGCGCCAACGGCGCCGGTTCGAGCTTGGGCTGCTCCTCGGGGATGGGGGCCTCCTTGCTTTCGGGCGTCGGCGGCGGGGCCAGCATCGCCTCTTCGATAAGCGGGCCATGGGCGACATCGGGGGAGTCGACCGGCGCGGCGGGTGCCGGCACCATGTCCACCAGCATCGCGCCGGCGGCCGCGTCGGCAACCTCTTGCTCCTGCCAGTGCATGAGCGCCAGGGCCGTGCAGCCGATATGCGCGGCGACGATCAGCACCGCTGCGCCGAACCAGCGCGCGATGAAGACGCGGCGCGACTCGAGCAGGTCGGCGCTCACACTCATGGGCGCGCCGCTTGGTCGGGCGCAGCGACGGGCGACCCATCGACACCTTCGAGACCGACGAGGGCCACCTTCAAGTAACCGGCCGCGCGCAAGAGGTTCATGACGCGCGTCAGCTCTCCGTAGGGAACCGACTTGTCGGCGCGGAGAAAAATGCGCTTGTCGCGGTCGGCCGAGGTCGCGGCATCGAGTGCCGCGGCCAGCTGCCCGGCAGGAATGGGATTGCTGCCGAGCGCCAGCGATAGGTCGCCCTTGATCGTCAGGAACAGCGGCTGCTCGGGTCGGGGTTGCGGCTTGGCGGTCGACACCGGCAAATCGACGGCAACATCCACGGTTGAAAGCGGGGCTGCCACCATGAAGATTATGAGCAGCACCAGCATGACATCGATGAAGGGCGTCACATTGATTTCGTGCAGCTCGGCACTGTCATCGTCGCCATCATCGAGGCGCGCCGCCATCTCTCACTCCGCCGCTCTCGCCAGCTCCACGTGCGCCTGGCCGCGATCGAGATCGCGTGAGACCAGGCGCAACACCTCCGCCGAAGCGTCACCCACCCGCGCCCGGTAGCGGCCGAGCGAGCGCGCGAACTGATTGTAGATTATGACCGCCGGAATGGCAGCAAATAGGCCGATCGCCGTGGCCAGCAACGCTTCGGCAATGCCGGGCGCCACCACGGCGAGGTTGGTCGTTTGTGCTTTGGAGATGCCGATGAAGCTGTTCATGATGCCCCAGACGGTGCCGAACAGGCCAACGAAAGGTGCCGTAGCCCCGATGGTGGCCAGCACGCCGGTGCCGCGGTTCATGTGACGACCTGCGGCGCTATCCAGGCGCGCCAGACGCGTGCCGATCCGCTCCTTGATGCCGGCCTTGTCCAGGAGGTCGGCGGACATCCGCAACTCCAAGCGGGCGGCCTGCACAAGGGCTGGCGCGACACCGCGCCGATTGCCGAACGCGGCATAGGCATCGGCGAGCGTCCGTGCCCCGCCCAGCACAACAAAAGCCCGGCGCAATCGGCGCGATGCCAGCCAAAGCTCGATGTTCTTGGCCAGCCATACGGTCCAGGTGACGAGCGACGCAAAGGCGAGGCCGATCATGACGGACTGCACGACAAGGTCGGCCGACATGAACATCGACCAGGGCGACAGGTCGCGAGGTAGATGCGCGCTGCCGATGACCGGCACCTCCGCCGGCGCGGCCTGGCCGGCGGCGTGTCGGGGCAGCTGGCCCAAAAGGGCGACGATTGCGAGAGCCAGCCACGCAAGCCGGGCCGGCAAGCGTCCCTGCCGCCCAATCATGACGCTGCGTCGGGCACTTGCGATCCTCAAAGTGCTTTATACCTCGCTTGGCAGCGCGCAGACCACTCGTCTACGCCCAGGTGCATTTCGCAGCCCCAACTCTTCACATGCCCACTCCAAGTTCGCAACGATCCTGGCGGGGTCGCGCCGGCTCGACCTAGACCGCTGCGTTTACCTTAAAGGTCCGCCCAATAGCGGATCAGGTTGTGGTAAATGCCCGTCAGGCGCACGCACGCCGCATCCTCCACGCCGCGCTCGGTCGAAAGCTCCTGGATGGTCTGGTCGAGGTCGAACAGCATGGAGCGCGCACCGTCGTCGCGGATCATGCTTTGCAGCCAGAAAAATGAGGCGATCCGCGTCCCCCGGGTGACGGGGTTGACGTGATGCAAACTGGTCGCCGGATAAAGCACCATGTCGCCGGCCGGCAGCTTCACCTCGTGCACCCCGTATTTGTCCTCAACCGCCAATTCGCCACCATCGTATTCCTCTGGCTCCGCCAAAAACAGGGTGACCGACAAATCCGTACGAATGCGAACCGGGGTCCCCGGGACGGCCCGGATTGCCCCGTCGACATGGGTGCCGAAATGTTGGCCGACGCCATAGCGATTGAACAGCGGCGGAAATATTTTCATGGGAATTGCGGCAGAAATGAATAGTGGGGAGCGGGAGAGCGCCTCCAAGATCATGGCGCCGAGCTGCGCGGCGGCGGGCGAGGCCTCGGGCAATTGCATGTTGTGCTTTACCGAGCCGGATTGGGGTCCAGCCGTACCGCGCCCGTCGACCCACTCCGCCGCGTCCATGACCTGGCGGCAGCGTCTGACTTGCTCCTTGCTGAGCACGTGTGGGATAGCGAGCAGCACAGCCAATCCTTGCAGCAAACGCGGGTTTCCGCGCTGGCCTAGGCCAGCGCGGAAACCATTGTTTCGACCGGGGGACTACTCCGATCGGGAGACTCCTAGTATTTCCAACTCAGCGTCAAATAGCCAGCCCGGCCTGGCGCCACAAAGGCAAATGGCGTGGCCACGCGATAAAGCGAGTCATAGTAGAGTTCGTTGGTGATGTTGATCACGTTCAGTTGCGCGGAGAAATTGTTGTCGAACTTGTATTCGGAGAGCAAGTCGAAGCGCCAGTGTTCGGGGATGCGATTGAATGCGTCCGGCTGGGCCGCGGCTCCGACTTGCCCCGCCGCGAACAGTCCGCCAAACACCTCGCTCGAATACACAGCCTGGCCACCGACCGTCAGTTTGTCCGTGAGCTGATATTTCGTCAGAATATTGAACTGCGTGTTGGGGATATTGGCGAGTCGTCGGCCAATATTGCGCGCGGTCGAGGAGTCGGTGACCTCCGTCTCCATCACCACCAATCCGCCGTAGATACTCCAGCGTTCGGTGAGCTTGCCCTGCGCGCCGAGTTCCACCCCGCGGACGCGGAACTCACCGGTGTCTGTCGGTGGATTGGGATTGCCCAGCGGGCTCGGCTCGCGCGCGTTTTCCTTGGTGGTCTGGAACAGGGCCGCCGTCGCCAGCAGGTGGCGGTTGAACAGCTCCCATTTGGTGCCGACCTCGATCGCCGTATTTTGCTCCGGTTTAAGTCCGGACAGGGCAACGGTCAAACCGCCGTAGTCGACCTGCGTCGCATCCAGTTCCTGGCCAACGGGATTGGTCGATGTTGCATAGGCGACGTAGAAGGCCGCGATCGGGATGGGCTTATAGACGAGGCCCACGTTCCAATTGAAGAACGTATCTTGCCGCGATCCATTGGGGTCGTTGTTGGGATTGGGTGCCGCCGGATGTGGTCCGGTATCGGTACGGTCGAAATGATCGAGCCGGACCCCGGCATTGAGGGTCCACTGCGGGTTGAGCTTTATGGTGTCGAGCAGATAGACCGCCGTCGTATCGAGCAGGCGATTGATGGGTGCCGTGAGATTGTTGGGCGTGGCGGCGAGCTGGGCGGCCGCCGAAAGCGGCTCGGGATCCAAGAGGTTGACGGCTTGGTTCGGCAAATTCGCGCCGTTCCTTTGGTAGCTCTGTTGGGTGACCTCCTCGCGGCTCACTTCCACGCCGGCGACCACCGTGTGCCTGAAGCCTCCGGTTGCGAACTTGAGCGTCACATCGGTCTGGTTGGCAATGAGGTCCGTCTGCTGCAGCCGGTTGGCATTGTGTGCGGTCGCCGTCCAGGTCGAGGGCAGCGTGGCGTTCGAAATCGACGTCTCCTCCGTGCTCGAGGCCAGGTAGTCGACGGTCGTTCGCCCGACCCGCGTCTTGCTCGTCACCTTGACGCCGTCGCTCACTTTCCATTCGGCCGTACCGGTGACGATGTCGGCCTCGTTCTGCATGAAGTCGCGGCCGGGTCTGGCATCGCCATACCAGGTGTCCCGGGGCACGCCGGCTGTCTCGGTGACCGGCAACCGGGTGCGCGGATCGAACGGCACGCCGAAGTCGGGCACGCCGTCGGTCCGGAAGCGGTAGTAGTCGATCGTGAACTTGAAGGCGTCCGTCGGCTTGATGGTCGCGGCCAGAAGTCCGCCCCAGCGCTGATCCTGGACGTCATCGTCGCGCCCGGCAACGTGCGAATCGTGGAACAGCACGGTGCCGCGCACCGCCAAGCCCGAGCTGATCACCTGATTGAGGTCGACCGTGGTTCGCACCGTTTTATCGGTTCCGAACATGGTCGACACTTCACCGAAATTGTAGGTTTCGTTCGGCTTCTTGGTGATGATGTTGATGGCGCCGCCCGTGACGCCGCGTCCGGCGATGGTGCCGCCCGGACCCTTGTAGATCTCGACCTGCTCGACGGCGAAGGTCTCGCGTGAGGCGTTGCCCGCGTCGCGCATGCCGTCGACAAAAATATCGCCGCGCGCATTGAAGCCGCGGATATAGATGGAATCCCCGAACGCATTGCCGCCTTCGGCAAAGCCGATAGTGACACCGGGGGTCTGGCGCGCCAGTTCGCGCACCGAGGTGGCCGCCTTGTCGTCGAGCACCTCCTTGGAGATGGCCGTGATCGTCTTTGGCGTGTCGGCCAGCGGCTCGGTGATCTTGGTCGAGCCCGACTTCTCGACCATGTAG
>DATMZT010000079.1:0-12899 GCA_035573335.1 Hyphomicrobiaceae bacterium | reverse complement strand
TGACCGAGGACGAGCGCGAGTTCGCCATCAAGCCGATGAACTGTCCCGGTCACGTGCAGATTTACAAGCACGGGCTGAGGTCCTACCGCGAGCTGCCCTATCGCATCGCCGAGTTCGGCTGCGTGCACCGCTACGAGCCGTCGGGCGCATTGCACGGCTTGATGCGCGTGCGCGGCTTCACCCAGGACGATGCGCACGTGTTCTGCACCGAGGCGCAGCTCGCCGACGAGTGCCTCAAGATCAACGACCTGATTCTGTCGACCTACGCCGACTTCGGCTTCGAGGGCGATCTCACGGTCAAACTGTCGACGCGGCCGGAAAAGCGCGTCGGCGCCGATGCGCTTTGGGACCAGGCAGAGGCCGATATGTCCGAGGTGTTGGACCAGATCGCCCGGCAATCCAGCGGGACCATCAAAACCGGCATCAACCCGGGCGAGGGCGCCTTCTATGGACCCAAGTTCGAGTATGTGCTGCGCGACGCCATCGGGCGCGACTGGCAATGCGGCACGACCCAGGTCGACTTTAACTTACCGGGCCGATTTGGCGCTTTCTACATCGACGCCGACGGGGAAAAGAAAACGCCGGTGATGATTCATCGGGCGATCTTCGGCTCCATGGAGCGCTTCGCCGGCATCCTGCTGGAAAATACCGCCGGTCATCTGCCCTTATGGTTGGCGCCCGTGCAGGTAAAGGTGTTGACCATTGTTTCGGAGGCGGACGCCTATGCCGAGGAGGTGTTGGCGGTCCTGACCAAGGCTGGCCTGCGTGCCGAGGTCGACCTGCGCAACGAGAAGATCAACTACAAGGTGCGCGAGCACTCGCTGGCCAAGGTCCCCGTGCTGCTGGTGGTCGGCAAGCGCGAGGCGGAGGAGCGCACCGTCTCCATCCGCCGCCTCGGCAAGGATCAGCAGCAGGTGCTCGCCGTGGGTCCCGCGGTCGCCGCGCTGGCGCAGGAGGGTGTGCCCCCCGATCTCAAGCGCGAGCTCACTTAAATCCGCGCGCGAGCCGCGCGAGGCCAGCTGGGCCCGAGGCGTGTTGGGCCAGTAGCCGGGGGTCCAGTAGCCGGGGCCAGTAGCCGGGGCTAGTAGCCGGCTCCGAGCACCGCCAGCGCCGTGAGCTTCCATTCCAAGCCTTTGAGCTCGAAGGTGCTGACATAGCGCCGTTCGGGCTGATAGCGGTCGACGATCTCAACCTCGAAGCGCGTGAGCGAATAAAAGACGGCGCGGCGGACCCGGGCATAAAAGCTGGCGACGCGATCGATCGGCGTGCCGGCGAACAGGGTGCCCGCCAGCCGCGTTGGCGGCTCCTTCATGCCCAAGGCGGGCCGGATCTGATTGCGGTAGGTCTCGCGATAACCGAAGAAGGACGGCAGGTTCTCGGGCGTCACGTAGCGATCGACCGCGCTATCGGCGAGGGTGGGAGCAACGGTGGCCTTGATGCGCTGCCAGAGCGACGGGGCCGGCGCGTTGGGATCCTTCTCGAGGCGGGCTTTGGCCTCGGCCGAAAGCGATCCCTTGAGGCTGGAGCGAACCGACTCCCACTCGATCTTGCGCTCAAGCGTGGCCGTATCCCCCGCGATGATCGCCTCGCGAATTTGCAGCGCCGTCAGCAGCGGCCAGGCCATGTAGGCGACGCCGAGCAGCGCGGCGGCTAGCAAGAGCTTGAGGGCGCGCATGGCCTTGAGGATCCCTGGGCCGCAGAGGAGCTAAGGAGACCCCCGCGATTTTGCCGATCATTGCGGCGGCGTGAGGACGGGCGCCCGCTGCCGACCGCACCAGCCCGTCCGGGGCGCGGCCGAGCAGGGCGGCCAGAGCCGGGGGCCACCCTTGATGTGACGACTGAACTTCGCGGTGGAACTGTTGCTGCATAGCAACGAAATTGGCGGCGTGTGCCACTGTTGGGCCACAAATCCGGATGAAAGTGCGGGCGGATCGCGGTTGCCGGGGTTGGCGTGTTCGAGGGCGAACACGTTCTATTCCCAATAGTATTTCCTTCCGACAACGGAGGGTGCTGACGCAGGCGTGAGCCTGCGGCCAGCGGCTCGCAGTTGGCTTGAAGGGCACGGCTTGAAGGGGCACGGCAGACCGCAGTGATCCGACCGAGAGACCAATGGACGCCAGGACGTTCGAGAACAGCAAGCTGTCCAGCCGTCAGGTGACGGAGCGAGCTCGACGCGTGCCACAGCGGTGCCGTGAGGATGCCACGGTGCGGCCGGGCGTCGGTGAATGCGAGCGCTTGACGGTGGCGATCACCCAGTGCGCACTGGACGCCGACAGGGCTTCGCGCGCTGACCACAAGTCCGTCGCCGGCAAGATCAGCCAGCAAAATCTCGAAAATGTGAAATTCAATATAGATCAAAAGGTTGTCTGGCTCGTTTCGGATCCCATATCGGGTGTGGGTGGAGCTGTGGGGCTGCAGGGTTCGTTGGCGCCGGATGGTGCCCTCGCGAAAGTGGCAGAGATGACCGAGCTCCCGTTTCCCGAACCGGCTTGGGTGTTTGGCAGCGGCAAGGCTGTGCATGCCGTCGCAAAGCGCCGCGACGCCGATCTTGGTATCGGCCTCAGCTGTCAGCGGCAAACAAACAGGCCGCTCGATCTCGACGTCTGTAAAGCAGACGTGGTGCGCCGGCGCGCGGCTTGGAAGGCGCCGGTCAATCTCCATCAAAGCGGTGTGCTGAGGATCTATGCGGATCAAGTCGAACCCGCCCGCGAGGGCGCGGTTTCCCATGCGGGTGGGAGGGCGAAAAGTTGTCTGTGATGCGGAAATTTAGCGGAGCGGCGGCGGTGCTCTGGCTTGCGGGGGCGCTCGGCGGCGCCACGGCGGGCGAGGCGGTGAAATACAAGTCACCCGAGCTTGCGTTCGAACAGGGGCTCGGCGCCTACAAGTCCGGCTTTTACGAGATGGCCATCCCGGCGCTGGAGCAGACGGTCGCGGAGGGCACGGAAGTCGATCGGTTCTTTGCCGAGTTCTATCTGGCGCGGATCTATTCGGGCGCCGGGGCGCTGGCCGATCACGCCAAGGCCTATCGCCTCTACCAAACGCTTGCCAACGAAAATGCCGACACGGATCCCGAGGATGGGCGCCGCGCACCCTTCGTCGCCAAGGCGCTCACGGCCTTGGCCGGCTACCTGCAGCGCGGACTTCCCGAGATCAGCCTGCAGCCCGACCCGCAGCGTGCGGCCGACTATTTGCACCATGCCGCTACCTTCTTCGGCGACAAGGACGCGCAATTCGAGCTTGCCAAGATCTACCTTAACGGCACCGGTACTCCCGACGACGCCAAACGCGGCATGCATTACCTGTCGGTTTTGACGGAGGAAGGCCATCCCGGCGCGCAAGCCTTTCTCGCCGACCTTTTCTGGCGCGGCGTCCATGTCAAGAAGGACGAGCGGCGGGCGCTAGCGCTGATCACCATGGCGGTGGAGAACGCACCGTCGCACGAGCGCATCTGGATCGAGGACATCTATCAAAACATCTTCTGTGCCACCTCGCAGAAGACGCGCAAACAGGCCGATGGCATCGCCGCGATCTGGCGCAAGATGTTCGCCGGCACCCCGGAGCGGCCGCCGCAAATGGCGCTCGGCGCAGGTGACTTGCAGCCCCGACGGGCCTGCGAGAATGGCGAGTTGCTCGATCTGCAAAACACGCCCTTGGTCGCCGGGAAGGATCCGCAGGTGGCAACCCATCCACCGGCAGCGGGAAACACCCCGCCCAAGAGCGTCCAAGGCAATCCGATCGGGTTTGGCAGATAAGCGCCTTTGCAAGGCCCTGAGCGCAAACACAGCGGCCGCTGGCGACCGTTGCATCCAGTGCCCGCGGCGTGGGGGCGAGCCCAACGCTTGCCGCAATCATCCGCCTGCGCACGCTTGTTGCCTGCACACTTTTCCTGAAACTGCGCGCTTTTCCTGAAACGGTTCGCGCGTCCGACCGAACCATCCGCCTGCGCAGCATGCGCCGCCAGCGGCATTTCCAGCTCCCCGTTTGGTCCCGGTGCGGGTGGCCGTCAGGGCCGGCGTGCCGATCCGCGAAGTTCGGAACGCAAGGCTTGCCGCGAACGTTAGCTAGCCAAAGTGAATGAGCCAACTGGAGCTGAACTATGATCAAGCAACTGTGCCTGGCCGGCGCCGCCGTCGCCATGCTGAGCTCGACGGCCGTGGCGGCCGAATATTATATCGTGCAGGAGAAGGCGACCAAGAAATGCAAGGTCGTCGAGGCCCGTCCAACCGAGACGACGTGGGTGCAGGTGGGGCCGTTGGCCTTCAAGACCCGTGACGAGGCCGACAGGCAAGTGGCCGTGGTGTGCAAGGAGAAGCGATAGTCGCGGCCGAAACGGCCGAAGCGACCGAGGCTGCTGGCCGAGCCTGGGCTCGGCCAGCAGCCTGCGTCATGGCGCGCGGCAATTCGATGCTCGCGGTCGGCAAATCATCGGTCTAAATCGTCTGTCCGCTGTTGCAAGCGCCAATCGCGCCTGGCGCGCAGCTCGCCTGTCGTTGAGCGCCGCGCCCGCCGGCTAGCGGCTCAGCACATAATCGCGCAAGGCCTGATAGTTGGGTGCCGCGGGGCTCTCCTCAGCCGTCGGCGCTTGTTGCCTCGACCGGCGCAATCCCGCCGCCGGCATCGGCCGCGTTGGCTCAGTTGGGGCCTCCGCGGCGGCCCCATGGCTGGGTGGGCGCACGACCGGGCGCGGCGGCGCGGCGGCTCCCGCCTCGCCGTTTTCCGGATCGCGGGGCGCCGACGGCGCTTGCCCGCCAGCGGGCGCGGCCGCGGCCGCGCGCGGGGCGGGGGGTGCAACGGCTGCGGAATCGGCCGTCGGGCTGTCTTGAGCGGCCAGCTTGGCCCGCGTTTCCCCGGCCACGGCCTCGATCAGGGCCGCCGTGCGGGTTGTCGGATCCGGGGCAACCTGGGCCGACCAGCGACCGGCCACGACCCCGAGGCCGCCGCAACTGACGGCGATGGCGATGGCACCCAGCAGGCGCGCGCGTTCCGGCCGCGCTGCCGCGCGCCACACGAAGCTGTCGGCTGCCCTAGCGCGAGGCATAGCCGCGAACGTACTTGTAGTCATAAGGCGGCGAGGTGCGGCGCAAGATGAGAATGACGTCCGTGCCGCGCTTCCTGGCGATCCTATCGGCGACGTGGGAGTAGCCGCGTTCACTTTTGAGGTTCGCGACACCTGTTTGCGGGTTCGCTTTGGCCTCGACCCCCTGGCGCGCGCTGGCGCTGCTCGGGGTGGCTCGGCAGGCCTTTGTTCCTGGCACGAAGCTGTTGGCCACGCGGGCGACGATCGGATCGAACATATCGCGCTTGGCGGCCGGATACAGCATGGCGAAGCTGCTGATCAGCTGTCCGCCGCAGCTGAAAATTGCCTTTTCGTAGAAGATCTTGCCATCAGCCTCACCCGACAGCACGAGCCAATCGTCGCCGAGTGGCCGGTAGGTGATTTTGTAGTCCGCGTAGGAATTGCGGGCGAGAAAATCCTGATAACTTTTGGCGCTAAGATGGTCTTCGTTGCGCAGGGCGCCGACCAACAGCCGCGCCTCACCCTCGCGGGCCGCAAACACCCGACCATCTCCCGCTTCCGTCGTTCGCTCGATACGGAAGAGGTTGGCCGGATACTCAAGACCAAAGCCGAAGCGCTCGTTGTGGTAGCGCGTCCACTCGCCGGCGGTTGCCTCCAGAGCCTTAAGGTTGCTCGAGCCGCTGGCGGCGGCCACCAATCCCACCACAACGGCCCCGATAGCCCCGATCCGCACCATACCCAAACTCCTCAACCTGGTAGGGGATCAACCACGACGGGGAGGTCCTGGTTCCGGGCGCGGCGTCGCCGCGCTCGTAGGTCGACGATGCGCTGGGCGCGGGGCGCGCGAGCCAAGCGCGGCTAGCCGTCCTCGAGTTCGACCCAGACAGGGACGTGGTCTGAGGGCTTTTCCCAGCCGCGCGTAAATTTGTCGATGCCGGCTGCGAGCAGGCGATCGGCCGCCTGCGGCGACAGCAAAATATGATCGATGCGAATGCCGTGATCCTTTTGCCAGGCGCCCGCCTGGTAGTCCCAGAAGGTAAAGACGCCGGCCTCGGGTTGGCAGGCGCGCACGGCATCGGTCAGCCCCAGATTGATGAGCGCGCGATAGGCCGCCCGCGTCTCCGGTTGGAACAGGGCGTCCTCGCGCCAGGCGTCGGGGTGCTTGGCGTCGGCGGGTTCCGGGATGACGTTGTAGTCACCCATCAGTAGAAACGGTTCTTCCAGGGACAACAGTTCCCGGGCTCGCGCCTCGAAGCGCCGCATCCAGGCGAGCTTGTAGGCGAAGCGGTCGGTTCCGATCGGATTGCCGTTGGGCAGATAGAGGTTGCCGATGCGAACGGCACCGCTGCCGTTCGGCACCACTACCTCGATGTAGCGCGCATGCGCATCGGCCGCGTCACCCGGCAGCCCGCGGACCACGACCTCGTCGAAGCGGCGTTTGCTCAGTACGGCAACGCCGTTGAAGCCTTTCTGCCCATGCACCGCCAAGTGATAGCCGAGGTCTTCGAAGAACGCGGCGGGAAAGGCCTCGTTACTGGATTTGATCTCCTGGAAACAGGCGACGTCGGGATTGGTCTCCTTGAGCCACGTGAGGGCACCCTCGAGCCGTGCCTTGGCGCCGTTGATGTTCCAGGTCGCGATGCGCATGCCCCCTTTGCACACCAGGGCGCCGTCGGGGTCAAGCGGCGTGCGGCGGACCGCCGGGCCGCGGCCGTCAAGCCCGGCCGGGGCCCGGTCAAAATAGGTTGAACTTTTCCCACTGTGCCTTGGGAATTTCGCGCTCCAGGACGTAGCTGAAGTGGGTTGCCCGCATGCGATCGGTGGTGAGGACGCAACGGTAGCTGAACTTGTACCACTGTCCCCCCGTGCGCACTGCCCCGCCGGCGCCCCGGGCGACGTTGCTCTCCACGGTCGGCTGTGCCAGCGCGTCGATCCGGACCCGATCAACCCTCGCCACCTTCTTGTCCTTGGCGAAGGTTTCCAGACCTGACAGATTGCACAGCTGAATCATGCGCGTGTGCGGCTCGAGCGCTTGCATCCGCTTGTCGAGCGCGGTTTGGGCGCCGGCCGGCGTGCCCAAGACAATGCCAGCCAAGCCAACCCAGCCGCTCAGTCCCCTTATGCGCAACGTCTTTCCCCTTCGCTCAAATTCGCCGTGCCGTGAGGCGCGACCCCCAGGCGGGAAAGACCCTGAAGATGCGGTGAAAAAGTGGCGGCCGCGCACCGCGACGGCCGACCCTTCGACGCGGCCGGGCACGGCGCGCAGCAGCTGGGCGATTAGACGGAAAAACTGGTCCCGCAGCCGCACGAAGCGGTCGCATTCGGATTGATGATCTTGAAGGAGGAGCCGATCAGGTCATCCACGAAGTCGATTTCCGAACCCGCCATGTACTCCAGCGACACCCGATCGATGAGCACGCGCGCACCGCCGCGCTCGATGATAAGATCATCGGCCTCCGAGGCCCCCACCAGATCGAACTTGTATTGAAAGCCCGAGCAGCCACCGCCTTCGACGCTGACCCGCAAAAGCGGCTTGTCGGGCGCGCCGGCGACGATCTCAGTAATCCGCCGCGCCGCACGATCCGACACGGTAACTTTTGGATGTTCCATCACGTTTTGCATCACTTTTTGGGCATCGCTTTTGGCCTGGCGCGGCCTATGCACTCTCCAGGCACTAGGCTGAGGCACGCGTCTAGCCATCTAGATAGGATGGCGCGGAAGCTTGTCAAACCTCGGATGGGCGCATGGCCAAGGCGATGATCGATGAGCCGGCGGCGGTGGGCGATGCCGGCGGGCCTGCCAGGCGCGCGCTGGCCCCCTATGCCACGCGCCCGGAGCTGAGCGCAGGGCGGCTTTATCGCGAACCCGCCTGTCCGATGCGTACCCCCTTCCAGCGCGATCGCGACCGGATCGTGCACGCCACCTCCTTTCGGCGCCTCACCTACAAGACGCAGGTGTTTATTTTTCACGAAGGCGACCACTACCGCACGCGGTTGACCCATAGCCTGGAAGTGGCGCAGATCGCCCGCGCCATCGCGCGCCTGCTCTGGCTCGATGAGGATCTCGCCGAAGCCCTGGCGCTGGCCCATGACCTCGGGCATCCACCGTTTGGTCATGCCGGCGAACGGGCGCTCTCGGCCGCCATGGCAGCCTACGGCGGTTTCGACCACAACGCCCAAAGCTTCAAGGTGGTGACGCGGCTCGAGCGCAAGTATGCGAGTTTCGACGGTCTGAATTTGACCTTCGAGACGCTCGAGGGCTTGGCCAAGCACAATGGACCGTTGCCGGACGGCGGGCGCCAGGCGCCGACCCTGCGTTCGGCCATCGCCGAAAGCGGTCTCGAGAGCAAACTGCATTTGCCTATATTCGCCCCCGCCGAGGCCCAGGTTGCGGCCATTGCCGACGATATCGCCTACGATAGCCACGACCTCGATGACGGCCTGCGCGCGGGCTTGCTCAGGATCGAGGAGTTGGCCACGGTCGCCCTGGTCGGCCGCTTTCTGGACGACGTGCCGCGCAAAAATATCGACACCCAGCGTCTCATCTATGAGATCAACCGGCGCATGATCACGGCCATGATCGACGATGCCGTGACCGAATCGCGGAACCGGCTTGCCCGGTTGCGGCAGCCAAGCCTCGAGAGCGTGCGGACGGCGGATCGCGCCATGGTGGCCCAGTCCGAGCGCGTTGCGACGCAGGCCGAGGGCCTCAAGGCGTACCTTTATGCCAATGTCTACCGCCATCCCCGCGTCATGCGGATCATGCGCGACGCCGAGGCCATCGTCAGCGACCTATTTGCGCGCTACCTGCGCCAACCGGAAGAAATGTCGGGCGCACTGGGGGAGGCCGGGCAGGCCGCCAGTGGCGGCAGCCGCGCCGCGATCGTGGCCGATTTCGTTGCCGGCATGACCGATCGCTACGCCATCAAGGAACACCGTCGGCTGTTTGACGCTACCCCGGAATTGCGATAGTCGGCCCGGGCTCCCAAATGGCAGCACGGAAAGCCCCGGATCGATTGGATTTAGCCATGAACGCCCATGCCCTCGTGCAAAGCCGGATCGTGGCCGCGCTGCAGGCGCTGGAGCGTGAGGGCGCCCTGCCGCCGGGGCTCGATTTCGCCGCCACCGAGGTGGTCCCGCCGCGCGATGCGGCCCACGGCGAGCTTGCCTCCAATGCCGCCATGGTGCTGGCCAAGCCCGCGCGCATGAAGCCGCGTGACATCGCCGAGAAGCTGGCCGCCAAGCTGGCGGAGGCACCGGATCTCGCCAAGGTCGAGATCGCCGGTCCGGGTTTCGTCAATCTGACGTTCGCGCCGCGCTTTTGGCAGGGCGTGGTGGCCCAAATCCTCAAGGAAGGGGCCGCGTATGGGCGCACCGACGTCGGTGAGGGCGAGCGCATCAACATCGAATACGTTTCCGCCAATCCAACCGGACCGATGCACGTGGGCCATTGCCGCGGCGCCGTTTTCGGTGATGCGCTGGCCAGCCTGTTGGCGTTCGTCAACTACGAGGTCACGCGCGAATACTACATCAATGATGCCGGCGCCCAAGTCGACATCCTCGCCCGCTCCGCCTATCTGCGCTATCGCGAAGCCCTCGGTGAAATGGTCGGCCCAATTCCGGCCGGGCTTTATCCTGGCGACTACCTCAAGCCCGTCGGTGTGCGGCTCGCCGCCGAGCACGGCTCCAGCTTGTTGAACCTCTCCGAGGAGCGCTGGCTGCCCATGGTGCGCGAGGAAGCCGTGGCAGCGATGCTGGCCGCCATCAAGGACGATCTGGCGGCGCTCAACATCCAGCACGATGTCTTCTTTTCCGAACGCTCCCTGACGCAGTGCGGTCACGATGAAGTGAAGGTCACCATCGACGAATTGCGCGCCAAGGGCATGATTTTCGAGGGCCGGCTGCCGAAACCCAAGGGCCACGATGAGGCGGACTGGGAGGACCGCGAGCAGACCTTATTCCGGTCGACGTCCTTCGGTGACGATGTCGACCGCGCCCTGCAAAAGTCGGACGGCAGCTACACCTATTTCGCCTCGGACCTCGCCTACCACCACAACAAGTTGGCGCGCGGGTTCCTGCACCTGATCAATGTATTCGGCGCCGATCACGTGGGCTACATCTCCCGCATGCGCGCCGCCGTCACGGCGCTCTCGGAGGGCAAGGCCGACCTCGACATCAAGGTCTGCCAGCTGGTGAAGCTGTTGCGGGCTGGCGAGCCGGTGCGGATGTCGAAGCGCTCGGGCACCTTCGTGACCTTGCGCGAGGTGGTCGATGAGGTGGGCCGCGATCCGGTGCGCTTCATGATGCTTTATCGCAAGAATGACGCCCCGCTCGATTTCGACCTCGCCAAGGTGCTCGAGCAGTCCAAGGACAACCCGGTCTTCTATGTGCAGTACGCACACACGCGGGCCAAGTCGGTGTTTCGCAACGTGAGCGTCGTTTTCCCGCAATTGACCGAAGCCTCCCCGGAATTGGTCCGCGCCGACCTGGCACGGCTCAACGACCCCGGCGAGATCGACCTGATGCGCAAGCTTGCCGCCTTCCCGGTTGTCCTGGCGGCGGCGGCGAAAAGCCACGAGCCGCACCGCCTGGCGTTCTATCTGTATGATTTGGCTTCGGCTTTTCATGCCCAATGGACCAAGGGCAATGAAATGCCACATTTGCGATTTATTCAGGCGGCCGATGGGACACTGACCACCGCGCGCCTTGCGCTTATCCTCGCCAATCAACAGGTGTTGGCGACGGGCTTGGCGATTCTCGGCGTACACGCGCCAGTTGAGATGCGCTAGAGTTGTGATTCGCAGGGGGCGAGCGGGCAACGCGTTGAGGGGAAGCCGCGCATGTCGCGAAACGGTCCAGTTGGACAACCACGGGCACCGGCGCGCCGGTCGGCCGCAGACGAGGATCCCTACGCTGGCGGCCAATCGGGCTGGCCGTCGCCGCCGGGCGCCGATCCACACCAGCAAGGCTATGCCCCGCAGGCTGGCCAGGCGCCGCAGCACAGTCAGGGTTACTACTTTCCGCAGCCCGTCGAGCCCGATCCCAACCAAGGCTATCCCCTGCAGCCGGTGAACCAGGCCTTGCCCTTCGATCGCCTGCCACAAGCGTCCGCGCCACCCGCCACGCAGTGGGATGCCCAGCAGCTGCGCGACGCCGGCCACTATGATCTTGGCAGCTACCTGCCGACCGGCGGCGAGCCCCGCGGCTACGGGCCGGCGGAGGCGCCGCCGTTTGCTGGTTCCGCCGACGGTCCCTTCCGCCACCAGTATGCGCCCCGCGACGGGTACTCAGAATCCGACGGCGAGTATGAGGCGATGGGGGATGAGGAGGGCGATGAACCACGGCGCGGACGGCGCGGGCTGGTGATCGCCGGGGCACTGGTCGGCGCCATCGGCCTTGGCGGGGCCATGGCCTACACCTACAAGACCTTCATTGCCACGCCGACGCGTGCTCCCGTCGTCAAAGTGACCGATGCTGGACCGAGCAAGGTGAAGCCGTCGTTGTCCGGCGGCAAAGAGTTCGCCCATACGGACAAGAAGCTGCTCAACCGCCTCGATGAGGAGGGCGCATCGCAACGGGGCGGTGCCGCCGACGATCGCGCCAACGAGGATCCCAACGCGCCCCGCCGCGTGCGCTCAATTCCAATCTCGCCCGCAGGCCAGGTGGCCGGTGCGGGCGGCCCTCCCGGCGCGGCCGCGCTCGTACCGGGCATCACGCTCGACAATATCGGCGGGGCTCCCCCGCCGCCCTCGCGCGTGCAGATCCCGACGGCGCCGCCGCCACAGGCGACCGTGGCGAGGGCGGAGGCGTCGGTGGGGGCGCCCCCGGTCAGGGTTGTCGCCGCTCCGCCGCCGGCACCAGCCGCGGTTGCCGTCGACGCCGGCCCGCCGCCGGCCCGGAAAGTCGCCGCGATAGCGCCGGCGCCAACGCGGGAGGCGGCCCCGCCCAAGGTATCCTCGGCGGTGGTCACGGCCAGCACAACCGGCTACGTGGCCGTGCTCTCATCGCAAAAGTCGCGTATGGATGCCCTCAAGGCCTTCGCCGACCTGCAGCAGAAGTACGGTGACGTGCTCTCAAGCAAGACCCCCGACGTGCAGGAAGCCAATCTCGGCGACAAGGGCGTCTGGTATCGGGCCGTCGTTGGTCCGCCGGTATCGCGCGATGCGGCATCGGGTATATGTTCGCAGCTGAAGGCGGCCGGCTATGCCGGTTGTTGGGTAACGGCCTACTAGCGGCGCGGGAACCAAGCCGGGCGGCGCGGGACCCAAGCCCGCGATGCACGATGGGACCCCGATGCAATCAGCATTCATCACAGGCTTGGCGGGCCAAGAGCTGGCCCCGCGCGAGGCCGCCCTCCTGACGGCGGCGCGGCCTTGCGGTATCATTTTGTTCAAGCGCAACATTCTTGAGCCCGAGCAGGTGCGCCGTCTGGTCGCGGCTGCGCGCGCCGCCGTCGGGTTGCAGGATTTTTTGGTCCTGATCGATCAGGAAGGCGGGCGCGTGCAGCGGTTGACGCCGCCCCACTGGCGCGACCGACCGGCGGCTGCGCGTTACGGAGCGGTGCACGCTCGCGATCCCGCCGGAGCGGTGCGCGCGGCGCGCTTTGCCGCCGGGCTGGCGGCGCGCGAGCTTTCCTCCTTGGGCATCAATACCAGCTGCGCGCCGGTCCTCGACCTCGCCGTTTCGGGCGGCCACGACATCATCGGCGATCGGGCCTATGGCACCGCGCCCGACCGGGTCATTGCGCTCGGCCGTGCCGTTGCCGAGGGCCTGCTTGCCGGTGGCGTGCTGCCGGTCATCAAACACATTCCCGGGCATGGCCGTGCGACCAAGGACAGCCACCTGGAGTTGCCGACCGTGGCGGCGAGCCGCGCGGACCTTGA
>DATMZT010000078.1:0-7533 GCA_035573335.1 Hyphomicrobiaceae bacterium | reverse complement strand
GTGACCGTCGACGCACTCTTGTCGATTACAGACATGCGGATCTTGCCGTCGTCGAGCAACAGCGTATGTCCCGCTTCGACCGCCTCGAAGATCTGCGCATGGGGCAGGAACACGCGCTCCGGCCCACCAACCGTCGGGGAGGCGACGAAGCGAAAGGTAGCGCCCTCGGGCAGCATGACGCTGCCGCCTTCGATCTCACCGACACGGAACTTGGGTCCCTGCAGATCGGCAAGAATGCCGATCGGGCGTTCGAAGCGCGCCTCAGCCGCGCGCAGGGCGGCGTGCACCTTCTTTACGGTGTCGAAGGAGGAATGGCTCATGTTGATGCGGAACACGTCCACACCGGCTTCGAACAAACGCTCGATCATCTCAGGTGCGTACGATGCAGGTCCGAGCGTGGCGACGATTTTGGCGCGCCGGCTGCGTTTCATTTTGGTTTAGCGCCCCCTTCGCTGGGATCCGTCAGGCGTATGGTCCAATCCTTGGCTTCCTGAGTGTCCACCTCGAAGAAACCCGTACTTTTGAAGCCGCGCTGCGGGCAATCCTGAACGCCTCGAATGGTGAAGACCTTGTCGACGGTGCACATCGCGCTTTTTCCGGCCCATTCTCCGCCCCGGTCGTAGTCGATGGCGTGCACATAATAGAAGCGGCTCGACAGCGTACCGCGGTAGAGCGTCTCACAGGTGCGCGCGGCGATGTTCCACCAACCCTCGGTGGTCCAACCGGTTGCATCCTGATAACCAATCGCCACCCCGATCCGACTGGCGGTGGTGTTACAAAGCTTGAGGTCGGCACGGGCGCTGAGCGTGGTCGCGGCCATGACGGCACAGGCCAAGCCAGCGGCCACGCCGTAGCGGCGGTTGAAGGCGGCGATCTCGATACGCCGGACAGCCATCATTTGCGCCTTCGACTTTTAGGGATCGACCAGGATGACGCGGAAGTCATTGACGTTGGTGTGCGTCGGCCCACGCACGATGAGGCCGTCGGCCGCCTCAAAGAAGCTCGTGGCGTCATTGTTGTCCAGATAGGTCTGGGCGTCGAGGGGTCGCGCTCGAGCCAGCGTTGCCCAATCAATGTAGGCGCCGGCCGGATCGCTCGCCCTGCCCTCGCCACCGTCGATGCCATCGGTATCGGCGGCCAACGCCGCTACGCCCGCTAGTCCGTCGAGCGCAATGGCGAGCGCCAAGGCATATTCCTGTGAACGGCCGCCGCGCCCCTTGGCGTTGAGCACGGTAACGCTGAGCTCGCCGCCGCTGATGATGGCCACCCGGCGGCCGGCGTCCTTGGCCACACGCGCAAGCTCGGCGTGCTGTTGGGCCACTTCGCGGGCTTCGCCGGTCACCGCGTCGCCAAGGGAAATGACCTCGTAGCCAGCTTGCCGGGCCGCACGCGCCGCCTGTTCCAAGGCCGCCGCGGGCGTGGCAATGACGCGGTACTCGGCCGTCTTGAAGGCCGGATCGTCAGGCTTCGGAGTTTCGTTGGCGCGGGTGGCAAGGGCGGCCTCGACCGAGGCTGGTATCGACAGGGAAAGCGCAGCCATGGTTGGCTGGCGACGCAATAACACGCAACGCGCGTCACCGAGCGTGCTGGGGTCGGCGACGGTAGGCCCCGACCCGATGGTTGCCGGATCATCGCCGGGCACATCGGAGATCGCCAACGTCAGCATCGGCGCCGGCGTCGCCTTGCGCAGGCGACCGCCCTTGATGCGTGAGATATGGCGCCGGACCGTGTTCATCTCGTGGATATCGGCGCCGGATTTGAGGAGGCCGCGCGTCAGGGCGGTCTTGGCGGCTAGATCGAGGCCTGCCACGGGCGCGGCCCACAGGGCCGATGCGCCGCCGGACAACAGGACAACGACGAGATCGCGCTCGCCTGCACGGCCTACCGTCGCGAGCGCCCGTTCGGCCGCCACGACGCTATTTTGATCGGGGGTTGGGTGGCGCGCCGGCACGACCTCGATGACCTCGGGTCGGATCGGCAGGGCGGTGACCGTATCATAGGGCGCCGTGGTGAAGCCAAAGACACGGTCGAGGCTGCCGAGGCGACGATAGTGAGCCTCCATCACCAGCGCCATGGCGGCGGCAGCCTTGCCGGCGCCGACGACGATCAGCCTGCCCGCTTTGGGCACACTCGGCAGGTGCGGGGGCAGGCAAAGATCGGGGTGCGCCGCGGCGACGGCGGCCTCGTAGAGCGCCACCAGCGTTTTGCGCGCTTGACCGTCTTCGGCTGCCGACATCCCTGCTCGCTTTCGTGTCGCCGGCATTTGCGCAAGCCCCGGCGCGACCGTCAAGCGCGGCGGCGAGCACGCAAACCCCGGCGGGCTGGCCAGCGGGCGGCACACTGTTTATAGTCGCGGGGATGGTGAACAATGGAACCGGAGGGCCCGGCGTCGCCGCCGAGGAGGCGGACGCCTATCGCGTGTTGCCCGGCCGTGCGGATGGCGGACTGATCGTTTTGTGCGATCATGCCGGCAACGCCTTGCCGTCGGAATTTGGTACGCTGGGACTGCCACCCGCGCAACTGAGTCGACACATCGCCTACGACATCGGCGCGGCCCCGATCACGCAGGCGCTGGCCGCCGCCCTCGGCGTGCCCGCCGTGATGACGCGCTACTCGAGGTTGCTGATCGATCCCAACCGCGGCGTCGACGACCCGACCCTGATCATGCGGCTCTCGGATGGCGCGGTGATACCCGGCAATCGCCGCATCGAAGAGCGCGAGCGGTCGCGCCGCATCGATCTTTATTATCGCCCCTACCATGAGGCCATCCGACGCGTGACCGATCAATGTTTGGCTTCGGGGGTGGCACCGGCGCTCCTTTCCATCCACTCCTTCACGGAGAGCTGGAAGGCCATTCCACGACCGTGGCACGTTGGCATCCTGTGGGATCGCGACACGCGCCTGGCCAAACCGCTGCTCGACAGTTTCTATGCCGAGGGTGGTCTCATCGTCGGCGACAATCAGCCCTATTCGGGGCAACTCGTGGGCGATTGCCTGTGGCAGCACGGCACGCAGCGCGGCCTTGCCAATGCCATAATTGAAATCCGGCAGGATTTGATCCGCGACGCTGCCGGCCAAAGCGTCTGGGCGCGCCGGCTTGCCCGCTTGGTAGCAAAAATTCTAAGAGACACCGCGGCCAAACCGGCTTTCAATAGGCCCAAGACGACTGAAGCGCCCCCCGGCAATCTCTCTGCCACCGGCGCGGGCTCCCTTGATCGGAGAGGCGGTGATGACCAAGATCGACAAAGGTCTCGAGACCGAGCTGGAAGCAGCGGCGTTCCGCCGCCTGGTCCAACATCTGCGCGAGCGCCATGAGGTGCAGAACATCGACCTCATGAACATGGCCGGCTTTTGCCGCAATTGCCTTGCCAATTGGTATCAGGAGGCGGCCAGCGAGAAAGGTCTCGAGCTCAGCAAGGACGGTGCGCGCGAGGTGATCTACGGCATGCCTTACAAGGCGTGGCAGGCCAAGCACCAAAAGGAGGCGAGCGCTGAGCAGAAGGCGGCCTTCGCCAAGAGCAAACCGCACAACTGAAGGCTGCCGGGGGCAGCGAAGGACGCACGGGTGGGTCTCACTCGACCTCGACGGTCAACCGCATCGAGGGATGAATACCGCAAAAGGCCTCGAAGGTACCCGTGACGGGAAAGCGAATGGTGACCGCTTCGCGTGGCTCCTGCGCCCCGGAATTGAAGTCGAACCTCGGATCGAAGATGCGCACATTGTGCGTGCGCGTGTCGTCGTTGAGCACGGTTAGCGTCTCGCCGGCCTTCAAGCGGACGTGCGCGGGGGCAAACTTCTTGTCGGCCTGCGAAATCTGCCGCGTATTGGCGGGCGCGGGCAAGGCAGCGGGCCGCACATTGCCAACCCAGGGCTCCTGTGAAGGCTGCGGCGGCTGCTCACTTGAGAGGGTCTCGAGAAAAGCGATGAGGTCGGCCCGCTCGCTGTCGCTGAGCCGCAGGTCCTGCGGCAGGTCGCGGCTGCGCGTTGGGCGCGCCACCCCGCCGTTCTCATAGTGGCGCACGACGTCTTCCAGCGTGGCCAAGGAGCCGTCGTGCATGTAGGGCGCGGTCCAAGCGAGCTCGCGCAAGGTGGGTGTCTTGAAGGCGTGGTCGGCTGCCGCCAGCGCGATGATGGCGCCGCGGCCGGGATCGTCCCCCGGCAGGCCGATATCGTAGAAGTTGTTGTCGGTGAGGGCAAAGCCCGTGTGGCAATTGCTGCACCGGCCCTTGCCGGCGAAAATCCGAAATCCCCTAATTTCGCTGGCGGAGAGGGCGGAGCGATCGCCCGCAATCCAGGCATCGAAACGCGTCGGTGGCGAGACCAGCGTGCGCTCGTAGGCGGCCAGCGCCAGCGACAGGTTGCGGGGATTGATCTTCGGCTCGCTCGGAAATGCCGCGGCAAAGTCGCGCTCGTAGCTGTCGTGGCGCGAGAGCCGGGAGACGGCGTTCTCCAGGCTATCGCCCATCTCGTCGGGGTGCTCGACGGGAAAGCGGACCTGTGCCTCCAGGCTCGGGGCTCGACCGTCCCAAAACAACAGGCGGCTCCAGGCCAAGTTCCAAAGCGTCGGCGTATGACGCACGAGCCGGCGCCCGCTGACGCCGCGGCCGGTGGCCTCGCCATCGGTAAAGGCGAGTTTGGGGTCATGGCAGGAGGCGCAAGCGATGGTTCCGGTGGCGGAGAACTCCTTGTCGAAGAACAGGCGTTGGCCGAGGGCGAGCTTGGCCGCGGTTGGCGTATTGGAGGCGGGGCTTGGCAGGTAGCTCGGGCGGGCAAACTTGGCCTTCAGCGTTTCGGGCGGATTGGCGCCTGTCTGAGCACCCTTCTGGAGGCCGGTGTGGGCTTCGGCGCGCCAGTGATTACCATAGAGCCCGGCCAAGGCCGCAAAGCTCACAATCGCGCTCACGGCCAAGGCGGCCCAGGGCCGCCGCAGCGGCCCGAGGGCGCGTGCGAGCCACGCCATCAAAACCTCGCGGTGTGCAGCTCGATGTCGGAGATCAGCGCCGATAGCTCGCCCGGCGTGAACCGTGGCGTCGGTGGCGGCATCACGCCCGGCCAAGCCTCCTTGAGCCGCTCGAAATCGGCACGGAGCTTGGCCAACCCCGCCGCATCGATGCCTTGCAGTTCACTGCTGATGGCACCGAGCATGCGCTCCGACTGCCAAACGAAGCCGCGGCTATCCTGGTATTCGACCGGCTTGACGAACTTGCCGTCTTCGATGGAGGCTTCGTATTCGGATTGGGCCACACGCAACACGGCCACGGCGGTGCGCACGGTAAAGGTGCGCACCGGCGGCGTCATGAAGCGCTTGGCCGTGTCGAGCGCGCTGGTCAGGCGCTGATCGACGACCTTGACGCGCTGTTCGTAGGCCCCCTTGCGTTTGGCTTTCACGGTCTGGGCCAGCGCCTGCAGGTCGCGGCTAAACGGCGTGATCTTGTGCAGCTTGATGTATTTCTCGAGCAGGCCGTAGAGTTCCTCGGTCGGGTGCAGGAAATGCGGCAGGGCCTCATCCCACAGCCCCTTGGCGATCAACTCATCGCCGACCAACAGATGCCCCCGCATCAAGGCGATGTCGCGATAAAAGCGAATGCGCGTATCCTTGGGGCCGCCGTCCGAAAGATAAGCCTCCCCGCCCTCCGTGGCGGTGGCACTGGCGGCAGCGGGCTGTTGGCTGTTTGCGGGTTGGTGGCCCTTGTGGGTGGCATCCTGGGCACGGGCGAGGTGGCCCAGGGGGGCGCTGGCGATGCTGACCGCGCCGATGCCGATCCAAAGCTTACGGGTAAGCTTCGCCATGGGGGTTTCTCCTGGCGTTGTTGGGAGCCAAACGAGGCGAACGCGCCGGTGCGTCCGCTATCCTTGCTATGGTCTTGCACGTTGCCCGCGCTAGCCCGAATGTCGGCTCGAATGGTGGCCCGGATAGTCGAAGGTGTGGGCGTGGAGCGGCCATGATCCTTGCTATTGCCGACCTATTGAGTGCCGCCGACCTCGAGGCCATCGGTGCCCAGCTCGCGGCGGCGAGCTTCCGCGAGGGCAGGGCGACGGCGGGATGGTCGGCGCGGCTGGTGAAGAATAATCTGCAGGCCGGCGAGGGCCCCGGGCTCCAAAGCGCGCGCGATCTGATCGAGACCCGTTTGCTGGAGCACTCGGTATTCCAGCTGGCAACCCGCCCCAAGCGCCTGATCGGCCCCCTGTTCAGCCGCTATGAACCCGGTCATGTCTATGGCTTGCATGTCGACGATGCACTGATGGACGGGGTTCGCTCGGACGTCGCCTTTAGCCTGTTTTTGTCGCCGCCGGAGGCCTACGCTGGCGGCGAGCTGGTGATCGAATCGGCGGCGGGAGAGGAGGCCTTCAAGCTTGCCGCCGGCAGTCTCGTCAGCTATCCCGCCACCTCCTTGCATCGCGTTGCGCCCGTGAGCCGCGGCATCCGATTGGTTGCCGCGGGTTGGGTGCGCAGTTTTGTTCGCGATCCAGCGCATCGCGAGCTCCTGTTCGACCTCGACACGGCTCGGCGCCGTCTGTTCGATCGCGAGGGCAAATCGGCCGAGGCTGATCTGCTCGCCAAATGCACGGCCAATCTGCTACGGGAATGGTGCGATGACTAGGCGGCAGCTTCAGTCGTCGCCATCGGCAGCATCGGCCTGCAGCTGGCCGTAGTTCTGCACCCCGATCTTGCCCAGCAGGTCGAGCTGGGTTTCGAGGAAGTCGATGTGGCCTTCCTCGTCCTCCAACAGCTCCTCGAACAGCGCCATCGACACCAGATCCTCGTTGCGGCGGCAGATCTCGCGCGCCCGGGTGTAGAGGTCGCGGGCGTTGAACTCACCCCTGAGATCGCACTCCAGCACCTCCTTGATGTCCTGACCGATCATCAGGGGGGCGATGTGCTGCATGTTGGGCAGGCCTTCCAGGAAGATGATGCGGTCGACCAATTTGTCGGCATGCTGCATCTCTTCGATCGATTCCTTGCGTTCCTTCTTGGCGAGCTTGGTGTAGCCCCAGTTGTCGAGCATACGGTAATGCAACCAATACTGGTTAACCGCGCCCAGTTCGTGCTTGAGAGCATCGTTTAGAATGTCGATGACCTCTTTCTTGCCTTTCATGCCACCTCTCCCGTGCCTGCTCGCTAAGGGGACTGGCTCTGGTTGAACCTCGGCGGGTCAAGGACGCCGGGCGCACGTCAGCCACTCCGCTTCCTACGCCAGTTGGCGGTAGCGGGCCAGCGGGGAGAGTAAAAGCTCACCACAAAAGCTGGGTTAGGCGGTCTCCAGGGCGGGTCCCGCCCCCGCCTCGGCAGGTATTTCGGTGCGCCAGGGCCGTGGCGGGGCGCATTCGATCAGCCGCTGGGCCGGCGAATCTCCCGCGCAGCGCAAGAGCCGGCCTTGCGCGCAGGCGCAGGCATAGGGGCAGACCACGCCCTTGGCCGCCAGCAAATCGATTTTTTCGTAGATCGTGCTCACGGCCACCGGCGAGCAGCAGCAGCACACCATTTTCTTCTGCAAGTGACGGTAAACCACGCCGGGGGTGGGCAGGGGTGC
>DATMZT010000077.1:0-27160 GCA_035573335.1 Hyphomicrobiaceae bacterium | reverse complement strand
GCTCATCACATCCTGGGGCTGAAGCAGGTCCCAAGGGTATGGCTGTTCGCCATTTAAAGTGGTACGTGAGCTGGGTTCAGAACGTCGTGAGACAGTTCGGTCCCTATCTGCCGTGGGTGTAGGAGTATTGAGAGGATCTGTTCCTAGTACGAGAGGACCGGAATGGACGCACCTCTGGTGTACCTGTTGTCGCGCCAGCGGCACCGCAGGGTAGCTATGTGCGGACGGGATAACCGCTGAAAGCATCTAAGCGGGAAACCCACCTCGAAACGAGTACTCCCTTGAGAGCCGTGGAAGACCACCACGTTGATAGGCCGGGTGTGGAAGCGCCGCAAGGCGTGTAGCTTACCGGTACTAATAGCTCGATCGAGCTTGAACGCTCTCATTAAGCAATGCTCATCTCATCTTGAAAGCCCTTGGGGCCGGCGGCAACGCTAGGGCTTGGGGCCTTCGGGACGGCCGGCGCACACCCTCGTGTGCACGGCCCGGATGAGCGTGAGAATCGCTTCTAGTACGCCGGACCAGTTTGCTTCACCCCTTTGCCGACCTGGTGATTATAGCGGGGTGGCTGCACCCGATCCCATTCCGAACTCGGCCGTGAAACGCCCCTGCGCCGATGGTACTTCGTCTTAAGACGCGGGAGAGTAGGTCGTTGCCAGGTCTGCCAAGGGGTGAAGCATCAGCATCGAGACCCTTCTTCACATGCCTTCGATAAGGCCGTCGCTTCTCCGCGACGGCCTTATTTTGTTGTGCGGCCTCGCACTTTTGTCGAGGGACCCCGTGCCAGCACTCCCGTCCCCTAGCGCAAGGGCGGTAGCGCCAAGGTATCGGCGTGGCCCACCACCGCCGCCGTCCGCGCGACGGCGCGCCAACTCTTGATGCTTACCGCATCGACGGCGCCGGTCTCCTCCACGGCGGTGGCAAATCCCTGCCCCAGATCGGCAATGAGAGCGGCGTCCGCCTCCTCGAGCCGCCAGGCGCTGTCGGCCTCGCGCACCGTGTAGCGCGCCGCAGCGAAACTCTCGCTCAGGAGGTCGGGCGCGGCTGGGCCGGCCGCGGGACCAAAGCCTTTGTCGCGGCGTTGATGGCTGTGGAACGCCTCGGTCATGGCCGCATCGGCCGCGTGCGCGGGTGTCCAGCGCTGATCGCCGTCGTAGGTGAGTACGGTATAAAAGGCGCATTTGCGCGCGGCCAGCGCGGCCGTGAACCGCGCAATGAAGGCCGCGGAAACGAGATCGAACAGGGCGGCCGCCGTCACCAGATGCGCCGCCGGCCCTAAGGCGGCATCCAAACCATCGGCAAGATCGGCGCGGCGGAACCTCACGTCGATGCGCTTGTGGCTCTTGAACAGGGCGAGCTCGCCGCCGCTGCCATCCCAATCGTCCGCCCAGGCCGTGAGCCTCGGTACAGCCGCATCGAGCAGCGCCTGGTCACGGTCGACCAGCGTCCAGTGCTGCTCTGGTCCGAGTAGGGGCGCGGTGGCGCGCAGGTTCGAGCCGGTGCCGCAACCCAGATCCACCACAGTGAGGGGCCGCCAGCCGTCGAAGTGGCGGGCTAACGCCTGCGCCAAGGCCTTGTTGCGCGAGCGGTGGTCTACCGGTTCGCGCCGGTCGAGCCAATTGGCGCTAAAGGCGCTCATCGTGAGGTCTCCTTGATGACGCCGGCGATGATGGCCGCCGTATCCTGCCAGCCTGGCAATCCCTGGCCGGCGGCCCAGGATGCATCGGCCAAGCTCAGGCGCAGCGCGGCGTCCTCCAGCACGCGGCGCAGCGCGCCGGTCAGCGCGGCGACATTGCCCGGCGCCACTTTCACAGCGGCGTTGTCGGGCACCGTCTCGGCCGCCGCCCCACCCGTGGTGCACACAATTGGCAGGCCCCGGGCCATCGCCTCCGCCAGCACCATGCCGTATCCCTCGTACAGCGAGGGCATCACAAACAGATCGGCGCGATCATAGTGACCGGCCAGCTCGGCTTGTGCGAGCGGGCCCGCGATCGCGATGCGTGCGCCGAGCCCGGTTTCGGTCACGGCCCGGCCGAGGGCTGCGACCGCGGCCGGACTGCGATCCGTGGCGCCAATGATCGTGAGCTGCCAGTCCAAGGCCGCCAGCGGAGCCAGCGCACGCACCAGGAGGTCGTAGGCCTTGCGCGGCACGATCGAGCCGACGGCGACGAGCTGTGGGGGTGATGCCGTGCCGCGGGCGCGCGCGGCGCGCTCGGTGCCGGGCTCGGCAACGGTGATCTTGCCCGCGGGCACGGCGAAGTCGGACACCAGCGTTCGCAAGGTGGTGGGGCTGGTGACGAGCACGCGTCGAGACAGGGCCAGCGCCGCCATTTCGAGTGCGATGAGTTGCCGCCGGCGTGTGGTGCTGAGACCGGCCTCGAGACCGACGGGATGATGGACGAGGGCAACGACGGGCTGCTTGAGGCCGGCAATGGCCGCGGCCGGCATCGCCCCATAGGCCAAGCCGTCGAACAGGATGACGGTGTCGGTTGGCAGGGCCCCAAGCCGGCGCGCGGTTTCGCCGATATCCTGGGCGCTGGCGTCGGGAAATGATGCCGGTAACGCCAGCGGCTGCAGCCGCACGTCTGCCAGGGGAAACCGCTCCAGCACGCGGCGTGCGTAGACATAGCCGCCGGTCGGCAGCTCCAGGTCACCGGGGATGGCGAAAGCGGCTTCGATCATGGCCGCGGGCGGTCCATGGCCCGCCGGTCGGGCGCCAGCCGGCGCCAAGCGGCACGGGATGTGGGGCAAGGCCGCGGCAGGCCCGACATGCTCACAGCGTCCCTTCAAATGAGGCCCGAGCCAGATCGGTTTCGTGCAGGGTCACCTTGATCTTGGCGAGCCCCTTGCCGTCCTCACCCAGGGCACCGTTTTTGGCCGCCTGACCCATTGCCTCGAAAACGTACTGGCACAAAAACTCCGTGGTTGTCAGTGTGCCCTTGAATTGCGGCAGGGCATCGAGGTTCTGGTAGGCCAGCGGCTTCAGGGTCTGCTTGAGCACCTCGAGCGCCGCGCCGATATCGACCACCACGTTCTGCGGCGTCAACTTTTCCCGATAAAAGGCGACGTCGACCACGAACGTGGCCCCGTGCAGGCCCTGCGCCGGTCCAAAAAAGGGGTCGGGCAAACTGTGGGCGATCATGATGCGATCGCGCACCTCGACGGCGTACATGGCGTTTCTCCTGGCTCAGACCTGGGGATAGCGGATGACGGGGGCGAGCGCCCGAGCTTCGGCGGCGAGCGCCTTCGGCAGGGTGTGCGCCGCCGCATCGAAGGCGATCTCTTCGGCTACGAGTGCGTCGAGGGCGGGCAGGGCCAAGAGCCCAAGCGCGGCCTCCAAGCGGCGCCGAAAGCTCCAGCGCGGGCGCCGGCTGGGCGAAATCTGTCCGACCTGGGAGGACAGGATCCGCAGGCGGCGGCTGTGAAAGGCGCCGCCGAGCTCGACGGTTGCCGGCCTGTCGCCATACCAGCTGAGCTCAACGATGGGCGCCTCGAGGCCGGCACAGCGGATGGCGGCATCGAGGCCGGCGCCGGTGGCGCTGGCATGGAACACGACGTCGGCATCGGTGGGCGCGTGCTCGGGCCTGGCAAAGCCGACGCCCAGCCCTTCCGCCAAAGGCCGGCGCTGCTCCTCGACGTCCACGGCCGTGACGATGGCCCCGGGCAGGCGGGCCGCGAGCGCCGCCAGCAGGAGCCCGACGACGCCGGCCCCGACGATGACGATGCGATCGCCCGGGCCGGCGCCACTGTCCCAGACGGCGTTGAGGGCGGTTTCCATATTGGCGGCCAAGGTGGCGCGCCGCGCCGGCAGGCCCTCGGGTATGGGGATGAGGGCGTCAAGTGGGACATTGAAGTAGTCCTGGTGCGGATGCAGCGCGAAGACCTGGCGGCCGACGAGATTGGCTGGCCCGGCTTCGACGATGCCGGTCGCGGCGTAGCCATACTTGACCGGGAACGGAAAGGCGCCCTCCTGCATCGGCGCCCGCATGCGCTCCCATTCGCTTGGGCCGATGCCGCCCAGTAAAACCAGCCGTTCCGTGCCGCGGCTGATGCCGCTAAAGAGGCTGCGGACGCGGGCATATCCCGGCCCGGGCGGCGGCAGCGGCGTTGAGCGCAGTTCCACCGTGCCCTTCTTTACGTACCAGAGCGCCCGAGCCATGCGGGTCTTGCCGGTTGATCGGCGCGCCATCATGTTACCGCTCCGAATTGCCAGGATAGCGCCGCTGCCATAAACCACCCGGATGAACACTGCATGAGCGACAGCCTCGATGCCCCCGCACCGGGGGCACTACCACCGCCAGCGCTGAGCCTTACGACACCCACTGGCCTCCAGTCCATCGATGAGCTGACGGGCCGCCGGCGCATCGTTTTCGGCCTCAACCTCATCACCTATGCCCTCATGCTGTGGTGGGCCGGCCGCATCCTCGGCGCCGGCGGCTGGACGTGGGTCGACGGCGTCCTTTTCGTGTGTTTTGCGCTCGGCACGCCCTGGGCCGTGCTCGGCTTTTGGAACGCGCTGATCGGACTGTGGCTTCTCAACGCCGGTGGCACCGATGCGGGGATGGCCGTGGCGCCGTACGCGGCGGCCGGCGAGCAGCCAACGCCGATCCGCATCCAGACCGCCATCTTCATGACCTTGCGCAACGAGGACGCCGCGCGAGCCATTCAGCGTTTCAAAATCGTGCAGGACAGCGTCGAGCAAACGGGTGAGGGTGCCGCGTTCAGCTATTTCGTCTTGAGCGACAGCAACGACGGCGCCGTCGCCGCGGCCGAGGAGGCGGCCGTCGCCGCCTGGAAGGCCGCCGCCCGCGCCCCCGACCGCATCACCTACCGCCGGCGCAGCAACAACCTCGGCTACAAGGCCGGCAACGTGCGCGACTTCTGCGCCCGCTGGGGCGACCAGTTCGACCTCATGCTGCCGCTGGATGCCGACAGCCTGATGTCGGGCGCCGAGATCGTGCGCTTGGTGCGCATGATGCAGGCGCATCCGAAGATTGGCATCTTGCAAAGCCTCGTGGTCGGCATGCCCTCGGCGAGCGCTTTTGCCCGCATTTTCCAGTTCGGCATGCGCCACGGGATGCGCGCCTACACCATGGGCCAGGCCTGGTGGGTGGGCGACTGCGGGCCCTTTTGGGGGCACAATGCGCTGGTGCGCGTGACGCCGTTTTATGCCGACTGCGACCTGCCGCTTTTGCCCGGCAAGCCGCCGCTCGGTGGCCACGTCCTGTCGCACGATCAGGTGGAGGCGACCTTGATGCGCCGCGCCGGCTACGAGGTGCGGGTGCTCCCCGAAGAGGTTGGCAGCTGGGAGGAGAACCCGCCGACAATACTGGAGTTTGCCCGCCGCGACGTGCGCTGGTGCCAGGGCAACATGCAGTATCTGAAGCTGCTCGACCTGCCGGGCCTCTATGCGATGAGCCGCTTTCAGCTGCTATGGGCGATTTTGATGTTCGTCGGCATCCCGGCCTGGACCCTGATGATCGCCCTCTTGCCCGTGGCGGCCTGGCAGGCCCAAGCGGTCCCCGACTTCCCAACCGGTGCCGCCAAGGCCCTCTATGTGACCTACTTCATCATGTACTTGATGCCCAAGATCGCCGGACTGGTCGATGCCATGTTCGGCCGCGGCGGTGTGGCACGCTACGGCGGCTGGCTGCGGTTCCTGGTCAGTGCCGTGCTCGAGCTCACATTCTCGTTCTTGCAGGGCGCCGTCTCCACCATTCGCACCTCCATCTTCATGCTGGGTTTGCTGTTCGGCAGGTCCGTGGTTTGGGGTGGGCAGGTGCGCGACGCCCAGCGCCTGTCGTGGAGCGAAGGCGCGCGTCACCTGTGGCCGCAGACCCTGTTTGGGGTGATCGTGTGCGGCGCGCTAGGGCTGATCGCCCCTGCGGTGCTGTGCTGGAGCCTGCCGCTCACCGCCGGCTATCTATTGGCCATTCCCTTCGCCGTCGTGACGGCGGATCCCGCGTTTGGCCGCGCGTTGAAGCGCCTCGGTATCTGCGGAATTCCCGAGGACTTCAGGCCGCCACCGGAAATCGTCGCCGCCCGCGCGACGACAGCGTGAGAGCTTGCTCATGGTCCTTCCGAACCGCGTCGCCGTTCTCAGCGATGATCCGGCGTTCGCCATGCTGCACCGCTCGCTTGCGATCTACTACGGCCACGCCGCTCGCGATGCCGCGATGGATCGGCTCTACCGGCACTTCCTGGGCTTGGGCGAGCTTGCCTTTGACATCGGCAGCCACGTCGGCGACCGCGTCGGCAGCTTTCGGCGCCTTGGTGCACGCGTGGTCGCGCTCGAGCCGCAGCCGTTGTGCGCGCGGGCGATCCGAACCATCTATGCCGGCGATCAGGACGTAGTGGTCGTGGAAGCCGCCTGCGCCGAGCGGCCAGGCACGTTGAGGCTCAGGATCAACTCGGCCAATCCGACCGTGTCCACCGCCTCCGACGAGTTTGTGGCGGCGGCGGCGGGCGCCGGCGGCTGGGAAGGTCAGCGTTGGGATGCCATGGTCGAGGTGCCCGCCACCAGCCTCGATGCCTTGATTGCCGGCCACGGCACACCGGCGTTCGCCAAGATCGACGTCGAGGGGTTCGAGGATGTCGTGTTGGCAGGTTTGTCCCAACCACTGCCGGCGCTTTCCTTCGAATTCACCACGATCCAGCGCGACGTCGCCTATCGTTGCCTTGCTCGGCTAGACTCGCTTGGCCGCTACGGTTTCGATATCGCGCTCGGGGAAAGCCAGGTTTTGACGTTCAATCGTTGGCTCAGCCGCGCCGAGATGGCCGAGCACATTGCCGCGCTGACGCACGATGCCAATTCCGGGGATGTCTATTGTGTGCTGCAAGCTTGATCGCCAAGGTCCGGTGCGGCGGCAACGGGCGTTCTGGGCAGCCGCTGGCCGGGCGCAACGCCGCCCCGGCAGCATGGGAACGGCGCAGCGCCAAGGGCCGGCGGCGGCGATGGCAATCTGGCTTCTTGCACTTGGAGGTACGCTCGGTAGCGCGCGCGCCGAGCCGCTCGCCGTCGAGGTGCACAATGCCAGCGAGCCGGTGCTGTGCGCCGAAAAAGACAACGTCACTTTGAATCTGACCTCGAGCGCGGTGCGCACGTTCCGCATCAGCGCCGTGCACCCAACCTACATGAGCGCCCAGCAGCGCGACAGCTACGAGGCCGATTGGACGGCCTGCACCGCGCCTGGAGATCCGCGTGCGGGTCCGCAGCAGCCGCCAAAGCGCAAGACGCTCTACGAAGACATCGAAATGTGGGTGGTCGGCCTGACCTTCCACGACTTCTGGCGCCCGACGGGAGCGACCGTGCACATCGGCGATCGGCTCGAGACGGAGATCCATCTGCTTCAGGTCTGGATGATCCGGCCGATGGGAGGCGAAGAGGTGCTGGTCTTCTACCCTCAGGATGGCTATTGGCGGCTGCGCCCGAAGGCGCCGGCCGAGCGGGCGCCCACGGCCTTCGGCTCCTCCGTCCTGATCGGGCCAATCGAGCTCGACGGGCGGCCCATCGTCAAGATCAGGGACGTGGCGTTTGATCCGAAACGGCGTACCTTCACGCTCAGCTACGTGCGCGGCGGCATGGCCGCCGTGCGGCTCGCGGAACTCGATGACAAGCGCCACACGCTCGAGGTGACCTTCGACAAGCCCATTGTCGGGGCGCCGTTCGTGGCCCTGCGCTCCATGTATGTGACCGACTTCAACAACGACGTGGCGCGCGTGGCGGTGCGTGAGGCGGGGGCCGGCGGCTGGCGTGAGGACGGCATCATGGCCTTCAAGGGCGCGCGTGCCAGCGAGCTGTGGGCCGGCCGCGTGTCGCCCTCACGCCACAACACGAGTTCGCCCGATCTCCTGTTTTCGGGCTTCAGCGATCAGGTCGATGGGCCGTCGGCGTCCCCTTCGGCGTCCCCTTCGGCGCCCCCCTCGGCGCCCCCCTCGGCGCCCAAGTAGCCAAGGCCCAGCACCGCTGCCGTTACCGCCTACCAGACGAGCTCGGGCATGGCGGCCACGGTGGTGGCAGTGTCCGCAGCGGCCAATAGCTTGCCAAGCCGTGCCGGATCGATGGCGCCCTCGAGCATGAGCTCGTCCCTGTGGATGCCACCGGCGATCAGCAACCCGTCGACGCCGAGACCGCGCGCCGCCGCCATGTCGGTGCGCACCGCATCACCGATGGCAAGGATCCGGTCGAGCGCCGGCACCGCGCCGCCGACCTCGCCGGCGCGCGCCATGGCGGTCGCGTAGGCGGCAGGATGCGGCTTGCCGGCCCAGAACACGTCTCCGCCCAGGCGCTCATACTCGAGCGCGATACTGCCGGCGCAGGGCAGCCGCACGGCCCCAACATCGACCACAAGATCAGGATTGGCGCAGACGAAGGGCAGGCCGCGCCGCACGCCGTCCGCGATCAGGTCGCGATAGTCTTGGACGGTCTCGCGGCGATCGTCCTTGAGCCCCGTACAAACGATGGCATCGGCCTCCTCGAGGGCAACCTGCGGCTTGTTTAATCGCACATAGAGCTTGTAGTCGCGCTCGCTGGGTCCCACCCAATGCATGCGCCGATAACCTTGCTCGGCGATGTGTTGCAGCGCGATGTCCCCCGACGACACGATCGCGTCCCAGGCATCCCGGCGCACGCCCGTCTTGGCCAGCACCTGCTCGACGCCGTCGGCTGGCACCGGCGCATTGGAGACGAGAATCACCGTGCCGCCCGCACGGCGGAATCGCGCCAGGGCGGCACCAGCTGGCGCGTAGGCCTGCTGCCCGTTGTGCACGACCCCCCAGACGTCGCAGAAGATCACATGGTAGCGGCGCAAGAGGGTGCCGGCGTTGGTGAGGATGGCTGGCATCATGGATCAGACGAAATGCTCCGGCGATGCTCTCGACGAAACGGATGCGCGCCACTAGAAGCAGGCTGGCGGCGCAACACAATGGGCGAAATGATGCACCTTTCCTACGCGCAAAATATGGAGGACTACCACCTCGACCTGATCTTCGCCGGACAGGACGGGGGCTGCTATGTCGATGTTGGGGCGGGCCACCCGGTGGCCGACAACGTTTCCTTCCATTTCTATCTCAAGGGCTGGCGCGGTTTGGTGGTGGAGCCGCAGGTGGCGCTCGCCGAACTTTATGCCCACGTTCGCCCGCGCGATGAGGCCTTGTCCTGCCTGGCGGGCAGGGCCGAGGGCGAGGTCGATTTTTACCTGGTCGATAAACTGCACGGGTTCTCTTCGACGGTGCGGGAGCATGCCGTGGGTGCGGCCCAGTTCGGCGCCAGCTACCAGACGATTCGCAAGCGTGTGCGACCCTTGGGTGCCCTGATCGATGCGGCCGGCCTCGCGGCAATAGATTTTCTGAAGATCGACGTCGAGGGCGCGGAGGGCGAAGTGCTGGCGGGTATGGATTTTGCGCGGCAGCGGCCGCGCCTCCTGCTGATCGAAGCGGTGCAGCCGGGCAGCATGGCTGAGGCCTGGGGTGAGTGGGAGCCGGCTCTGCTGGCGCAGGGCTATCAGTTTGCCTTTTTTGACAGGCTGAACCGGTTCTACGTGGCCGACGAGGCAAACGATTTGCTGGCGCGCTTTCCAGCCGAACCGGCGCCTTGGGATGGCGTTCAGCACCTGTGGGACCACGGCCGCGCGCCGTTGCGACCGGACCACCCCGATCACGAGCTCGCCCAAGTCCTGCTCAATGGCTTTCTGGCCGAACTACCCTGCCTGACGCCGGCGCTGCTCGAGACCTTGCTCGCGCGCGGTTTCGCCGCCACGGCAAGAGGCAATTTGAGCGGCCGCGGGCTTGCCGAGCTGCTGGCGCGCAGCGATCTCGGTGGCACGCCGGGGGACGGCGAGGTCGCCGCGCTGCTGGGAAACGACCAATTTCGTGCCGCCTTGGGGCGCATCGCTTCGCGCTACGATGGCGGCCATCTGGACTGAACGCCAGGCGGCTGCCGGCAATCTTGGTTGGCAATCCTGGGTGAAAATCTCTTGGGCGGCGCGGCGGCGGGCGTGGCCGGGTTCAAATTCTTTTGGCGACCTCCTCCAGCATCACCTCGGTGGCGCCGCCGCCAATCGCTTGCACGCGCGCGTCCCGCGTCATGCGCTCAATGGCGGTCTCGCGCATGTAGCCCATACCGCCGTGGAATTGCAGGCAGTCGTACATCACCTCGTTGACGAGCGTGCCCGCCAGGGCCTTGAGCATCGATACCTCCTTGACGACGGTTTCGTTGCGCGTATCGCGCCAGGCGGTATTGAATAAGAAGGCGCGGGCCGCCTCGACCTGGGCGCAGCGCATCGACAGGCGGTGCCGGATCGTCTGCTTATCCCACAAGGGGCCGCCAAAGGCCTTGCGCTGCTTGACCCAGTCGAGCGTGAGCTCCAGCGCCTTCATGGCCTCCCCCAGCGCCTGGGCGGCTAGCACGATGCGTTCGTTTTGCAAGTTCTTGACGAGTTGGTAGAAGCCTCGGCCCTCCTCGCCCAAAACATTTTCATCCGGCACGAAGCAATCCTCAAACACCAGCTCGGCGGTGTCGCTCGACAGCCAGCCTTGTTTTTTGAGCGTCCGCGCCACGCGGAAGCCGGGCGTGCCTTTCTCCACTGCGAAGATGGTGAGATGGCGCCCGCGCCCCGGCTCGCCGGTCTTGGCCGCGACGAATACGAGATCGGCATGCACGCCGTTGGTAATGTAGGTTTTCGCGCCGTTGAGGCAGTAGCCGCCTGCGGTCTTGCGGGCGGTACTGCGCATGGAGGCAAGGTCCGAGCCCGCGTCGGGCTCCGTCATGGCGATCGCGGTGATGGTGTGGCCGGCGGTGATGCCGCGCATCCAGCGCTCGAGCTGGGCTTTGCTGCCGGCGTGGTAGAGGTGTGGCGAGGCCATATCGGTATGCACCAATACCGTCACCGCAAAGCCGCCGTAGGTGGAACGCCCGAGCTCCTCCGCCAATACGGCGTTGGCCAAAGTATCGAGGCCGGAGCCGCCGTATTCGGGGGCGTAGCGCATGCCGAGCAGCCCGAGCGCGCCCATCTCGGTCAGGACTTGACGCGGTACAAAGCCCTGCTCTTCCCAGTGGTCGCCCGCGGGCAGCACGCGCTCGGCGATAAAGCGGCGGATGGTGGCGCGCAGCATCGTGTGCTCGTCGCCGAAGTAGGGAAAACTTTCGCTGCCGATCGGTTCCGTCATGCTCGCTCCTGGTCCTAGTGCGGTGGGCAAAACCGTGCCGTAACGGCGCCGCCTGCTCAGATCACACCCTTGTCCCGGAGCGTCGCAATCGCCGCCTTGTCGTAGCCGAGCTCGGCCAGGATCTGGTCGGTGTGCTCGCCCAGCAGCGGTGCGCGGCGGCGGATCGAGCCCGGCGTTTCCGACAGCCACACCGGCACTTTGGCAATCGGCGCCGGCCGCGGGGCGCCGGGGAATTCGGTCGGCTGAAAGAAGCCGACGGCGTTGATGTGGGGATCCTCGAGCGTCGCTTGCGGCTTGAGCACGGGCCCCGCCGGAATCTTCGCCTTGGCCAGCAGGTCCAGCGCCTCGGCATTATTGTAGGCCGCCGCCCAACGCCGCATGCGTTCACTGATCAGGGCGCCGTTGTCGCCGCGCGAGATGTCGTCCTTAAAGCGCGGGTCGTTCAGCCAATGCTCCTCGCCCATCAGGCGGGCCCAGCGCGCAAATAGCGGGTTGCCGACCACCTGCACAAGGATGAAGCCGTCCTTGGTGCGGAAGATGTCGACCGGTCCCGACGTCTGCCCTCGATTGCCGGTCGGCACGCGATTGGGGGCGATCACGGCCTGTTCGATCAATAGGGCGTTGCCGAGCGTGACCGCCGTTGCCAGCAAGGCCCCTTCCACCCATTGTCCCTTGCCGCTGGCCTGCCGCGCCATCAGCGCCGCCATGGTACCGAAGGCACAGTGCAAAGCCGTGCCGAAATCGACCCAGGGAACCTGCGCGCGGTAGGGCTGGTCCTCCTCTCCGGTCATGTAGACCGCGCCGGACATCACCTGGCCGATACCGTCGAAACCGACGCGGTCGCTGTAGGGCCCACCGCGCCCGTAGGCCGAGACGGTGGTCAGAATGATGTCCGGTTTAACGGCCGTCAGGCTGGCGTAGTCGAGCTTCATGGCCACCAGGGTCTGCGGTGGCAGATTGGCGATCACCACATCGGCCCGCGCGACCAGGCGACGGACGACCTCTTGGCCTTCCGCTCGCATGGGATCGAGCGTCATGCCGAGCTTGTTGCGGTTCATCTGCAGGAACAGAGCGCCCTCGCCGGTGCTGGCAACCGGCGCCTGGAACCGGTCCTCGCTACCCTCGCGCTTCTCGATCCGAATCACCTCGGCGCCGTGTTCGGCCAAGAGTGCCGCGCAGTAGGGGCCCGCGATGTAGCGGCCGAAATCCAACACGCGAACGCCCTCGAGAACGCCGGCCATTTGGGAACCCCTTGCTTTAGATCACAGAACCCGCTTCGACCTATGTGTATCAGGATCGTCACAACTTGGCTGCCTCTGGTGCGGCGCATCCCGCACCTCGACCCACACCAGCTGGACGATGGCGCCGGAGGGCAAAGCAGTTTAGCCTGAGGCGCGCTGACGATCGTACGGGTTCAAGTTCGCGGGATTTGGCAACACGGGAAGGGCGGGCTTTTGCCCTGTCCTCCCACATCCGGGAGCAAAAGCATGGATCCGCAGGCACTCATCATCTTTTTGATCATTGGCGCCATCGCCGGTTGGCTCGCCGGCATGGTGATGACGGGGGGAGGCTTCGGCCTGATCGGCAACATCATTGTCGGCATTATCGGTGCCTTCGTTGCCGGCTGGCTGTTTCCCAATTTCTGGCCGCTCGGGGGCATCCTCGGGCCCATCCTGCACGCGGCAATCGGCGCCATCATCGTGCTGTTCGTGGTTGGCCTCATCAAACGCGCCTAGAGGTCACGCGGCGCGCGCGAGGTGTGAGGGCGCGCGCCTCGTGTCCGCCGGCGGCTGGCGTCGTTAGGGCCGGATTTGACCGGTGCCGCGAACCACGTATTTGAACGTGGTTAGCTGCTCGACGCCAACCGGCCCGCGGGCATGCAGGCGCCCGGTGGCGATGCCGATTTCCGCGCCCATGCCGAATTCGCCGCCGTCGGCGAATTGCGTGGAGGCGTTGTGCAGCACAATGGCGCTGTCGAGGCTGGCGAGAAAGCGCTCGGCAGCGGCGCGGTCGTTGGCGACGATGCAATCGGTGTGCTGTGAGCCGTAGCTGCGGATGTGGGCAATGGCTCCCTCGACGCCGTCGATCACGCGCACGGCAATGATCGCGTCCAGGTATTCGGTCGACCAGTCCAGTTCGCTGGCCGCCAGCACGCGCTTGTCGGCGGCCTGCGCGGCAGCATCGCCTCTAACCTCGCATCCGGCATCGGCGAGGGCGCCGACGAGGGCCGCAAGGTGGCCGGCGGGTGCCGCCTGGTCGACGAGAAGGGTCTCGGTCGCGCCACAGACGCCGGTTCGCCGCAGCTTGGCGTTGAGCACGATCGCCTTCGCCATGCCAAGCTCGGCGCTACGGTCGACGTAGGTGTGGCAGATGCCTTCCAAATGCGCAAACACCGGCACGCGCGCTTCCTCCTGCACCCGCGCAACTAGGCTTTTGCCGCCCCGAGGTACGATCACGTCGATTGCACCGTCGAGACCCTTGAGCATCAGTCCGACGGCCTCGCGGTCCGTGGTGGGCACGAGCTGCACCGCGCTCTCGGGCAAGCCGGCCTCGCGCAGGCCACGCGCGAGGCAGACCTGGATGGCGCGGCTGGAGTGATGGCTGTCCGAGCCGCCGCGCAGGATCGCGGCGTTGCCGGACTTGAGGCAGAGCCCGCCGGCATCCGCGGTCACGTTCGGCCGGCTTTCATAGATGATGCCGACCACGCCCAGCGGTACGCGCATGCGCTCGATGCGAAGTCCATTCGGGCGCGTCCAGCGGGCGAGCACGGCGCCAACGGGATCGGCGAGGGCGCCGACCTCTTCCAAGCCTTTGGCGATGGCCTCGATGCGCTGCGGATCGAGCAGCAGGCGATCGAGGAACGCCGCGCTGACGCCAGCGCTGCGCGCCTCCTTGAGGTCACGCTCATTGGCGAGCAGGATGGCGGCGGTCTGCCCTCTTATCTCGCGCCCGGCTGCGACCAGCGCCGCGGTCTTCGCTTCGCTGCTGGCCTGTGCCAAGGCGCCTGCCGCCTCGCGCGCGGCAAGGCCGATGGCGCGCATCGCGGCGCCGACATCGTTGAGCGTTTCGGGCTTGCGTTGTGTTGACAAGGGCGTTGCTTCGTTTGCTGACGCTCTCCGCTTAGCACTTTCAGGCGCGGCTGAGAACCATGTCATCGCGATGGATCAGGGCGGCGCGGCCCTCGTAGCCAAGGATGGCAGCAATCTCGCCGCTCTTCTTGCCGATGATGCGCACGGCGTCGGTCCAAGCGTAGGCGCTGAGCCCGCGGCCGATCTCGCGCCCGCCGGCATCGCGGATGGCGACGGCGTCGCCGCGCTCGAAGGTGCCGTCCACCCGCGTCACGCCGGCGGGAAGCAGGCTTTTGCCCGCCAGCAGCGCCTTCACCGCGCCGGCGTCGATGTGCACGCTTCCCTTGGCCTCGAGTTGACCGGCGATCCAACGCTTGCGCGCCGCCACCGGATCGGAGGAGGCCAAAAACCAGGTGCACGGCGCGCCGCTGCTGAGCGCGCGCAAGGGATGCGCGATCGTACCCGAGGTGATCACCATATTGGTGCCGGCGGCCAGCGCGATCTTGGCCGCCTGGATTTTGGTTACCATGCCCCCGCGCGACAGCTCGCTGCCGGCGCTTCCCGCCATCGCCTCGATCTCGGGCGTGATCTGTCGCACTTCGGGCAGCAGGCGGCCCTCGATGCCGCAACCGGGCGGTGCCGTATAAAGCCCATCGATGTCGGACAGCAGCACCAGGCAGTCGGCGCTCATCATGGTGGCCACGCGCGCCGACAAGCGGTCGTTGTCGCCGTAGCGGATTTCGGCGGTCGCCACCGTGTCGTTCTCGTTCACGACCGGAATGGCGTGCTGGCCGAGCAGCGTGTCGATGGTCTGGCGAGCATTGAGATAGCGGCGCCGCTGCTCGGTGTCCCCCAAGGTCAACAGGATCTGCGCCGCGGTGAGCCCACGCGCCTTGAACACGGCCTGGTAGGCGCTGGACAGGAAGATCTGCCCGACCGCCGCGGCGGCCTGCGATTGCTCCAGCGCCAGCGAGCCGGCGGAAAATGCAAGCACGTGGCGTCCGAGCGCGATGGCGCCCGAGGACACGACAATGACGTCTTTGCCGCCTGCGACCAGCTCGGCAACGTCATCGGCAAGCGACTCGAGCCATGCCGATTTGAGCTCGCCACTGCCGCGATCGACCAGCAGGCTGGAGCCGATCTTGACGACGATCCGTCGTGCCTTGGTCCATTCGGAACGATGAGCCTTCGTACTACCGGGATCGGCAGAGGTTGGGCGCCGTTTCTTGTCCATGTGAGCGAGGGCCCGGGGTAGAGCTACGCCATTGCCAGCAACGCATACCAGATCTGGGTGCGGCTGGACCAGCCCGGCGCGGCGCCGCTCAGACCTGCGGCAACCAGGCATACCGCGCGAGGGGCGGTCCGCACTAGAAATAGGGCAGGGGCGGCTTGATGTAGGGCTCGCGCGCCTCACGCAGGCGCCGCACCCTGGCGCGCGCCGCCAGTCTGGCCGCACGGTAGCGAGCCATTCGCGCCTGCAGGCTGGGCTTGCTCGCCTCCCGCTTGGCCAAGTGCGCGCGGAGCGCTTTGCTGACCCGCTCGGGCGTTTGCTGCTCGGCGGTCTCCCGCCCGGGATTCGCCTTGGCCAACTCGGCCCGCGCCTCGATGAGGGCGCGGTCGCTCGATTGGCTGGCGTTGCGCGCCTGCTGCAACTGTTCGCGGATTTCGCGCACCGCGCGCTCGGCCGCCAGCCGTGAAGCACGCTCCCGCTCGAGCTCCGCATTCGCGGGCCGATCACTGGAGCTGATGGATGCCACCACCGTGCGCTCCTTGGCGAGCTGTTCTTGCGCCTCCTGCAGGGAGCGACCGGCGAGCAAATGCTGATTGCGCTCGAAGACCAACTGCTCCTCGACCGAGCGCAATGCACGCTCGCTCGCCTCCTTGGCGGCGCGCATTTTGGCCAACTCGCTGCGCACCTCCTTGTCGCTCTCCCCGGCCGCGGCGTCCTTTTGCACCGTCCAGCTGAAGGCGCCCCCGTCCTTTTCGGCAAAGCCCTGGTCGGGGGCGCCGAACATGAGCCCTAGGACCACCGGGGTGAGCAGCAGAAGGCTGCTCAGCAGCAAGGTGCGCCGGTGACCCGCGCCCGGCCCGGAGGGCGTGAGTGTGGCCCATGGATTGTAGGTGCCGAAATTCCAGATGTGGCCTTCCGGATCGCGACAGGAATAGCCGCGCCCGGTGTAGCCCTCCGCGTCAATGTCCAGCACGATCTCGGCACCGGCGGCAATGGCGCGCGCACGGTGCGCCTCGGCATCGGCGACATAAAGGTAGCAAATCTGCGTCTCGACGCCGCCGATCTGATCGGGTTGTTTCATCAGCCCGTCGAAGGCCGATCCATCGGCGGGTCCCACCATGATCATGCTGGCGCCGATGGTGAGCTCCGCATAGACGACGCCCGCGTCTTCGTCGTCGACCACCAAATGCTTGGCGAAACCGAAGGCCTCGCACAGCCAATCGATCGCGCGCGGAACGTCGCTGTAGCGCAACGTCGGAATAATGGCAGTCGTAAATGCGTCTAAGGTCGCCGTCATCTTGCGTTCCCAATGCTGGCCGGCAAGTTGGGGCGCGCGGGTTGGGCCGTCATCTCGCCGCTACGCAAGACCAGGGGGCGAGGAGGGTGCCGACAAATATCAACCGCGGGCACTTGCCCATTGAACCTACTGCGGAATTCGTCACCAAAACATGAACGCCCGACGCATCTGTTGCCCGGGGCGAGCGCGGGCTCCAGGGTTGCCGATACCGTAGCGGTGGATCCGCTGGTCGGTTGGCCGTACCGCAGCCGCGGCGTCGGCAAAGCGGTCCGCGCGCCCACGCTTTCGGCGCAAAAAAATTTCTTTGCGGCAGCGGCGCGGCCGCCGCGGCCGTCCTCGCCAGCTGGGGCGGTCCGCGGGCAATTCTTGGGGGGCAAATTCCGGGCTCCGGGCGGCCCTTCCGAGGGGGCAAGCTTGAGGCAATCGGGGCGCTGGTCCCGGGCCAAGGTTTGCCGCGTCGGGCGCTGAAAGATGGTGATGCAACCGGTCTGCCCGGCACCGCTGACCCCGATGTCGCGGCGCACACGCCCTGGCGACCTGTCGGGCTCAGGGGCCTTGCCGCTCTCGAGGAGGGCCTGTGTCCTCGGCCCGCCGGCCATCCCTGATCGGCTCCGCATACTTGAGGTCGAGATCCCAGGGAAAGAAGATCCAGGTGTCCTGCGACACCTCGGTGATGAAGGTATCGCAGATCGGGGCGCCCTGGGGCTTGGCATAGACCGTCGCGAAATGCGCCAGCGGCAGGAGCGGGCGCACGAGTTTAGCGGTCTTGCCGGTGTCGGTGAGATCGTCGATCAGCAGCACGCCCTTGCCCGTGCCGTTGCCGATGGCGCGCACCGCCGGAGCGATGGTCTTGAGGATCGCGAGCTCACCTTGCACCGAATAGTCGTGGTAGGACGCCACGCACACGGTCTCCACCACGCGCAATCCAAGCTCGCGCGCCACAATCGCGGCAGGTACCAACCCGCCCCTGGTGATTGAGACGATGGCTTCGAACGGCCCCTTGTCGGCGAGGCGCCAGGCGAGCGCGCGCGCATCGCGGTGGAACTGGTCCCAGGACACGGGAAACGACTTGGCTGGGTTGGTGGTCATCGTCCGAAGCTCGCCAATCCTGCTGGGCTGCGGCTTGGTTTTAGCAGTCGCAGGTGCTCGAGGCGAAGGGGAACTCTTCGGCTCGGCAGCCGCTGCCGGCGGCTCTACCCTCAAGCCTATGCCCCAGGGGTTGAGAGCCAATACCGGCGCCTACGGCGCGCCCCTGCTGCGGCGTCTCGACGAACTTGCCGCCTTTAGCGAGCTCGCGGGTCAGCTCACCCGGCGCTAGCTCAGCCGTGCGCACAGTGGCAACCAGCCGGCAGGTTGCGGCCTGGATGCAGGCGGCCGGCATGGGCGTGCGGACCGATGCGCTTTTCAGCGTGTTCGGCCGCTACGAAGGGCGGCGGCCGCGGGCCCCGGCCATCATGCTGGGTTTGCATCTCGACACCGTCCTCGATGCCGGGCGCTACGACGGCGCGCAGTGCCTCCGATGCCGTCCGCGATCGGGCCCATCGGGCGTTGCTCACCACGCCTAGCGAAATCGCCGCTCGGCGCGGCGTTGCGGTGGAGGCTGCGACCTACCAGACGAATGCGGCCACGCCGCTCGCCGACGGCGTCATCACCGCAGTCTTGGAGGCGATTGCGGCTTGCGGCCAGGCGCCGCTAGGCGTGCCGTCGGGCGCCGGTCACGATGCCGGAATCATGGCCCGGCATTGCCCGGCGGGCATGATCTTTTTGCGCTGCAAGGACGGCATCAGCCACAATCCGGCCGAGTCGATCACGGCCGAGGATGCCGAGGTTGGGGTGCGGGCGCTGCTGGAGGCGACGCACCGGCTCGATCAGCGGCTGGCGGGGCCCGGCGCGGCATGACCGACTGGCATGCGCGCATCGCCGATCTCGTCGATGAGAATTTTGCCGCCGAGGTCGCCTTTCTGCGTGAGCTGGTGCGCCTGCCAACCGACACGCCACTCGGCGACAATGCCGCGCAGCGCAATATACGGCCGAGCTGCTCGAAGCCATGGGTTATCAGGCCGAACGGCATGCCGTGCCCGCCCCCTTGCGGGGAACGGTCGAGCTGCATTTCACCTACGATGAAGAATACGGCGCCGCCAGACCCACCCTCAACGTCGGCGTGATCGCGGGAGGCATCAACACCAACGTCGTTCCCGACAAGGTCACGCTCAGGCTCGACCGGCGCATTATTCCGGAGGAAGGGGCCGCAGAGGTCGAGGCCCGGCTCGCCCAGGTCATGCGGCAAGCGGTCCAGGCAAGCCCGGCATCTCGCTCAAAATCAGGCGGTTGTTGCTTGCCGCGGCGCTGCGGCCGAGCCCGGCACAGGCACGATTGGCCGCGACCGTGCAAAGGCACGCCAGCGCGGTGTTTGCGGAAGCTATTGGCCTTAGCGCTAGTCCGCTCTATACGGATGCGCGCCTCTATGGCGAGGCCGGCCTGCCGGTCGGGCTGTACGGGGCGGGGCCGCGCACGCTGTCGCAGGCAAATGCTAAGCGTGCGGATGAAAACATCTTGCTTGCGGATCTGCGCCGCGCAACCATTGTCATCGCTCGTGTTTTGCTAGACCTCTTGGGTGCAGATACTGGGCGCGCCAGGCAGGCCTGACCAAGACGGGCGCCAATTGCTTTTTATTTTAGGACCTTTTGCGACGTTCGATCCCTCATGAGCACCCATCGTCCCGTTGCGGCCATGCTCGGCCGCACGATCCTGTTCAAATCCTTGGCCGAGCGGGACCGCCAGCTGGTTGCCCGGCAGATGGTCTCCGCCACCTTTGCACCCGAGCAGTTAATTTTCGCCCGGGGCGATCCCCCCGACGACATTTACCTGGTGCTCAAGGGCCGCGTTCGCCTGTCGGTATTCTCTTTGGATGGACGCATGCTCTCCTTCAAGCATGCCGAGGCCGGCGATACCTTCGGCGAGATCGGCCCCTTGGACGGGGGCGCACGCACCGCCGACGCGACGGCGTTGACACAGGTGGAAGTGATGTCGCTGGAACGTGCCAAGCTCAACGCCTTGCTGGAGGGCAACCCGCGCGTGGCGCGGGCCGCCATCAAGTTTTTATGCGCCCGGCTGCGCGAAACCAGCGAGCTGGCCGAAGGCATCGCGCTGCACTCGATCGAGATGCGGCTGGCTCGCTTCCTGTTGTCGGCGCTGAAGCGGCAGCACGTCGAGGGGGCCGCGATCCATGCCTTCATCGAGCTCGGCATCACCCAGGGCGAGCTCGCCTTGCTGATTGGCGCCAGCCGACAGAAGGTCAACGCGGCGCTCAATACGCTGGAGCAGGCGGGTGCGATCCGGCGTACCCGCACGCGGCTTTTTTGTGATGAAGCGAGTTTGCTGCGGCTCGCCGCCCTCGAGCAGGACTAAGCCTTTGGTGCGTACGGGCCACAGGACCCCGCACCTGTGGCCCGCCGTGGGCAATCCGATCGCCGCAGCCCCGCACCGGACAAATCGGCACGGATTGCCCTGTGCCGCCGACCAACGCGCTTTCATGTAGCGCCCAACCGCTGCTAAGGTCTGTCACTTGCGTGACAAGAGACCGAGCTTCTGCTGTCGCCATTGGATTTTTGCGTGCTCACGATCGAGGAGCTGCCCATTCGGACGCCACCCCGCGCGGGGCGTCATTCCCCCCGCCGCACGCGGCAGGGTGCCCTCGGCTGCGGCCCCGGGGAGATTGCCCTTGCGCTTGTCACTCCAGCTGCGGCGGGGCGCCCATGAGCGCCGCGGGCGGCCCGGTGTCATCGCTCGCCGCGCATGGCGAGCGCCGGCTGCTCACCATTTTGTTCTGCGATCTCGTTGATTCCTCGCGCTTGGCAGGACGGCTCGATCCGGAGGATCTGCGCGAGGTTCTCACCAGCTATCAGCGTCGGGCGACCGAAATCGTCGAGGCTTTCGGCGGCATGGTTGCGCGCTATCAGGGGGACGGGATCCTCGCCTACTTCGGTTACCCGGCCGCCAGTGAGGATGACGCCGAGCGCGCCGTGAATGCGGCCTTTGAGCTCAGTCGGCGTATCAACGACGCTAGCGGGGTCGAGGAAATCTTGCGCGTGCGCGTCGGCGTGGCCACCGGCATCGTCGTGGTCGGCGATCTCATGCGCTCGGGGGCCGCCGACAATCCCGCCATCGTCGGCGAGACGCCCAATCTCGCCGCCCGCCTGCAGGCGGTGGCCGAGCCGGACACGGTGCTGATATCCGCCAGCACGCAACGCCTCACGCGCGGCCTCTTCGACTACCGCCGGCTGGAGCTGTCGGAAGTCAAGGGCTATCCGACGCCGCTGGAGGCCTTCCAGGTGCTCGGGCCGAGCGAGGTGGCCAGCCGCTTTGCCGCCCTGCGTTCGACCCTGCCATTGGTTGGCCGCGACGCGGAGCTCGCGCGCTTGCTGGCCCTTTGGGAAAAGGCCAAAGCCGGCGCCGGCGCCGTTGCCTTCGTGCGCGGCGAGCCCGGGATCGGCAAGTCGCGCTTGGCGCTCGAACTGCTGCAACGTCTGAGAACGCAGTTTCCGATCGTCAGACGCCTTTACTGCTCTCCCTATCACAAGGACAGCATGCTCTATCCGCTGCTGACGCAGCTGCAGCGCACGGCTCAGATCGATGTCACCGAACCCGCCAGCGCCAAGCTCGAAAAGTTGCAGGCCTTGTTGGTGGGGGCCGGCGAGACGGCCGGCGCACTGACCGCGGTGCTGGCCGACCTGTTGGCCCTGCCCGTGCCCAAGCGGCAGCCGCTGGAGGTGCTCGGGGCTCGGCAAAAACGCGAATTGCTCTTCAAGATCTTGCTGGACGCGTTCGAAGAGCTGGCGCGCCGCCGCTCGTTGATCGTCGTGCTCGAGGACGCCCACTGGATCGATCCCACCAGTCTGGAACTGCTCGAGGCCATCATTGCCCGTCTCGACGGTTTGCCGGCGCTGATGGTCATCACCTCGCGCCCGGGCTCAGACCCGCCATGGTTGCAGCGCCAAAATGTGCACACGTTCAATCTCGGGCCGATCGATCAGGGTAGCGCTGCGGCGCTGGCGCAGCGCATTTGCGGCATCGCCGATGCCGGCAACAGTACGGTCAAGGGCATCGTTGCCCGCGCCGACGGCGTGCCGCTCTTCATCGAGGAGTTGAGCAAGGCCGCCCTGGAGGCCGGCGGCGTTGTCCGTCCAGCCGGTACCGGGGCTGGCGATCTGGCGGCGCACGGCCTGGCCATTCCCGCCAGCCTGCATGCATCGCTCTTATCGCGCCTGGATCGGCTCGGGCCGGCGCGCGAGATCGCCAAGGCCGCCGCCGCCTTCGGTCGCGAGTTCACCTTCGATCACTTGGCGGGCGTGATGACCCAGTGGAGCGCATCGGACCTGCGCGCCGCCCTCGAGCAGCTGATCGAGGCCGAGCTTATTTTGCCGATCGGGCCGCCGCCCTGGACGGCCTTTTCCTTCCGCCACGTCCTCATCCAGGATGCGGCCTATAGTACGCTGTTGCGGGGCGAGCGGCGCGCCCTGCACGGCCGCATTGCCAAGACGCTGACCCAGCGTTTTCCCGATATCGTGGCGATCGAACCGGAGATCGCGGCGGCCCACTTTAGCAAGGCGGAGCTTTTCGAGCCCGCCGTCCAGCACTGGCTGGAGGCTGGGATTCGCGCCGCCGACCGCTCCGCCTTTGCCGAGGCAATCCAGCATTTCTCGGAGGGCGTCAGGATTTCTCGCAAACTGCCCCAATCGCCGAGCCGAGCGCGCAAGGAACTGGATTTGCAAATGGCACTTGGGCCGGCGCTGATGGCAACCCGTGGCTACGCAGCCCCTGAAAGCCTCGAGGTCTTCGCGCGGGCAGACGAGCTCGTCGCCAGCGTCGGGACGGTTGCCGAGCAACTCGATGTGCTGTTGGGGCTCTTCAATGTGTACTACGGCAGGGCGGAGATCGCGCGCTCCTTAGAGGTGGCGCGCGCCCACTTGGCGCTCGCCGAAAAGCACGGGCAGGGTGCGAGCAGGGCTCACTGTCTGTTGGGGCAAAGCTACTCGGCGATGGGGGACTTCGGCGCTGCCAAGCAGCATTTCGACACGGCACTCGCGATGTTTGCGCGCCAACCGGAGGCGGCCGGCTCCTGGGGTGTGATGGCGAGCCAACACGTCGTGACGCTGGCGCTCAGCGCCGGGGTGCACTTCGCCGTGGGCGAGCTCGAGCAGGCGCGCGCGGCGATGCTGGCGGCGGTCGAGCGGGCGCGCGCCATTCAGCATCCCCTCTCGATCGCCTTGGCCATCGTGACGGAGGTCTTGACCCCCAACCCCGGCGATTTGCAGGCGAGCCACCAACGCGCCGAGGAGGCCGTACAGTTCTGTGCCCGCCATGGCTTGAAGAATTTTGAGGTGTGGGCGCGCTTTGCCCAAGGCGCGATCATGACCCGACGCGGCGATGTCGACGCCGGCATCGACGTCATGCGGGCGGCGATCGCCGATGCGGAGGAATTGGGCTCGCGCCTGTTTAGGCCGGCACAACTGGCGACGCTGGCGGGGGCTTACGCTAGGCTCGGCGATCAAGGGCGCGCGCTGGGCCTCGTCGAGGAGGCAATCGAGATCGCCCAGCGCACGGAAGAGAAGCAGGCGCTGGCGGCGATCGAACGCGTCAAGGGCGAACTGTTGTTCGCCGTCGGCCGGGGCAGCGAGGGTGAGGCCGCCCTGCACGCGGCCAGTCGCACCGCCCGGGCGCAGGGCGCGCTTTCCGAGGAGCGGCGCATCGAGGCGAGCCTGGCAAAGCTGCTATCGAAGCCGCCGGGGGCGCGGATCTGTGTAAGCCAAACGCCCGCCGCGGCGCGGGGTTGGTTGGGCACCTTGCGCGGCTTGTTGGGTTTTTGAGCCGGCTTTGTCCGGGGGGCGCTGGCGTTGGCCCTGCTTAGGCCTTTGGATACCACCACTGGCCCGCGATCACGACGCCGTCCGAACAGATCTTGCGATCGCCGGCAAGCTGCTCACCCAGCACGTCGACATAGTCGAACTTGCCCTCCTTGACCGAGAGGATGGTGGCATCGCCGACGCTGCCCGCCTTCAAGGAGCCGAGCTCGGGCCGCTTCAGCGCGAAGGCGGCATTCAGCGTCGATTGCTTGATGACCTCGCGCAACGGTACGCCGAGACAGAGAAATTTCGACATGGTGGTGACCTGGTCGAAGGCCGGCCCATCGATGCACAGGGCATGCACGTCCGAAGAGATCGTATCCGGGTAGAAGCCGTTTGCCAGCATGGCGCGTGCGGTCTTGAAGGAGAAGGACCCCATGCCGTGGCCGATATCGAACAGCACGCCGCGTTTGCGCGCCTCCAGCACCACCGGCTTGATGGTGCCTTGGGCATTGCAGGGCGCATTCGGAAACGGGCGAAAGGCATGCGTCAGCACGTCGCCCGGCCGCAGCATTTCCACCACTTCTTGGTAGGACGGCGGCGGATGATCGATATGCGCCATCAGGGGCATGCCAACCTCATTTGCGACCTGCAGGGCCATCTCCAGCGGCGCCGCGCCCTGGTCCCCCGAGGAGTGCCGGCCCACGCGCACCTTGATGCCGACGATGACGTCGCGGTTGGCATCGGCGACGTCGGCGGCCTCGCGCGGCGCCATCAGGCGGATGTTCTCGCTCTCGCCGACCATGATGGTCTTGGAGAAGCCGAAGATGCCTGCAAACGAGACGTGCAGATAGGCAAGAATGCGGACCTGCGATGGCTCGATCACGTGCTTGCGGAAACCCGCGAAATTGCCGGGACCGGCGCTGCCGGTGTCGATGGCGGTCGTCACCCCGGAGCGACGGCAAAACTCTTCCGCATCGATACCGAGCGAGGTACCACCCCAGTAGACGTGGGTGTGGAGGTCGATGAGGCCGGGCGTCACGTACTTGCCGGCGACGTTGCGCACGGACGTGCCGGCGCCGGCTTCGAGGTGTGCGCCAACCGCGGCGACCTTGCCGCCGGCGAAGGCCACATCCATCACTCCATCGATGTGCTGCGATGCATCGACGACGTGCCCGCCCTTGAGAATGAGATCGTAGGCCATGTTTGCTCCAAGCGATGTTCGTTCGACTATTCGGGCTGGGTGGCACCGGTGCGTTCCACGATCAAGCCGTAGTGCTGCGGTTGCCGGTGCTTTGCAAAATTGAAGGTCGTCGCCTTGTAACTGTTGGCAAGATCAAGGTCACAGCACGCGACCAAAAGCTCGTCGTCCTGGCTCAGCGCCTGCGCCCGGACCACCCCGCTCGGGGCAACGACCGAGGTGTTGGCGATCATTTCGCAGCCCTCCTCGACGCCGCACTTGGCGACACCCACCACCCAGGTGGCATTGGCGTAGGCACCAGCCTGTAGGGACAGCTGATTGTGGAACTCGCTCAGGCGATCGTGCTCGGGCGCCGGCGGATTGTGCCGGGGCGTATTGTAGCCGACGAGGACCAGTTCGACGCCCTTTAATCCCATGACCCGATAGGTTTCCGGCCAACGCCGGTCATTGCAGATGCACATGCCGATGTTGGCGCCCATCGTTTTCCAGACCCCCCAGCCGAGGTCGCCGACCTCAAAGTAGCGTTTTTCCAAATGCTGGAAGGGGCGCCAGGGCTCGTGCTCGGCGTGCCCGGGCAAATGGATCTTGCGGTACTTGCCGACGATCCGTCCCGACTTGTCGACCAGGATTGAGGTATTGAAGCGGGCCAGGCGCTCCCGGCGCCGTTCGATTTCGGCAAAGCCCAGGTAAAAGCCGATGCCGAGCCGCTGGGCTGCCTCGAACAGGGGTGCGGTCTCGGTCGACGGCATGTCGCGTTCAAAGAAGGAATCGATTTCCTCTGCCTGCGTCATCCACCAGCGCGGAAAGAACGTCGTCAGCGTCAGCTCCGGAAACACGGCAAGGTCGCAGCGGTGCTCGGCGGCCTGCCGCAACAGGTCGACGAGCCGCTTGACGACCCGCGAGCGGCCATCGCTCCTTTGGATCGGCCCCATCTGGCAGGCACCTACCGTGATGAGCCGTGACATGCTGCCTCCAGTGCCATTGCCGGGCGCGCGCTTTGCCGCCGCCCATGATTGCCGCAATTGCCGCGCCAGGACCAGAGGGAGACCACAGGCCCGGAAGCGCGCGAGGCGCCAACCCGGGCGCGCCGGCGCGGCGCTCAGCCTCCTGGTCAAGAGCTAGCGGCGCGCGCGGGGGCCGCCAACAGCTCCAGCAGGGCTTCGTTGAAGCGGTCGGCGGCTTCATAGGCCACCCAGTGGCCGGCATTCTCGATCAGGCGTACCTCGAGCTCGCGATGGTGCCGGCGCAGGATCTCGAGCCGGGTATCGAGCGAGCCGCGGGCGATGATGTCCTGGGCACCCCATATGGTTTGCACGGTGGCCGTAACATCGGCAAGCGCCCTGGCGAGCCCATCGGTCGCCGCAAAGGGCCGACTGCGAAAGCGCGCGCGCTTGATGTTTTCGGCCTGCAGATGGATGGCCAGGGGATCGATGTGGTCGGGGTTGGCAAACATCAGCACCCGTAGGTTTTGCCGAAACACCGCGGCGATCTGCTCGGCGCTCATGCCGGCGCGCTGCTTGGCGAAGGGTTCTCGAGGCTCGGCGGTGAGGCCGAGCGCGGCCACGCCGACGAGGGTCAGCGTGCCGACGCGCTCGCCCATTCTCGCCGCCGTCAGGCCGGCGACGTGGCCGCCGAAAGAGAAGCCGACGAGCCGCAGGTTGCGCGCACCCGGCAATAGCTGGTCGAGCCCGGCGACGATGACCTCAGCGATGGTGGCGGGGATGAGCGGCTGGGGCGGCATCGCCGATTGACCCAGTCCGGGGAGGTCAGGAACCCAGAGCTGATAGCGGCGTGACAGGGCTGCAATGTTGCGCAGCCAATGGGTCCAAGAGCCCGAGCCGCCGTGGAAGAGCAGGAGCGGTTCGCCGCTGCCCCAGACGCGCCAGACCATGCTGCCGTCGCCGCAGGGTGTTCGCAGTTTCTCGGCGCCGCGGTCGAGCGCATCGACGATGACCGCCGGTGCCGGCGTGGCCCCAGCCTGGCTTGATCGATCGGCGTTCACGCGGGCATCGCCGTCTCGGTCAGGCGTGCCCAGTAGGAGATGCCGGCGGGGATCACATCGTCGTTGAAGTCGTATTTGGGGTGATGTAGGCCGGCGCTGTCGCCGTTGCCGATAAAGATGAAGGCGCCCGGCCGGGCCTCGAGCATGAACGAAAAATCTTCCCCGCCCATGACGGGGGCGATTTCGCCATTGACCTTGTCGGGGCCGGCCACTTGGGCGGCGACACCGGCGGCAAACTGCGTCTGGCGCGCATGGTTGTGCGTCACCGGATATTTGCGCTCGTAGGTGGCGGTGGCGACCGCCCCATAGAGCTGGGCCGTCGCTTGCGCCACTTCGACGATGCGGCGCTCGAG
>DATMZT010000076.1:0-10585 GCA_035573335.1 Hyphomicrobiaceae bacterium | reverse complement strand
GCGAGCCAACCGATCAGCTTGCGAACAAAGGGGCTGGCTGCAGTGCTCGCATAGTACCCGTAGGCAACGCGTTTGTTGACTTCACAAAGCGCCGGATAGGGTGAAATCCAGCGCGTCATGGCAGTAATTTTGAGGCCCTGTGACACGGCCAAACACCACATTTGAATCACTTCGCCGGCCAGTCTGCCGACCACGCTGGCACCCAGAATCCGGCCTTTGGCGTCAGTTATTACCTTAACGAACCCGTCGGTAGCACGCTCCGTTTGCGCTTTGTCGTTTTCGTGGAAGGGCCAGCGCAGCACGCGGATGCGGCCAAAGCGCCGCCGTGCCATTTCTTCGGTTAAGCCGACGTGGGCGAGTTCGGGGTCGGTGAATGTGGTCCAGGGCAGGATGTCGCCATTCAGCTTGGCCGGCAGGCGAAAAAGCGCGCGGCGCAACACGATGTCCGCATGATAGTTGGCGACGTGCGTGAATTGTGGTCCACCCGTGACGTCGCCGATGGCGTAGACGCGGCGGTTTGAGGTCTTGAGAGCGCCATTAACCTTGATGCCGCGCTTGTCGTGTTTGACGCGGGCCGCCTCCAGGTTGAGCCCCACGACATTGGCGCTACGCCCCGCCGCTAGCAACAGATGCGTTCCCCGCACGACGCGTCTGATGCCGGCCTCGGCGATCGCGACGTCGATTGCCCCATTGGCGCCGGCAATCCGCTCGATCAGTACACCCTCGCGGACGTCCATGCCCTCCGCCTTGAGACGTTCGAGAACGAGCTGCGACAGTTCCGGATCGTCTTTTCCCAGCGCCTTGAGCCCTTCCAGCACGGTCACGCGGCTGCCAAGCCGCAGATGCGCTTGCGCCAGCTCCAGACCGATCGGCCCGGCGCCAATGACGATCAAATGCTCGAGCCTGTCGCGGTTGGCAAAGATCGTCTCGTTGGTGAAGTAGGGCACCTCGCCGAGGCCAGGAATGCTCGGAATTTCGGGTGAAGAACCCGTGGCGATCACGAAGCGGCGCGCTTTGACGCGCCATTCGCCGGCGAGCACGCGTTTGCGATCTATGAAGCGGGCCGGCGCGCTGATCACCTTGACATTGAGGCCGGTGAAGCGTTCGACCGAGTCGTTAGGCGCGATCGCGGCAATGACCGCGCGCACGTGGTCATTGACCGCACCGTGGTCGATGGCCGGTCGCACCGGGGCAATACCGAACGGGGCCGCCGTGCGCATGGCATGTGCACGCCCGGCGGCGGCCAACAGGGCCTTTGACGGCACGCAACCGTAGTTGAGGCAATCGCCGCCCATTTTGTGCTGTTCGATCAGCACCACGGAAACGCCGAGCTGTGCCGCGGCCGCCGCCACCGAGAGGCCGCCGGAGCCGCCGCCGATGACGCACAGATCTGGGCTGAGTTCACGCGGCGATTGCGTGGGGGCAGGGGGTAGGCGCTCCTGGTGGCGGGCGCGCGCCGTCGTCTCGCCTGGGGGGGCATCGAGGCCCAGGCGTTGGGCCGCCTGCTCACTTGGCTTTTGCATGGCACGCCTTCCATTTCTTGAGCGCAATGGGAATAAGCGCCGCGAATCCCAAAAGCACCAGCGCCAACATTATTTCCTTGGTGAGGAGCGCGTGTGCATCGATCGCCAGCCTGCACGCCCTGCCAGGGTTGGGGTTACTCGCCATGCAGGTTGCGTAGTTCGCCTTCGCTGCGGCAATCACGCTGTCGAGACCCGCGCCCGCAGCCGAGAGCGCCAAGGTTCCCGGAATGATGCCGAGAAAGGTGGTTACGATATAGGTGCGCAAGGGCACGCCTAAAATGGCTGGCGCGATGTTGACAAACCAAAACGGGAAGGCGGGGACGAGCCGCAGAAACAGCAGATAGTTGAAGGCGTCTTGATTGAAGCCGGCTCTCAGCTTGGCGAGCCAGGGCGCCGCGCGGGCATTGAGGCCCTCGCCCAGTGCCGTGCGCGCAATCAGGAACACGATGGTGGCGCCGGCGGTGGCACCGATAATGGAGGCGATGCTTCCCAGGAGCCAGCCAAACATCAGGCCGCCGGCAACCGTCAGCACCAATCCTCCGGGCAGCGATAGGGCGGTCATACCCACATAGGCCAAAATGTAGGCAACGAGCGAGGAGATGCGGTGCTCGTCGAGGATCAGGTGGAAGCGATCGCGGAAGGTGACCACGTTGCCAAGCGTAATGTGCTCGTGCCAGCCCAGGGCAAGGACCGCCAGCGTCAAGGCGCCGACGAGAAGGAGGGGCCACCAACGCGCCCACAAAGGGCGCAGTTTTGGCGCACAGGCCCCGGAGACGCCCCCCTGCCGACCGGGTGCCGGTTCGGGGGCGCTCGTTTGCTTAATGCCGTTCATTGTCGCGGACTGCCTCGCTTGCGGCACTGTATTACAAGGCACCTGGGGGCGGCAGTTGCCAAGACCGATTGCGGCAGTTCTCAAGCACTCGTGAGAGATGACGACGAAAATTGATGGTTTGGGTGATCGCAGGGGCCGGATTGACTTGGCAAAACGGCGACCCTATAAGCGCGCAAACTTTCGCCAGGCTCGACGCCGGCAGTGGCAATCGCGCAGCAGACCTGCGGGAACAGCTCCCGCAGCGGCGATCACGTCGCCGCACGGCGGCTTTCGGACGGAGTTTAGAGGTGAAACGAACGTATCAGCCGAGCAAGCTCGTGCGTAAGCGCCGGCACGGCTTTCGCAAGCGCATGCTCACTACCGGTGGGCGGCGCGTGGTTGCCCGGCGCCGAGCGAAGGGACGCAAGCGTCTTTCCGCCTAAAGGCAGGAATTGGCAGGTGCCTTATGGCCGCTGCAGGGGCGCAGCCGCACATCTGCTCATGGCGCCTTGCAACGCTGAAATGTCGCAAGGACTTCCAATCGGTCCGGAAAGGCAGGCGCTTCGCGACGGGCGCCTTCGTCCTGGAGGGGCGGCAACGGACGGTGAAGGGGGTGGCGGAGCAGGCGCGGTTCGGCTTCACCGTGGCCCGCGCCGTGGGCGGGGCGGTGGAGCGCAACCGGATCCGACGTCGCCTGAAGGCGGCGGTCAAGAGCGTGCAGATGAGCCACGCGCGGCATGACTTCGACTATGTCGTCGTGGCGCGCCGGCCGGCGCTGGACGTCAACTTCGAGGCGCTCGTTTGCGAGCTGGCCAGGGGGCTCGATCGCCTTCACCGCCCGCTGCCGCAGCCGGCGCGAGATCGCGCCGGGGGCGCGAAAGAACCGCACAGTTGAAATAGTTTTTCGGAAACCAGATGCCACAGGATCAGGACCACCAGAAGAATCTTCTGCTTGCCATCGTGCTCTCGGTGGCCGTGCTCTTGGCGTGGCAGATGTTTTATGCCGGTCCCAAGCTTAAGGACGACCAGGAGCGGCGGCAGCGGGCGCAGCAAGAACAGAGCCAAGCTAAGCCGTCCGCGGCGCCGACGGTTGCGCCGGGCGAGCCGCCGCCCGCCGCGGCTCCGGCCGTGGGCGCCGCCGCTGCCGAAGGGCAGGGCCGCGAGGCCGTGCTGCGCGCGTCCGCGCCGGCGCGGGCGCGGATCGACACCCCGAGCCTGCAAGGTTCGATCGCCTTGCAGGGAGGCCGCATCGACGACCTGGTGCTGGCCAAATACCGAGAGACGGTGGCGCCACAAAGCCCCAACGTGGTGTTATTTTCCCCGTCCGGTACTCCAGCCCCCTACTATGCGGAATACGGCTGGGTGGCCGGGCCCGGCGTCACGCAGCCGATGCCAGGCAATGACACCGTCTGGCAGCTGGAGAAGGGCAGCGTGCTGACACCGGCCTCGCCGGTCACGCTCGTCTGGGACAACGGCCAAGGGCTCATTTTCCGCCGCAGCATCGCCGCCGATGAGAACTATCTCCTAACGGTGACAGACACGGTTGAGAACCGCACCGGCGCCGAGGTTAGCCTGCATCCTTACTCCCTAATCTCTCGGCATGGCCTGCCGCACACGCAGGGCTTCTACATTCTGCACGAGGGACCGATCGGCGTCATGGGCGAGGAGGGGCTCAAGGAGCTGCACTACGCCGATCTGCTAAAGGATGGCGGCAGCAAGACCTTCAAAGATACCGGTGGCTGGATCGGAATCACTGATAAATACTGGGCCGCCGCGCTCATTCCCGATCAAAAGGTGGCCTATACGGCCAGCTTTCGGGGGATCAAGGGGAGCAAAGATCGCTTTCAGACCGATCTGTTATTGAGCGGCATCCAAGTGGCGCCCGGTGCCGCCGCCAGCACCACCAGCAATTTGTTTGCCGGCGCCAAACAGGTGACCTTGATCGAGGCCTACAAGGAGAAGCTCGACGCCAAACAATTCGACCTGCTGATTGATTGGGGCTGGTTTTATTTCATCACCAAACCGCTGTTTAAGCTGTTGCACTGGCTCTCCCAGCTTCTCGGCAATTACGGCCTTGCCATTCTTGCCACAACGGTGCTCGTCAAGCTCGCGTTCTTTCCGCTCGCCAACAAGAGCTACGAGTCCATGGCGAAGATGAAAAAGCTGCAGCCGGAAATGGAGAAGATCCGGGAGCGGTTCAAGGACGACCGCGTCAAACAGCAACAGGAGCTGATGGCTCTTTACAAGAACCAGAAAATTAATCCGATGTCGGGTTGTCTGCCGATCCTCTTGCAAATCCCGGTGTTTTTTGCGCTCTACAAGGTCCTGTTCGTCACCATCGATATGCGGCATGCGCCGTTCTTTGGCTGGATCAAGGATCTATCCGCGCCCGATCCCACTTCCTTGTTCAATCTTTTCGGGTTGCTGCCCTATCAGGTGCCGGAGTTTCTGCACATCGGCGCCTGGCCGCTGATTATGGGCGCGACCATGTGGTTCCAGATGCAGCTGAACCCGCAGCAGCCCGATCCCGTGCAGCAGAAGATCTTCAACTGGATGCCGGTGATCTTCACGTTCATGCTGGCGTCATTCCCCTCGGGGCTGGTGATCTATTGGGCTTGGAACAACGTGCTCTCCCTGCTGCAACAGTATACCATCATGCGTAAGAATGACGCCGAGATCCATCTTTGGAGAAACCTTGGCGTCGAGAAATGGAAGGGTCGCGGCCACGCCGCCAAAGCGTTCGGAACACAAATGCTTGCCCGCGGCAGCGCGGCGGCGGGACGCAAGGTGGATCTGCCGGCGGGGGGCGACAAAGCCCCTCAGGTGAAACCGCGCAAGACGGCGTTGGCGCCGGAGGCACCGATGACGCGTGAACAGGCGCTGCGCACGCTGGGTCTCGACGCCGACGCGACCGCGGCGGAAATCGAGCTCGCGCTCGCCAAGGCTGAGCCCGGCAAGCAGCAAACCCTCAATGGCTCCGATCACGCGATCGCCGCCAAGATTGACGAGGCGCGGCTCATTTTGGGCGGCAAGGAAGGAACATGAGCCGTTCCGCCGCCAGCGCCGCCGCGGAGGCGCGGCATGTCGCATGAGCGCCGACCGCTTCACACCTGCGCAACTGGTTGACGGGGAGGCGCTGTTTCGCCGCCCCTGGCAATTCATCAAGGGCGTGCCGAACCTCGAAGTCCTTCCCGCGGCGGAGCGCACCGAAATATGTCTTGCCGGACGCTCCAACGTCGGCAAGTCGAGCCTCATCAACAGGCTGGTCGGACGCACGGTGGCGCGCACATCAAATACACCCGGGCGGACGCAGGAGCTCAACTTTTACGCCGCGCCCGGCCTATCGCTCTTCATGGTCGATCTCCCCGGCTACGGTTTTGCCGAGGCACCGAAGCTGCGCGTGGAAGCCTGGACACGGCTCGTGCGCGACTATTTGCGCGGCCGGGCGACGCTGGCGCGCGTGCTCCTGCTGATCGATGCACGCCGCGGGCTCACCCCTCCCGATCTCGAAATCATGCGCCTGATGGACGAAGCGGCCGTCGCCTATCAAGGGGTGCTGACGAAGGCGGACAAGGTCAAGCCAACGGAGTTGGTGCGCGTCCTGGCGGCGACCGAGCACGCCCTGGGCGAGCACGCGGCCGCCTCGGTCGGTGTGATTGCGACCTCGGCTCAGACGGGCGCAGGGTTGGCCGAGCTCAGGGCCGAGATTGCGGTGCTGGCCGGGGCCTTCGGCGCGCTACCCGGCTAACAGGTTGCCGCCGGACGCGCCGGTGCCGGGCGGCCTCAGCCGCCACCGGCCTGCCTGAGCAAGAACAAGAGGCCCGCCCACACATCCCCCGCGAACTGGCCGAACGCGATGCCGGCGAGCAAGGCCGCCAGCCAGCCCGCCCAGCGCTGCCCCAGGCGGCCGTAGTTGGGAGCAATCTTGACGTCGATCGATCGGTCCGACGGCGCCGCTTCCGCCACCAGCCCATCCGGTCCAATCAGTCGCGCCGAGACCGTCAGCAGCAGGCGGTTGCGGCCGTGGCTGTGTGGGGTGATGGTCCAGCGCCAGCCGGCAAAACTGTCGCCGGGGGCGCTGGTTGAGCGATCGATCCACTGGGTTTCCGGCGCATTGGCCTCGATGGCAAAGCCGCCGTTGGGTGCCCGCAATCGCACCGCCAAGGCGCGGGTCGGGTAGGCCTCTGGACGCACGCTGCGGTTGCAAAGGGCCAGCATCAGCCCGTCGATTTTGTCGCGCGCGATGCGTACTTCGGCGGTGGCCGGAACGCCGCTGCGCATGCGCCGCGGCACGCTTTCGGCAAGGGGGCCGCGCTCGGCATAGCTCGCGGGCGCTGCGGAGCCGGTGCGCGGTTGCAGCGGCACGACGATGGCGCCGCCCGCATCGGCCATAGCTGGCTGCATCGGCGCCCCCACGGGGCGCCCCGGAGACGGCGCGGAGGCGCCGGCACCATTGGGTCCCCGGGGCGCACGGCCGCCTCGGGGGGGCGGACCGAGGCCGGGTGGGAACCGGTTTGGCGCCTTTGGGCCCTGCGGCAGGGGCGGCCGACCGGCACCGTCTGCCGGCCGCATCGGTCGGCCGGGCAACGGCCCGGGTCCGCGATTGGGTGCCGGTTGCGGCAGGCGGGCGACGGCGGGCTGTTCGGCGCCAACAGCAAGGTTTCGTGGCGGTGGCGGCGCGCTGGCGGTGGCCTCGACAGGCACGCCTGGCTCCGGCGCCGGCGGACCGGGCTGGGGAGCGGCCGCATCGCGGATCGGCTCGGGCGGCGGCTCTGCGGTGCGCGCCACCGGCGCTGGTTGCGCCTCTGCGCCAGGCTCGCTGGCAACGTCTCGGATGGCGGCGGCCAGGCTGGAGGGGTTGAGATCGCCCCGACTGGAAGCGGTTGAGCTCATGGGCGAATTTGGCTTTTCTCCGCCCGTCGCGACCGCAGGCGACGGTGCCGCGACGGCGGCGGCCGGCCTCTCGCCCGCGCGCGCGGCGGCGGCACGCTGCTGAATGCGGGCGCGGGCCGCGGCGAGAAACTCCTCGGCCGAGGTCGCAAGCGAAATCTCCGCGTTTATGGGCGCGGCGGCGGTTTCCGACGCCATTGCCCGCTGCTCCGCGGTCGCCGGCGCGGCCGGCCTGCCGGCGCCCGATCCTGGCGCCCAGGCCGGCATGGCACCCTGTGGCGAGGGCTTGGCCCGCGCCTGCGTATTGGCCCGCTGTAGGGCGCGAATCGCGCCTTCAAAGGTCATTCCCAGGGCCTTGAGCAGCCCGGCCGCGGCGCTCTTGCCGTCACCGACAATAGCGGCCAACACAATGGCGCCGTCGATCTGACGCCGTCGCGATTGCTGGGCGGCCGTCGTTGCAGCCTTGAGGACGCGCATGAGATCGGCGTCGGGACGCAGCTCCGATTCCGACTGCGCGCGCATGTCCTCCAAAAGCCCGCCGAGGTAGCCGGAGACGTCGGCGCTGAGACGCCCGAGGTCGACGCCGGCCGACTCCAGCATTGCCGCGGCCTCGACATCCTCGGTGAGCGCAAGCAACAGGTGCTCGAGGGTCACAAACCGATGCGATTGCTCGCGCGCGAATCGGTACGCACGCTCCAGGCTCTCGCCAAGTTGCGCCGAAATGGGAAAGGATTTGAACTCGTCCGCAAAGGCTTGCGGCATCAGCCACTCCCCAACAGAGCGCAGGTCCCCCGATGAGACGCCGGCGGCGGTTCGCTCGCTGCCGGCCGAACCCTGCCGCCGGCGGATGACAGCAAGACGCCCTGCGGTTCTATCAAACGCGGCCAGCTTTGTGCAGTCCCGGCAGGCGCTTGTGCGCAAATTCCGTTGAGCCGTCGCCACGACCGATATAAGTGCTTAGGCAAGTCGGCATCATTCGAGGCTGCCTGCAGATGGCGAAGTTCCAGCCAGACACGAAAGAGATCCCCGCGCCGCCGTCGGCGCATACCCAAGCGCGCATCCTGGCCGAGGCCCTGCCACACATGCAGCGCTATGATCGCCAGACGGTGGTCGTAAAATATGGCGGGCATGCCATGGGTGATCCGGCGCTGGCGGCGGCGTTCGCCCAGGACATCGTCTTGCTCAAGCAGGCGGGCGTCAAACCCATTGTCGTGCATGGCGGCGGCCCGCAAATCGCCGGCATGCTGACACGGCTGCAGCTGAAGTCGGAGTTTGTGCAGGGATTGCGCGTCACCGACAAACCGACGGTGGAAGTCGTCGAGATGGTGCTGGCCGGTCTGATCAACAAGGACATTGTCACCGCAATCAATCGGCAAGGGGGCAAGGCGGTCGGGATCTCTGGCAAGGATGCCAACTTGATGATCGCCCGGAAGATCACGCAGATGCCGGATCCGCAGTCGAATCTGATGCGCGCCGTCGACATCGGCTATGTTGGCGATCCGGCCGAGGTCAATCCGCACCTTGTCGACGTCATATCGACCTCGGACCTCATTCCCGTCATTGCTCCCGTTGCGATCAGCCACGAGGGTGAGACGCTCAATATCAACGCCGACACCTTCGCAAGCGCGCTGGCGGCGCGCATGAGGGCCAAACGCCTGCTGTTGCTGACGGACGTGGCGGGCGTGTTGGATAAGGACAATGCCCTCATCACTCAGCTTTCGATCGAGGAAGCCCGCGCGTTGATTCGCGAAGGCACCATTAGCGGTGGCATGATCCCGAAAATCGAGGGCTGCATCGAGGTCGTCGAAGCCGGGGTCGAGGCGGTCGTGGTGTTGGATGGACGTGTGCCACATTGCGTGCTGCTTGAGCTTTTCACCCAGCACGGCGTCGGTACCCTGGTAAGCCGCAAGGCAAAAAAGGTGGCTTGAATGGTGGCTTTGCACGCAGCGCCCCGCAACTTCGAGCGCACCCAGGTGTGGATCTTCGATCTCGATAACACCCTGTATCCGATCGAGTGCAACCTGTTCGGCCAAGTCGACCAGCGCATGGGCGAATTTATTGCCCGCTTTCTCGGCGTCCCCATCGAGTACGCGCGGCACCTGCAAAAGACCTACTATCGGCAGTTCGGCACTACCTTGAGTGGTCTGATGCAGGTGCATCGCATGGACCCCAAGCCGTTTCTCGACTACGTCCACGATCTTGACCTTTCCGGGCTCGCCGCGCATCCGGAGCTGGCGGCGCGCATTGAGCGTCTCCCGGGGCGCAAGCTGATCTTTACCAACGGTTCACGCGGGCATGCCCAGCGCGTTGCGGGCAAACTCGGGATCCTGCATTTGTTCGAGGGCATTTTTGATATTTGCGATGCCGATTACGTGCCCAAGCCGACTCCGGCCTGCTATGAGCATTTTCTCAAGGTGCACAACGTCAGTGCGCCCTTATCGGCGATGTTCGAGGACATACCGAGCAACCTGGAGGCCCCCCACGCCTTGGGCATGACAACGGTGCTGGTGCACGCGGCGAGCGATTACGACCATCCCGTCCAACAGAAAATTCGCGGCTGGCTTGAGCCGCCCGAATACATCCACTACATGACCCACGACCTTGCGGGTTTTCTGGCCGGTATCGGCACGACCGTCCTGGCATCGGCCGGGCCGGTCGAGCTGCCCGCTGCCGGGTAGCGGCGCTGAACCCTCGATGGGAGCAAGCTCATGAGCGAGACACTGTCGCAATTGCGTCCGTTGGCCGATCATCGACCGCTACGGCCCATCGTCGGCGGGACCCGCATCGGCCATGTCCACCTCAAGGTGGCCGATCTCGAACGGGCCTTGTCATTTTATTGTGGCGTACTCGGGTTCGAGGTGACGCAGCGGCGGGAGGGCGCAGCCTTCATCTCTGCCGGCGGCTATCATCACCATATCGCGCTGAATACTTGGGAGAGCCTCGGTGGCGCGCCGCCGGCCCCAGGCACCACGGGGCTCTATCACCTTGCCATTGTCTATCCGACGCGTCGGGATCTGGCCGACGCGCTGCGGCGCCTTATGGCGGCCGGCATCGAGCTCGATGGCGCCAGCGACCACGGCGTCAGCGAGGCCCTCTATCTGCGCGACTATGATCAAAACGGCGTGGAGCTCTATTGGGACAAACCGCGCGAGCAGTGGCCGGTGACGCCGGCGGGCGAGCTCAGCATGATCCGGGCCCGGCTCGACCTGCGTAGCCTATTGGCGGAGCAGTGAGCTCGCTCGAGCCCGGCTCAGGCGTGGCGCTCGCGGGCAAGGGCCGCCCCCTCTACCAGAGCCTTCAACTTGGCGTAGGCGAGCTCGCGGCGCATGGGGGCCATGCCGCAGTTGGTGCACAGCTGGAT
>DATMZT010000075.1:0-10606 GCA_035573335.1 Hyphomicrobiaceae bacterium | reverse complement strand
CCCGGCAGCGACGGTGCCGACGCCAACCTCGGACACGAGCTTGACCGAGACGTCGGCCGCCGGATTGACGTTCTTCAGATCGAAGATGAGCTGCGCCAGATCCTCGATCGAATAGATGTCATGATGCGGCGGCGGCGAGATCAGACCGACCCCCGGCGTCGAATGGCGCACCTTGGCGATGATGGCATCCACCTTGTGACCGGGCAGCTGGCCGCCCTCGCCGGGCTTGGCGCCCTGCGCCATCTTGATCTGCATCATATTGGAATTGGCGAGGTATTCGGCGGTGACGCCGAAGCGGCCGGAGGCCACCTGCTTGATGGCCGAACGCATCGAATCGCCGTTCGGCAGCTTCTTGAAGCGGTCGGCCTCCTCGCCGCCTTCCCCGGTATTGGACTTGCCGCCGATGCGGTTCATGGCGATCGCCAAGGTGGTATGGGCCTCGCGCGAGATCGAGCCGAAGCTCATCGCGCCGGTCGAAAAGCGGCGCACGATGTCGGCCGCTGGTTCCACCTCTTCGAGCGCGACGGGACGGCGTCCCATCTCCTTGGCACTCTTTAGGCGGAACAGGCCGCGCAAGGTCATCAGTTGTTCGGTCTGGTCGTTGATCTCTTGCGCATAGGCACGATACTTGTCGGGGAGATTGCCGCGCACCGCGTGCTGCAGGTCGGCGACCACCGTCGGCCGCCACATGTGGGCTTCGCCGCGGATGCGATAGGCATACTCGCCACCCACATCGAGGGCGCCCTCCAACACCTGTACGTTGCCGAAGGCTTGCCGGTGCCGCTCGGCGGTCTCGCGCGCGATCTGGCGCAGGCCGACACCCTCGACTTGTGTGTGCGTGCCGGTGAAATAGCGCTTCACGAACGTCGACTTCAGTCCGACGGCATCGAAGATCTGGGCGCCGCAGTAGGACTGGTAGGTCGAGATGCCCATCTTCGACATTACCTTCAAGAGGCCCTTGTCGACCGCCTTGATGTAGCGCTTCTGCGCCTCCTTCAGGGTCAGCTTCTCGTCGAGATCGGGCAGCAGCTGCTCCAAGGTATCGAAGGCCAGGTAGGGGTTGATGGCCTCCGCGCCGTAGCCCGCGAGCACGGCGAATTGATGCACCTCGTGCGCCTCGCCGGTTTCCACCACCAACCCGACCGAGGTGCGTAGACCCTGCCGGATCAGATGATGATGCACGGCCGAGGTGGCGAGCAGCGACGGTATCGAAATGCGATCCGGCCCCGTTAGGCGGTCGGACAGAATGATGATGTTGTACTCCTTGGACCGCACCGCCTCCTCGGCCTCGGCGCAGACCACGTCGAGCGCATCGGCCATGCCGCGCGCCCCCTTCTCCACTGCGTAGGTGATGTCGATCGTCACGCAGGAGAACTGGTTGTCCTTGACCAAGCCGATTTGCCGGATGCGCTCCAGATCCTCGTTGCTGAGGATCGGCTGGTACACCTCGAGCCGCTTGATTTTGGCGGTGCCCTCGAGATCGAGCAGGTTCGGCCGTGGCCCGATGAAGGAGACGAGGCTCATCACCAGCTCCTCGCGGATCGAATCGATCGGCGGGTTGGTGACCTGGGCGAAGTTCTGCTTGAAATAGGTATGTAGCAGTTTGGGCTTGTTGGAGAGCACCGAGACGGGCGTGTCATTGCCCATCGAGCCCACGGCCTCTTGGCCCGTGTGCGCCATCGGCGCCATCAGGAACTTCAGGCTTTCCTCGGTATAGCCGAACGCCTGCTGCAGATCGATCAAGGCCACGTTCGAGTTCTTGCGCGCCACCTTCTTCGGCAGCGGCAGATCGCCGACCTGCACCTGGGTGCGGGAGAGCCACTGCTCGTAGGGATGGCGCGAGGCAAGGTCCGCCTTCAACTCATCATCGGAGATGATGCGACCGGCTTCCAGATCGATCAGCAGCATCTTGCCGGGCTGCAGACGCCACTTGCGCGCAATGTTGGCTTCCGCCACGGGCAGCACGCCGGCCTCCGACGACATGATCACGGTGTCGTCCTTGGTCACGAAATAGCGGGCGGGCCGCAAACCGTTGCGGTCGAGCGTGGCGCCGACCTGCCTGCCGTCGGTGAAGGCCATCGCCGCGGGGCCGTCCCAGGGTTCCATGAGGCAGGCGTGGTATTCGTAAAAGGCACGCCGCTTGGCATCCATCAGCGGATTGCCGGCCCAGGCCTCGGGGATCAGCATCATGGCCGCGTGCGCCAGGCTGTAGCCGCCCATCACCAGAAACTCGAGCGCGTTGTCGAAACAGGCCGTGTCCGACTGCCCCTCATAGGAAATCGGCCACAGCTTGGTGATGTCGCCGGCGAACAGCGGCGTCTTCACCGACGCCTGCCGCGCCGCCATCCAGTTGACATTGCCGCGCAGCGTGTTGATCTCGCCGTTGTGCGCGACCATGCGGTAGGGATGCGCCAGCTTCCAGGAGGGGAAGGTGTTGGTGGAGAAACGCTGGTGCACCAGCGCCATCGAGGAGGCCAGCCGCGGGTCGGACAGGTCCTGGTAGTACTTCTTCACCTGGTAGGACAGGAACATGCCCTTGTAGACCAGGGTGCGGCTCGACAGCGACACCGAGTAGTGACCGATGTCGCGGCCCTTGTAGGCGAAGTAGAGCGCATTGGAGACGACCTTGCGGATCATGTAGAGGCGACGCTCGAACTCCTGCTGCTCCTTCATCGCCTTCGGCCGGCCGATAAAGATCTGCCGATGCACGGGCTCGGTCGCCTTCACCATTTCGGAGAGGCAGCCGTTGTCCACGGGCACCGAACGCCAGCCCAAAAATTCGAGGCCCTCCTCGCGAATGATGCGGGTCCAGACGCGCTCGCAGTGGGCCCTCAGGCGCTCATCCTGCGGCAGGAACAGATGACCGCAGGCATAGTGGCCAGGCTTCGGCAGCTTGAATTTCAGCTTTTGCGCCTCGGCTTCCAAAAAGGCGTGCGGGATCTGGATCAGAATGCCCGCGCCGTCACCGGCAATCGGATCGGCCCCGACCGCCCCGCGGTGTTCGAGGTTCTGCAGTATGCAGAGCGCGTCTTCGATCAGCTTGTGGGTCTTGCCGCCTTTGAGGTTGGCAATGAAGCCGACACCACAGGCGTCGTGTTCGCGGCGCGGATCGAACAGGCCGCTCGCCTCGGGAAAAAAAGGCCGGGCACTGGCATTCGGACTGCCGCCGCTGTGCGTTTTATCCGTCGTCATAGGCGTTACGCCTTCCGGCTGAGATCGGCCTCATCTAGCGGCTGGGGGTCTACGCGCAGGTACCCTGTCCGTTCCCAAAAGCTGGGCCTGGGCAGTGAGCAGCCGTGCGCGCGGAGCGGGACGCCACCGGTCCGTTGGGCCGTCCTGAAATTGCCGCCCTGGCCCCCGTCTCCCGGATCGGACGATGGGCTTGCGGGCAGCACGTCAGGCCGCGGTCCAGGCGGCTGATCTTACCCCAGATCTTCTCATCGAGCGCCCGGGCCACCGGCGCCAATACCGCCGCGGCCGGATCCCCCGACGTAAAGGACAGCATAGCTGACCTATTTCGCGGTGCAAAGATGATTTGCGTCGTTGCCGCCCCCGATGCCAGATTTTTTTGATCCTGTGCCCCAACGCGCCCAATCCCTCGACGCCCCCGGCTCCCCGACCATGCCCAAGCTGCCCACCCCCTTCGGACATTGGCCCTCGCCGATCACGCCCCAATTGGCGGCCGCCGGCAGCCGGCGCTTCGGTAGCCTCAAGGCGGAGGCCGGCGCCATCTACTGGAGCCAATCGCTGCCCGAGGAGGGCGGGCGGCAAACCATTTTGCAGGGCCGCGCCGACGGCAGCGTCCGTGACCTCTTGGCTGCTCCCTTCTCGGCCCGATCGCGCGTGCACGAATACGGCGGCGGCGAATTTTCCGTCGTGGGCGAGACCATCTATTTCACGAATGACAGCGACCAGCAGATCTATGCCTTCCGGCCGGGCGAAGCGCCAAGGCGCCTCACCAATGCCCCCAACCTGCGCTTTGCCGATTACAGCCTCGATGCCCGACGCCAGCGTCTGATCGGGGTCGGCGAGCGGCATGGTGCACGCCACGCTGCCAAGGTCGTGCGCAACCTGCTGGTGGCCATCGACGTCGCCCGCGGCGGCGTCACGGAGCTCGCCACCGCGCACGACTTCTACGCCTCCCCCTGCTTGTCGCCCGCCGGCGACAGGATCGCCTTTCTGGCCTGGGACTTGCCGGACATGCCGTGGGACGGCGCTACCCTGTTTGTGGCCCCCGTGCACGCGGACGGTGCGCTCGGCAGCCCCATCCCCGTTGCCGGCGGCAACGGCGCGGCCGCCTTTCAGCCGGCATGGTGCGGCGGCAGCGGACACTTGAGTTTCATCTTGGACGCGAGCGGCTGGGGACAGCTCTACGTTTGGGATGGCGCCAAGGCTCGCCGCCGCTACGGGCAGCGCGGCGCCGAGCTGTCCCGACCGCAGTGGGTGTTCGGTATGCGCAGCTATTGCCCGGCACCCGACGGCAGCATCGGCGCGGTCGCCCTGCGCCAGGGCCGACCGCTGCTGGAGGTGTGGGATCCCAAACGCGGACGTCGCACGCGCTACGCCAAGCTCGCCGCCCAAACCGCGCGCATCGATGACCCCGTTGCCTTCGCCGGAGGCTTTGCCGCCTTGATCAGTCGGCCGACGGCAATGCCCGAGGTCATGCGGATTGGCCGGCGCAATTTGAAAGGTTTTGCCGGCCCGCCCGCCGGCGCCCAGCCGCTGGCGCGGTTGGCGGGCTGCCTTAGCGTTGGCACCGACGTTGCATTTCGCGCCGCGCGGCGCACCGTTTATGGCCTCTACTATGCCCCCACCAACGCCGCGCATCGCGGCCCCGCCGGCGCCCTGCCGCCGGCGCTCCTGTTCGTACACGGCGGTCCCACCAGCATGACCGATGCCGGTTTGAAGATGCGCACCCAGTTCTTCACCAGCCGCGGCTTTGCCGTGTTCGACATCAACTACTCGGGCAGCACGGGCTTCGGCCGCGCCTACCGCGAGCGGCTCGATGCTGCCTGGGGCATCGCCGACGTGGCCGATTGTGCCGCCGCCGCCCGGCATCTCGCGCGCGCCGGCCTCGCCGACGGCAAGAAAATCGCCATCTCCGGTGGCAGCGCCGGCGGCTACACCACCTTGATGGCCTTGGCCACCACGCGCGCCTTTGCTGCGGGGAGCTGCCATTACGGCGTGTCCGACCTGGCACTGCTGCTCAAGCATACCCACAAGTTCGAAGCCGGTTATCTGCACCGTCTGATGGGAACGACGCCCGCGGACTGGCAAGAGACCTTTCGCGCCCGCTCACCGCTCACGCTGATCGACGACATCCGTGCGCCCGTCATCCTGTTCCAGGGCCTCGATGACAAGGTGGTGCCGCCGGAGCAGTCCCGGCGCATGGTGACGCGGCTCAGGCAACGCGGGGTCGACGTGGCCTATCACGAGTTCGCCGGCGAAGGCCACGGCTTTCGCCGGGCGGAGACTATCGTCACCGCCTTGCAGGCCGAGCTCGACTTCCTTCGCCGCGTGCTGGGCCTTTAAGGCACCAACGCAGGCGCCGGGATCGGCGCCGCGGCGGCCTCGAGCCAGGCGCGGTCAGCGAGGCCAAGCTCGGGCCCGATCACAGCGGCCACACGCGCGTGATAGGCGTTGAGCCAGGCCAGCTCCTGAGCGCTGAGCAGCGCCGGCACGATCAGACGCCGATCGATCGGTGCCAGCGTCAAGGTCTCGAAACCCAGCATGGCGCGCTCACCGCCCTCGACGATGCGCGGTTCCTCGACCAACAGCAAATTCTCGATGCGAATCCCGTAGGCTCCGGCCTTGTAGTAGCCAGGCTCATTGGAGATGATCATGCCGGGCTCCAGCGGGGTCATGCCGCGCCTGGAGATGCTTTGCGGGCCCTCGTGCACGGACAGGTAACTGCCGACGCCATGTCCGGTGCCATGGTCGAAGTCGAGGCCAGCCTCCCACAGCGCCCGGCGGGCGAAGGCGTCAAGATCGACGCCGCGCGTGCCAGCGGGAAAGCGCGCCGTGGCAATGGCGATGTGGCCCTTGACGACGAGCGTGAAGCGCTCCTGCATTTCCCGCGTCGGGCTTCCGATCGCCACCGTGCGCGTAATATCGGTAGTGCCGTCGAGGTACTGGGCGCCCGAGTCGACGAGGTAGAGCTCGCCGGTCTTGAGCTTGCGATTGGTCGGCGTTGTCACCCGGTAGTGCACGATCGCGCCGTTGGGTCCCGCTCCGGAAATCGTGTCGAAGCTGATCTCCTTCAGCGCTTGGGTCTCGCTGCGCATCCCTTCCAGCTGCTGCGCAACGGCGATCTCATCGAGACCGCCGCTGCCGCCCTCGCGGTCGAGCCAGGCCAGAAAGCGCGCCATCACCGCGCCGTCGCGCTTGTGGGCGGCGCGCGCGCCGGTAATTTCGGCGGCGTTTTTGCGCGCCTTGGGAAGGAGGCAAGGGTCGGCGCCGCGCACGATCCGCCCCTTGCCGCCCTTGAGCTTGCGGAAAAACCAGTTCGCGGCCGTGTTGGGATCGAGCCGCACCCGCTTGCCCGCGGCCTTGAGCGCGGCAAGCCGCGGCGCCAACGAGGTGGGCGCGCTAAGCTTTGCCAGCGGCGCCAAATGCGCCCGCGCGTCGCGGCCGATCTTGGCCTTGTCGATGAAGAGCTCGGGCTTGCCGGTGACAGGGACGACGGCAAAGGCCAGTGGCACGGGATTGTGGGCGACGTCGGAGCCGCGAATGTTGAAGAGCCAGGCAATCGAGTCGGGCTGCGTCAGGATCGCCGCGTCGGCCTTGTCCCGGCGCAGAGTGTGCTGCAGCTGGGCAAGCTTCTCTTGCGCGGGCTTGCCGGCGTAGGCCAAGGCCTGCGGCAGCACCAGGCCCGTCGGCGGCGCCGGCCGGTCACGCCCCCAGATCCGGTCGATCGGGTTGCGCGCCAGCGCCTTCAGCTTGATGCCCTTGGCTTCCAGCGCCGCGCCCAAGTCCTCAAGGCCGGCCTGGGCGTGCAGCCAGGGGTCGTAGCCGACGCTGCCCGCGCCTTTGAGCGTGCCGATCAGCCAATCGGACAATTTGGCCTGCGGCACCTGCAGGATCTGGAACAGGCCGGTGTCGACCTGGGTCGGCGCCTGCACCACGTACCGCCCGTCGACGAAGAGGGCCGCCGCGGCGCGCGCGACGGCGGCGAGGCCCGCCGAACCCGTAAAACCGGTGAGCCAGGCGAGGCGCTCGGCGGCAGGCGCGACGTACTCGCCCTGGTGCTCGTCGGCGCGCGGCACCAGGATGGCATCGACGCCAAGCTCGGCCAGGAGTTGGCGCAGGCGGCGCACGCGCAGCGCGTGATCGCCGCCCAAGGGGGGAGCCTCGTAGGTCTGATACACGCGCTACTCCGGCGGGCAAGACGGCTCAGGCATAAAGGCGCGCACCCTTCTCGGCACCAAGCCGTGACGGCGCGCCTCGATCCTGCCCTAGTTTGCGCCCGAGCGCGAGACGCGCCCGCCGTCGTGGCGGTCTTCGCCGTCGGCGTCTGCGCCGCCGACGGGGCACAGCGCGTTAGGCTGCCGCCGGTCCCCCCGTTGCGCCATCGAACTCGTGGCCGGCGGCGGGCAGGTCGGGCAGCTGATCAAGGCACAGGTCCCACAGCTTATCGATCTGGCTGGCGGCGGCATGCGGGGGCAGCGCCCGCAGCGTACCGTCCGGCAGCTCCGTGATGAGCCCGTCCTGTTTCAGCCGGCTCAGGGCATCGGAGATATCGAAGTCGACGTCGAGGTCGAAAGTGTCCTTGATATAGGTCTCGATGGCCTCATCGACGGCCTTCAGCTCACGCACATTGACGGGCGTCTTGGCCAGTGCGCTGTAAAGCAGCATCTCCTCTTTGACGTCCTCCTCCGCGGCGCGATCCGCCAATAGCGTCATGACGCCGCGATTGTCGGCCACCGCGTGGAAGTAGAGATTTTGCGCCATCACGATCATGTAGCGATTGCGCTGGGCAATGAAGTTCGACGCTTGCCGCATCGCCACACCGCCCAACCCGGCCAGGGCGCCGATCAGCGCCATCGGGTTGGTCGACACCAGCGCGATCTTGCCGACTGTACCGGCCACCCCCATGCCGAGACCACTGCCGGCGGTCACGCCGAATTTGATCTTGTCGAACAGCCGGAACTGCACCTTGGTGTTGGGAAAGATCATTTCGATGTCGGTGCGCGGGATGTTTTTAAAGAGCTTCATATAAATAAAGTCGCTCTTGACCGACCCGGGCAGCAAGCCGCGCGTGCGTTTGACGACCTTTTCCGCGTCCTTGCGCTCGAGGCCCTGCTCGCGCATGACCTCGTTCACCCGCACCTCGAACGGCTTCAGCTTGAACAGCAGGAACAACCGCTGAAACACGGGGATCTTCACCTCCTCGTGCCACAGGAACAGCCGCTTGGCCGTGCGCCGCCGCTCGGTCATGGTGGTGGCCCCGCGATAGAAGATCAGGATTTCTTCGAAGGCAGCAAGGTCCACCTGCAGATCGAGACCGTAGTAGGAATCCTTGGTCAGGATGATCTTCACGTCCGAAGGATCGACGTGCTCGAAGTTCGCCTGCACCAGGAAGTGGCGCATTTGCTCGACCACTTGCTTCTGCATGGCGAGCTTCTCTTGTGCCGTGAAAACGCGCGTTGTCAAAAGGTCGCTGTCGGGACTGAAGGGCTCGTAGAGCTGCTCAAGCTCGAGCAGGCTGGCGGCATAGGAATGCCGACGCCAATAGTCGAGATAGCGCATGAGGCGGCGGGCGTCCTTGGCCTCGCCGGCAGGCCAGCTTTGAGGATGGGTGAGCCGATCGAGCAGGGCGTGCCGCGTGATGGGCAAAAACTTTTCCCGCGCCGGCGGGCTTTTGGCGGCCTCCGCCGGACGCGCGGCCGCCGTCGCGTTGACGAGCGCGCTCCACACTCCGCCCTGCATCATCCCTGCCGACGCCATATTTTTTCCCCGCCAAGCGTTGCAACGCGCTCGCCTCCAACGTCGAGAGGCCCTGGCTACCAGCGACGCAAATACCTCTTGAGCAAGAGCCAGTTCGTTCTAGAACTGGCCGACGGCGATTGTCGAGGCTAGCGGGCGTTTGGGACGTCCCTGTGACGCAAAATGCACAGGGGGGCTAGGGGGCGCGCTCGACGAAACTGTCCACCACCCGCTTGCGCCCCGCCTTTTCAAAGTCGATCGTGAGCTTGTTGCCGTCGACGTCGGTGATGCGCCCGTAGCCGAACTTTTGATGGAAAATACGCTCCCCCGGCGCGTAGCCCGCGGCGGCGGCCGTCGATGCAACGAGTTCGCCGTCGAGCGTCAGGGGTGTGCGCTTCTTGCTGCGGTCCTCGCGGTTCCACTGCTCCTTGGCGCGCTGCCAGCCGGGCGTCGCATAACCGCTCTCAAACCCCGCCGCGGGCTGATCGAAGCGGCTGTGTCCATAGGGGTTGAAGCGGCCGCCGGTGCCGCCACCATAGGGGCTTTTGGCTTCGCTCACCTCGAGGTGGGCCTCGGGCAGCTCGTCGACAAAACGGGACGGTGCCGCGGCTTGCCAAAGGCCACGATTGCGGCGGTTCTGGGCGAAGCTGATCTTGGCCAGTTGCTTGGCCCGCGTCATGCCGACATAGGCCAGCCGCCGTTCCTCTTCGAGACCGGCATTGCCATTCTCATCGAGGCTGCGCTGATGCGGGAATAGGCCCTCCTCCCAGCCCGGCAGGAATACGACCTCGAACTCGAGTCCTTTGGCCGCGTGCAATGTCATCAGGGATACGCGATCGCCGGCCTCGGCGCCATCGGCATCCATGACGAGCGAGACATGCTCCAAGAAGCCCTGCAGCGTCTCGAACTCGTGCATGAAGCGCACGAGCTCTTTTAGGTTCTCGAGCCGCGCCTGCGCCTGTGGACTGCGATCGTGCTGCCACATCTGCGTATAGCCCGACTCGTCCAAAATCAGCTCGGCCAGCTCGGTGTGCTTCATGCCGGCAACCTGGGCGCGCCAACGCTCGAAGGTGGCGATCAGGTCGGCGAGTGCCTTGCGGGTTTTGCCGGCCAGCTCCTCGGTGTCGACAATTTCGCGCGCGGCTGCATAAAGCGAGATGGCGCGAGCGCGCGCCAGCTCGATCAGGCGCCGCACCGTACTGTCGCCGATGCCGCGCTTGGGAACGTTGATGATGCGTTCGAATTTGAGATCGTTGGCGGGATTAAGCGTGACCTCGAGGTAGGCGATGGCGTCCCTGATCTCCTGGCGTTCATAAAAGCGCGGGCCGCCGACCACCCGGTAGGGCAAGCCGAGCGTGACAAAGCGATCCTCGAAGGCGCGCATTTGAAAGGAGGCGCGCACCAGAATGGCAATCTCGCTGAGCCGCCGTCCCGCCTTCTGCTGCGCCTCGATCTCCGCGCCGATGGCACGGGCTTCCTCCTCGTCGTCCCAAACGCCGACCAGGCTTACCGGGCGCCCCAGGTCCCGGTCGGTAAACAGCGTTTTGCCGAGGCGCGCCTTGTTGTGGGCGATGAGCTGGGATGCCGCCGCCAGAATATGGCCATTGGAGCGATAGTTGCGCTCTAGCCGAACGACCTTTGCACCGGGGAAGTCCTCCTCAAAGCGCAAGATGTTGTCGAC
>DATMZT010000074.1:0-20174 GCA_035573335.1 Hyphomicrobiaceae bacterium | reverse complement strand
GAGATGAGAAAGTGCGCGCGGATGCGGGCCAGCGTCTTGTAGAAATCGCGACTGATGAAATAGTGGTTGTTGTTGGCGCGCTCCACGGCTTGCAAGGTGGCGCCGGCGTTCAGGGCATTGCGCACGACCTTTTTGTCGTTGCGCTCCACCTCGTCGAGCCTGATCTCGGCCGTAAATTCGGCTCGCTCCTGTCGCCCGATCTTGCCGAGGCGATCCTCGATCGGGTGCACGTAGCGCAACACGGTCTCGACGTTTTCGCGCACGTCGGGGAGCAGCGATACCGCCATGATGCGCTCGAGCTCGGCCAGCACCACATGCGACTTGTCGGCGACGAACGACTTCTTGGCCACCAGCGAAAGATATTCAAACAGCTCCGAGCGCAACTCGTAGACGTTGGCCTCGACGTGACGTACCGCACCAATGGTGGCACCGGCATTGAGCAGGCGGTTTAGGTCGGGAGCATGCGGATCATCATCCCGCACCGTCACGCGCTGCGTGAAGCCCTCGCGCGCCGCCATCGGCCGCATGGCATTGAGCATGAGCCGGGCATTCTCGTAGGTGTGCGGCAGCAGGGCCGTATCGATTACGGCTTGCAGCTGCTCGGCGCTGCGCGCCTTCGGGCTTGGCACGTCGGAGAGCGGCGAGCGCAGCGCCTGTGCCCCGAACAGGCCTGACATAAAGACCAAGGAATCTACGCCGATGGCGAGAATGAGCGCCAGGTAGGCGAGCCGGTTGCCATCGAGAAAGGCGTTCCACGTCACCACGAAACGATGTGCCTTGTCGTCCCGGTTCATTTCGATCGCCGCGAGCCGGGCGCCGGCAGCGGCCGAGTCTTTGCTGATCAACCCGGATTCCTGCAGGCAGTTGCGCCCGAACCCGAGCAAGGCATCCGTGCTGGTGAGCCCGTTCAGCTTGTCGCCGCCGGCGCAGCGCGCCTGGAAGGCGGCGATACCGGCATTGAGGGTAAACACGCGGCCGGCCGCTTCGGCGGCCTGCTTGGGATCACAATCGATGCCGCCTAGCTTGCCTTTGGTGGCCTCGGTGCTCGACAGGGCGCCAACGAGGTTGCTGCACTGCTGCTGCAGCACCGCCAAACGCTCCGTCGTGGGCTGCTGGCGGAAGCCGGCCCGCGCGCGCTCGAACGCCGGCAGCACGCGCGCTGGATCAAGCTTGCCGTCCTCTTCCCCGCTGCCGGCCGCCAGCGTCGCCTTGATGCGCTGCTCGGCGGTCTCGGCCTCGCCTTTGAACTTGGCCAGATCACCGTCGATGCCCGACAGCTCCCGCTCGATCTGGGTCAGGCGGGTTTCGACGCCATTGACGCGCCGATAGGCATCCTTGGTGCGCTCTTCCTTGATTTTGTACTGGTCGTTGAGGAGCGCGAGCTCGCTCATGCGCTGGCGATAAACGGGCCCCCTGCCCTGCTTCATGCTGCCTTCGACACCGCGGTCTTCGGCCATGCTCTCGATGCGCTTGGCGTCGATCTCCTTGGCCTTGGCGTCGAGTTCACTTCGGTGCTGGGCATATTCGGCGGCGAGCGCCGGTCGCTCGGCCTTCAGGCGCGATAGCTCGTCGGTCAGCGATAGTTTCTTGCTCGCAAGCCCCGCCTGGCCGCCGTGCGAGGTGGAGATGCGCTCCTGCTGCTCATTGATGGCGCGGCGCCGCTCCTCCATCTGCGCCACAAAAAACCTTTCGATCTCGCCCTGCGAGTCCTGGGCGAGCCGACTCAAGTGCACGAGTTGGTTGTCGTAGGACTTCCAGCCCGCGGTGTCGAACAGCCGTTCGGCCTCCTCCAGCTGCCGCCGCTGCGCCAAGGCGCCGATATCGACAATGCTGGAACCAATCTGGCTGGTCGTGCGGATCTCGGCGGCGCGGGCGCGGGCCTCGGCGGGGAAGATCGCGTTGAAGTGGGAATCGAAGGAGAAGAAAACCGAGGCGGCCATGGACGAGAGAAACATCACCCACAGCACGGCATTCTTGACCATCAGGCGCAGGCTCTGGGCGTAGGACGTCGTGATGTCGCCGCCGCGCCGGGAGCCGAAGCCAATGATCGCGATCAGCACCAGCCCAATCAAGAAATAGAGGCCGATCTCGCCGACCTTGGCCAGGTCGGCGTGGAAGCCGGCCGCGTTGCTGAGCGTGATGGCGTCGAAGTGTTGGAGAGCCCAGTAAAAAATCAGACCCACGAGGGCCACACCCAGGCACATGCCGATGAGGGCGTCCGGCAGGCGCGGCCGCCGACCGTCCGGGGCACGCTGGTTCATGCCCACGGCGAAGCTTTCACCGATCAGCCATGCCACGATGAGCATGACGCCCTGAATGCCAAAGGCGATCGCCAAGGATAGCAGCGGCGCACGCGTGAAATTGCGCAAGCCGTCCCAGGTGGTGTAGGCCGATGCCAGCGACAGGGCGACGCCGGTAGAGGCGAGCAGGGTCAGTTGCCAATTGTCGAACAGCGCCTTGACAATGGCGCCGCGCACGCGGGCAAAGATGCCGGTGCGGCGAAAGAGGATGAGAAGGCAAAGCGCGATCAGAAGCAAAAGGTAGTTCTGACCGATGAACGCCAGCAGCGCATCCAGCGCCGCCTTGACGTCGAAGCCCTCCATCCTCACGTCTCCCGCTAGCACCCGAGCTTCAGCTGTTGCACCGGTTCCAGCATCGCCCGCCAAGGCGGCGCCAGGTTGGCCGCTTTGCGGCGATATTGTTGTCCCAATGCGCAAATTCAACGCGCGCCGCGCTCGGCGCCGGCGGCGAGCGCCAGGCGCAATGATGGCACGCGGCGACAGCACGTTTCTGCAACCTGTTGCGTCCTCACGATTTAGGCTGGTCGAGGAGTCGCGACCGCGTCGTCGCGCATTAAGAATCGTTAAGACTCTGCGCCGCGCGCCCGCATAACCTTGCGCCGTGCGCGCTCATGCTGCGCCACGGCGGCGGGCCCGAAGCAGCAAAAGATGACGCGCGTGAAATGCCGATCGCCGTGCAGGGCATCGACCACCGTCCCCAGCGCGATATCGGCGGCCAGCTCCTCAGGAAAGCCATAGGCGCCCGTGGAGATGGCGGGGAAGGCAAGCGAGCGGGCGCCGTGCGAGCGCGCCAGGACAAGCGAGTTGGCATAGGCGTTCGCCAACAGCTTCGCCTCGCCGGCCGCGCCCCCCTGCCAAACGGGGCCCACGGTGTGGATGACGGCACGTGCCTTCAGGCGATAGCCGCGCGTGATTTTGGCCTCTCCCGTGGCGCAGCCCCCGAGCGTCAGGCATTCGGCCAACAGCTCCGGTCCGGCGGCACGATGGATGGCGCCGTCGACGCCGCCGCCACCGCGCAAGGTGCGATTGGCGGCATTGACAATGGCGTCCACGTCGAGCGTGGTGATGTCGGCCTCTACGATCTCTAGGCGGTGCGGCATCAGGCGTCCTGCCCACCTTCGTTCCGGGGCAAACCTTCCTTCCGTGGCGAACCGGCGGCGCTACGTCTGCGGGGCCACGGGCGGCGCTGCCCGCTTTTAGCGCATTTTGCCGCCACTCAGAAGATAAGTTCTTTATTGGTGACCTTTCCCCCGCGCGCGTGGATGGCAGGGCCTCGGCTGGGTGCTATAAGGGGGCCGATGACGCAGCTCCTCGCCAGCAGTGCCTTTCCAGCCCCCGAGCACGACCATGGCCATTGTCTCGCCGAGGCGATGGACCGCGCGCGCAAGGCCTTCGAGGATAAGGGCCTCAAGCTGACGGGGCTGCGCCGGTCCGTGTTTGCTGAAATCGCCGCCTCGCACAAGGCCATCGGTGCCTACGAGGTGCTTGCTAGGTTGGCGGCGCGCGGCGAACGCCTGGCCCCGATTTCCGTCTACCGGGCCATCGACGCCTTGGTGGCCGTCGGCATCGTGCACCGCTTCGAAAGCCGCAACGCCTTTTTTGCCTGCCATGCCGGCCACGCCACGCGCCGGCAGCTGGTGCTCGCCTGTGAGACCTGCCGATCGGTGGCGGAAATCGACGGCGATGGCGTCTTCCAAGCGATCGACACGGCCGCCGACGCGGCGGCCTTTAGCGCCAAAGAGGCCGTGGTGGAAGTTTGGGGCCTATGCGCCAATTGTGCGGGGGCGGCGCAGGAGCCGGATCATGGACGGGCGTGAACGCCAGCCACAGACAGGACCCCCTTCGGCTGGGCAGCACTCCCCCGCCGATCGGCAGGTCTTGAACGGCGAGGCCGCCGGCGCCGCACACGGCAACGGCCGCCTTGGCGAGCCGCGGCGCGAGGACGAGCTGATCTCGGCGCGCGGCATCATGCTGAGCCGCGGCGGGCGCACTTTATTGCAGGACGTCGACATCGATGTCGCGCCCGCGGAGATCGTGACCCTGATCGGCCCCAACGGCGCCGGCAAGACGACGCTGGTGCGCGTGCTGCTTGGCATCTTGCTGCCCAATCGCGGCGAGGTGAAACGCAAGGCCGGCCTCGGCGTCGGCTACGTGCCGCAACGTCTCGAGGTCGATCGCAGCATTCCGCTCACGGTTGCCCGCTTCGTGGCGTTGGGCCGGCGCGCGAGCGCTGCGGAAATCGAGCGGGCCCTGGCCGAGGTCGGCGCCCAGGCGCTGCTGGAGCGGCAGCTCACGGAGCTATCCGGCGGCGAGCTACAACGCGTCGTCCTCGCGCGCGCCCTGGTGCGCTCGCCCGAGCTGTTGGTGCTCGACGAGCCGGTGCGCGGCGTCGATTACGCCGGGGAAGCGGAACTTTACACGCTGATTGGCCGCCTTCGCTCCGAGCGCGGCTTCGGCGTGCTGCTGGTCTCGCATGACCTGCATATCGTCATGGCACAAAGCGATCGCGTGATCTGCCTCAACCATCACGTCTGCTGTTCGGGCGTGCCGCATTCGGTGGCGCAGCACCCCGAATATGCACGGCTGTTTGGTCCGCAGGCCTCGCGCGCCATCGGCCTTTACCAGCATCATCACGACCATAGTCATGATCTTGCCGGCGCGCCCCGGCTATCGGCACCGTCCCGCCCGCAGGAGTTCAAGTGACCGAACCCTATTTGATGCGTGCCCTGCTCGGCGGCATGGGCCTGGCGCTGGTTGCCGCCCCGCTCGGCTGCTTCGTGGTGTGGCGCCGGATGGCCTACTTCGGGGAGGCGGTGGCGCAGTCCGGCCTGATCGGCATTGCGCTCGGACTGGCGTTCGCCCTCAATCTGACCGCGAGCGTACTCGTCGTGACGCTGGCCGTCTCGGGCTTGCTGCTGCTGCTCAGCCGGCAGACCCTGGTGCCGATCGATACGCTGTTGGGCCTGGTCGCCCATGCCGCCCTGGCGCTCGGCGTTATCACCGCCTCGTTGATCCAGGGTCCGCAACTCGACCTCATGACCTTCCTGTTCGGCGATATCTTCGCCATCAGTCGTGCCGATCTGCGCTGGATCTATTTTGGCGGTCTCCTAACCTTGGCGCTCGAGATCTGGCTGTGGCGGCCGCTGCTCGCCATCAGCGTCCACGAGGATCTGGCCGCCGCGGAGGGAACGCGGACGGAATACTTCAAGGGCCTGTTTGTGCTGCTGCTCGCCCTGGTCGTTGCCATCGCCATCAAAATCGTCGGCGTCCTGCTGACGGTCGCCTTTCTGATCATGCCAGCCGCCGCCGCGCGACCGCTGTCAGAGACCCCCGAGCAGATGGCGGTGTTCGCCGCGATCTTCGGCATGCTCTCGGTTGCACTCGGTCTGTTCCTGTCGGTCGCACTGGACACGCCGGGTGGGCCATCGATCGTGTTGATGCTGGCCGCCTTTTTTATAGCCGCAGTATTCCCCTCCGTGCTGCGCCAGCGCCGGTGACGAGACCGTGCTACTATGGCGCCCCGCCAAGTCCAGGACAGCCGGCGATGTCAATGAGCGCTGAGATCCCTCGCAGACGGTCGATTGCGGTCGAGGTCGGCGACGTGAGGATTGGTGGCGACGCCCCAATCGTCGTGCAGTCGATGACCAATACCGATACGGCCGACGTGGAAAAAACGGCGCGGCAGACGGCCGAACTCGCGCGCGCCGGCTCCGAGCTGGTGCGCGTTACCGTCGATCGGCCCGAGGCGGCAAAGGCGGTGCCGCACATCCGCGATCGCTTGCGGCAGCTGGGCGTCACGGTGCCTCTGATCGGTGACTTCCACTACAACGGCCACACGCTGTTGGCCGAGCATCCCGCCTGCGCTGAAGCCCTCGACAAGTATCGCATCAATCCTGGCAATGTTGGTTTCAAGGACAAGCGCGATCGACAGTTTTCGGCGATCGTCGAGTTGGCCCTAAAGCACGCCAAGCCCGTGCGCATCGGCGTCAATTGGGGGAGCCTCGATCAAGAGCTGTTGACGCGCCTGATGGATGCGAATGCCAAGGCGCCGGCGCCCAAGGATGCCCGCGCCGTCATGCACGAGGCGATCGTGCAGTCGGCCCTGATGTCGGCGCAGCGCGCTCAAGAGCTCGGGCTCGGTAGCGATCGCATTGTTCTGTCTGCCAAGGTGAGCGCGGTGCAGGATCTGATTAGGGTCTACACCATGCTGGCGGATCGCTCGCAGAGTGCCCTGCATCTCGGGCTCACCGAAGCCGGCATGGGCTCCAAGGGCATCGTCGCGTCTACCGCGGCCATGGGTGTGCTGCTGCAGCAGGGCATCGGGGATACCATCCGCGTGTCCCTGACCCCCGAGCCGGGCGGCGACCGCACCCAGGAGGTGCGCGTGGCGCAAGAAATTCTGCAGACCATGGGCCTGCGCTCGTTTGTGCCGATCGTGGCGGCCTGTCCCGGCTGCGGCCGCACCACCTCCACCGTCTTCCAGGAGCTGGCGAGCGAGGTTCAAAGCTACGTGCGCGCCCGCATGCCGGCCTGGCGCGAAACCTATCCCGGCGTCGAAAATCTGAACCTGGCGGTGATGGGCTGCATCGTCAACGGCCCTGGTGAGTCCAAGCACGCCGATATTGGCATCTCGCTGCCGGGCACCGGCGAGGCGCCGGTGGCCCCCGTGTTCATCGACGGCAAAAAGGCCATGACCTTGCGCGGGCCCAAGATCGCCGAGGACTTCAAAGCCATCATCGAGCGCTATGTGGCCGAACGTTACGGCGCGAGCCGGACGCCCGCGCCGGTGGCCTGAGCCGCCTTGGCCGCGCCGATTGCGCCGCCTCGCCTCGGCGCCCGCCGCCGCACCACGTATTTCAAGCCCAGCTCCAGGTCCAGGTCCAGGCCCAGGCCCAGGCGTTGGTTCCGGCCCGCCCGGTTCGGCTCCGCAGCAGCCCAACGCGCATTCCGAGGCACCGCCAAGGCATCAGCGACGGGTTCGGCCTTTGCTGCCTGCAGCAGCTTAGCTCTTGCGGCTGACGACGAAGCGCGCGGCTTGCCGGAGCCCCTCGGCTTTCGGGCCCAAGGCCTCAAGCGTGGCGGCGATTTCATCCGCAAGCGCGCGCAGGCGTTGCTTGGCGCTCGTCAGCCCGGCAACGGCAACGAACGTCGCCTTGCCCGCGTCTTTGCGCGTCGCCTTGCCGAGGCTGGCGGCATCACCTTCAGCATCAAGTAGGTCGTCGGCGATTTGGAAAGCCAGTCCAAGCTTCTCGCCGTAGCCCGCAAGCGCCGTCCGATCGGCGGGTGCGGCGCGACCGAGGAGCGCGCCGGCTTCACAGGCAAACTTGATGAGCGCGCCGGTTTTCATGGCCTGTAGGCGGCGCACGTGATCGAGGTCGGGCGTTGGTGGACGCTTGAGTTTGTCGGCCTCCAGATCCAGGCATTGTCCCCCAACCATGCCGGCCGCTCCCGAGGCTGCGGCCAATCCGCACACGAGCTTGGCGCGGATGGCAGGGTCGTGGTCGGCATCGGGGTCCGCCAACAAACCGAATGCGACCGTCAACAGCGCATCGCCGGCGAGGATTGCCGTCCACTCATCGAAGGCCTTGTGCACGGTCGGCTTGCCACGACGCACATCGTCGTTGTCCATGGCGGGCAAGTCGTCGTGCACCAGCGAATAACAGTGTACGCACTCGATGGCGGCCGCGGCGGTGAGCGCGGCGCCGGACGGCACCCCGAACAAGCCCGCCGATTCCAGTACCAGGAAGGGCCGCAAGCGCTTGCCGCCTCCCAGGGCGGCATGGCGCATGGCTTCGATCAGGCGCGGCGGCGTGCCCTCGGTGGCGAGGCTCTCAAACAGCCGGCCGAGACGGCCATCGACAAGTTCTGCAGCGTTTTCAAGTCGTTGGCTGAATACCATGCTTTCCCCATATCTCTCGGATGCTAGATTACCGATCGGGGACATGTTGCTGCATGCCTTCTTTTTGCCCTCCGGCGCAAGCAGCAAATGGCGATCGTCCGTTGAAGGGACTGAACCGTGAAAGATGGGGCAGACGCAGGCAAGCCGGTGCCGCCCGCCCCCGACGATGCCGGCATCGGCAGCGCCCGAGCGCCGTCTGAGCTGACGGCGGCGGCGACGGTGGACGCCACGGTGTCTGCCTCGGCCGTGCCGCTGCCGGCCGCCGCTGAGCCGGCAGCGCCGATGCCACCCACACGCCCCTCCGAAGGCGCGCCGCCGCGGCCGGCTGGCGCCGTGGCAAAGGTCGAGCCGCGGCCGTGGCCGCCGCGGATCCCGTCTACCTTGGCGCTGAGCCCGCCGCCGCGGCGGCTGGCTCTGGCGCCACCCAAAACGCGTGCGCTGAACGCGCCCACTTTCCTGCCCACACCTCGCCCGGCGCCAGCGGCTCCCCCCGCGCCAGCGCCCGGGCGCGGGCCGGCAAACCCGGCGCCGGCCGCGCGCGCGGCCGACGCCGCGGGCCTGGCCACCACGGCGCCCGCGCCAGGCCCGGCATCTTCCACCGTCCCGCCGGCGTTGGCCCGCGGGGTAGCCCCCGCGGCCGAGCGAGGGCAGCATCCGCGCGAACATCCCGCTGCCGCCCGCCCGCGCCCTGCCGCTTCGTCGCAGGCGGCGCCTGCGGCTCGGCCGCCCGCCCCGCATCCGAACCCGACGTGGCCCGCAGCGCACGGCGCGACGCCGGCAAAGCCGCCGAGCCCACCGGCACCCTTCGTGCGCGCGCCGCCGCTGCCGTCGGGCCGCGGCCCTTTGCCAGCGGCCCCTGCGTGGGGCGAGGCGGGGCCAAAGGAGGGGCGGGGGCGGGACGCGGCTCCGGAGCTTGCGCTCGCAGCACCCGCCACGACACCGGCTCGCCCACCCGCGCTGGTGCCGGCACCGGCGCCGGTGGGGTCCCCGGCGGATGCCACACCTGCGGGGTCGCCGCCGCCGCGCCAGCGCCTGCCCGAGCGCGTACCCGAGCGTGGTCCGCCGGTGCGCGATGCTGGGCCGCGCGTTGCAACCGGTGTGGCGTCGCCGGCGCCGCGCGCAAGCCCCGAACCTGGGTTGCGGCCCGCGCCGCCGCTGCGCCCCCAGGCGGGGGCGCCCCCGGCGCCGCGGGCTGCGGTGAAATCAGCCTCGGCGCCGGCCCCGGCGAACAGCGCTCCCGGCGAGCCGCTGCTGCGGCCATTGCCGGTGCCTGTGTTCCAGCCCGTGCCAGTGCGTGAGCCCGCCGCACCTACGACCGCTTCCACCGCCATGCCCGTCTGGCAGGAGGCGCCGACGCGCCGGCCGCCGCTGTGGACGCGGCACGATGGCCTCGGCGCGGAGGTGCGCACGATCTTCAAACGGGCGCTCAACTGGAGCGCCATGGCCGCGCTCGGGCTCGTTGTTCTGTTGGCGATGCTGATCGTGCTCTATCGCTGGGCCAATCCGCCGAGCTCGATGCTGATACTCGCACAGCGACTGGGCGGCACGACGATCACCCAACACTGGCAGCCGCTTGAGCACATTTCCTCCAACCTCCAGTTGGCGGTCATCGTTTCTGAGGACGGGCGGTTTTGTCGGCACCATGGCGTCGATTGGGAGGAATTGGAAAGCGCCATCGATCAGTCGGTTGACGGCGTCGCCCGCGGCGGCAGCACGATCGCCATGCAGACGGTGAAGAACCTCTTCCTTTGGCCGGCCAAGAGCTATTTGCGCAAGGCCATCGAAATCCCCTTGGCCTATGCCGTGGATGCGACCTGGTCCAAGCGTCGCCTGCTCGAGATCTATTTGAACATCGCCGAGTGGGGTCCGGGCGTATTTGGCGCCGAGGCGGCGGCGCGTTACCACTTCCGCAAGCCCGCCGCCCTGCTGACGGCGCGTGAGGCCGCCCTTTTGGCCGTATCCCTTCCCAACCCCTTCGAGCGCCGGGCCGGCGCCCCCGGCCCGGGGACCCAGCGGCTTGCCGCCAACCTGATGCTGCGCATGCGGGCCGCGCCCGGCATGGCCCGCTGCGTGCGCTCCGGCAGCGGCCTTTGAGCGCCGCCGTCATGGCGCTGGTCACCCGTCATGAATGCGGCTATAAGCCGGCAAATCCAATCCGCTTCACCGGTCGGCCGCCACTGCCCTGGTCAACCGCGCGTTGGCGGCAGGCACGCTTTTGGAGAGCAAAGAGAATGGCCGTTCCGCGCAAGAAAGTTTCACGCATGAAGCGTGGCAACCGCCGCTCAGCCGATGCGCTGAGGGCGCCAACCTACATCGAGGACAAGGACTCCGGCGAACGCCGCCGTCCGCACCACATCGATCTGAAGTCTGGCAAATACAAGGGCCGTCAGATACTTACGCCAAAGTCGGAGCTTTGAGGTCGGCGCTGCTCTGGGGGGCGTCATCTTTGCCCAATTGCCGCCCCTTCCGGCATGATCAATGATGTCCGGCAATAACAAACCTGGCCGCCGCCGCATGGGAGCACCTTGATGTCGCTCAGAGCTCTGCCGATGATCGCTATTCCGCTGATCCTCTACAACATCCTCGTGATGTTCTCGAGCGGCGATGCGGACAGTTTCTTTCACGCCCCGCTGCTCACCATCTCCATGATCAAGGGCGCCCAGTGGTCGTTCTCGCGTGGCGATCTCATCATCCTGGTGACGATGCTGTGCCTGTTCGTCGAGCTGGTTAAATCAACCTACACCTCGACGGCGTCGCTGGTGGATCACGGGCTCTCCATGCTGGTGTTCATCGCCAGCCTGATCGAATTCTTGATCGTGAATGCCTCGGCCACGTCGCCCTTCTTCTTCATTCTGGTGGGCGCGCTGATCGACGTCATCGCCGGTTTTACGATCGGCATTCGCGTGGCACGGCGCGATCTATCGATCGGGGCGGACGCTTAAAACGGCGCGGGATGGCGGCGCGCCGGCTTAGCCGCGGTCGCGGGACAGTTTGTCCACTTTGGCCTGCATCTCGGCCAGTTGGGTCTTGAGCTCGGCCAGCTCGTCGGTTTTGCCGACCTCGCCTTCCGGCTTTGTCGCCGGTTGCGCGCCCGGCGCTTTGAAGGGCGAAAACATCGCCATCGCCTGCTCGAACATGGCGAGGTTTTTGCGCGCCTGCTCCTGATAGGCCTCAAAGGCTCCGGCCGGAGTGAAGGCACCGGCAAAGGTCTTGCGAAACCGCTCCTGCTCCTTGGTCAGCGTGTCGAGGCTGATCTGCAAATAGCTGGGTACTAGGCGCTCGATGCTGTCGCCATAAAAGCGGATCAACTGGCGCAGGAAGGGAATGGGCAACAGGGTCTGGCTACCCATGCGGCTTTCCTGCTCGACTATGATCTGGGTCAACACCGAATGCGTCAGGTCGTCTCCAGTCTTGGCGTCGAAAACCACAAAATCACGCTCGGATTTCACCATCGCCGCCAGGTCATCCAGCGTGACGTAGGTGCTCGTCTCGGTGTTGTAGAGCCGTCGATTGGCGTATTTTTTAATGACGACGGGCTCTTTCTTGTCGACGGGCGGATCCGATTTGTTGAGCATGGGCTTCGCTTTTATGGCTTGACGGGCTGGCCATTTTGCAGTGCGTAAGCTACCACGGCGGTGCACCGCAAACCAGTCCGTTGTGTGCCGCTTGGATCGCGCTAGGCAGCCGAGGCTGGACGGCGGGTTTCCCCCCTTGTTGCAGGTGCGAAGTGAGACCTGCTATCGTCGCCGCGAGCCCGAGGCCCCATATCCCCTTCGTGTTGAGCATGAGGCCCACCAGCGCAAGCCACCTGTCCCGCAACCCTCTCTCGCTTTGGAGCATATGATGAGCACTGACCAATCAACCGTCGTCATTGCCAGCGCCACCAGAACGCCGGTCGGTGCGTTCAATGGCGCGCTGGCGAGCCTGCCGGCCCACGAGCTGGGCAAGGTGGCGATCAGGGGCGCGCTCGACCGGGCGCGGCTCGAGCCGGGGGAGATTTCGGAAGTTATTTTGGGGCAGATCTTGGCCGCCGGCGCCGGTCAAAATCCGGCGCGGCAGGCCTCGATCCTTGCCGGCATTCCCGTCGACGCACCCGCTTGGGGCATGAACCAGCTGTGTGGTTCGGGCTTGCGCGCGGTGGCCCTCGGCGCCCAGCAAATTGAGCTCGGCGCCGCCAGGATTGTGGTCGCGGGCGGCCAGGAGAGCATGAGCCAGGCGCCGCACTGCGCCCACCTGCGCGATGGCACCAAGATGGGCGACGTCAAATTCATCGACACCATGATCAAGGACGGTCTGTGGGATGCCTTTAATGGTTACCATATGGGCACCACCGCCGAGAACGTGGCGCGCCAGTGGCAGATCACCCGCGAGGAGCAAGATCGCTTTGCGGTGGCGTCCCAGAACAAGGCCGAAGCTGCGCGCAAGGCCGGCAAATTCAAGGATGAGATCACCCCCGTCACCATCAAGACCCGCAAGGGTGAGACGGTGTTCAGCGACGACGAGTACATCAAGGACGGCGTCACCTATGACTCGGTGGCCAAACTGCGCCCTGCCTTCGACAAGGAGGGCACGGTGACGGCCGCCAACGCCAGCGGCATCAATGATGGGGCCGCCGCGGTGGTGCTTATGACCCTGGCGGAGGCGCGCAAGCGGGGCATCACGCCGCTGGCCCGCATCGTGTCCTGGGCCCATGCCGGCGTCGACCCCTCGATCATGGGAACCGGACCGATCCCCGCCTCGAAAAAGGCCCTGGAAAAGGCCGGCTGGACGGTCAAGGACCTCGACCTGATCGAGGCCAACGAGGCCTTCGCCGCCCAGGCCTGCGCGGTGAACAAGGGCCTGGGCTGGGATACCGAGAAGGTGAACGTCAACGGCGGCGCCATTGCCATCGGTCACCCGATCGGCGCCTCCGGCGCCCGGGTCCTCAATACCTTGCTGTTCGAGATGCAACGGCGCAATGCCAAGAAGGGATTGGCGACGCTCTGCATCGGCGGCGGCATGGGCGTGGCCATGTGCGTCGAACGCGACTGAGCCAAGCGTTTCGCGAAGTTTACTTTCTCCTCGGCCGGATTTCATTCGGCCGAGGTTTTCTTTTATCCTCTCAAACCATCCAACGAATTGATGGGAGAAACGCGCATGGGTCGGGTGGCAGTCGTCACGGGCGGGACCCGCGGCATCGGGCAGGCGATTTCGGTCGCCCTCAAGCACAAGGGCTTTCGGGTCGCCGCCAACTATGCCGGCAACGACGTCGCCGCCCGCCAATTTCAGGCGGACAGCGGCATTCCGATCTACCGGTGGGACGTGTCGGACTACGCCGCCTGCCAAGACGGGGTGACGCGCATCACCCACGACCTGGGTCCGATCGAGGTGCTGGTGAACAATGCCGGCATCACCCGCGACGGCGTGCTGCATCGTATGAGCAAAGAGAGCTGGGACGCTGTCATGCACACCAATCTCGATTCGGTCTTCAACATGACCCGTCTGGTGATCGAGGGCATGCGCGCGCGCAACTTCGGCCGCATCGTTAACATCTCGTCGATCAACGGCCGCAAGGGACAAGCAGGCCAAGCCAACTACTCGGCGGCCAAGGCCGGACTGCTCGGCTTCACCAAGGCCGTTGCGCAGGAGGGCGCCGCGCGCGGCATCACCGTCAATGTCATTGCGCCGGGCTATATCGGCACCGAAATGGTGCAGGCCGTTCCCAAAGAGGTTCTGGAGAGCAAAATCCTGCCGCAGATTCCGATCGGACGTCTTGGCAACGTGGAAGAGATCGCCCGCTGCGTCGCCTTCCTCGCCGCCGACGAGGCAGGCTTTATTACAGGGGCCTGCCTCGATGCCAACGGCGGTCAATACATGGCTTAAATCTTCGGCCTAAAGCCAGGCCCCAAGGCGCCGGCGGCGCACCGCAGCCCCGGCGCTAGCCGCGCAGACGGTTGCGCACAAAGCGGGGAAACTCATCGGCCGCCGCGGGCTCGTTGCCGCCGCCAGGCTGCGCCGATGCGGCCGCTTCCTTGTTGGCCTCGCCGGCACCGGCCTCGTTTGCCCACCAGCGTCCGCCAGCGGCTGCGGCCGCAGGAGCGGGCGCCGGCGTCGGCAAGCTGATGGGCGGCGGCGTGCTTGTGCGTCCAGGTTGGGCTGCCGGCGGCGGGGCCGATGCTGCGGCGGGCCGGCTCGGCGTGGCGCGAGCGGTTTGGGAACTCTGCGGTTGCGGCTGGGGCATGTTCCCGCCCGCGAACCAGGCGTCGACCAGATCGAGCTCGTCGGCGGACAGATTGAGACCCTGGCCGCGGCAGCGCGCCACCACGAAATTGCGAAAGCGGCCAGCAAACAAATTCGCCGATGCGCCTTGCTCAAACCAGGGATCGGATTCGCTGACCACTTCCAAAATGAAGCGCACGTCGTCACGGCGCACCTCAAGCCCGCGCTCGTGCGCCCGATGCGTGATGTTGGCCAACGTTTGAGCGCCGATGAGGTCGTTTTCGTTGATTTCCTCCGCCATCAACTCAAACAGCAGCCGATATTCGTGGGGCGCCAACGCCGGCGCCTGGCACGCTTCCTGGATGCGGGCGATCGACTGTTGCATGGAGGCGGAGGAGGAGCCCGCCGCCGCTGATCCAGCGGGCGACGAGACGGGCTGCAGGGCGCCCTGGCGTGGCGCCCCGGCGGGCGAGGCCGTCGTGCTCGTGGCAACGAGGGCCGCGGCATCGGGTGCGGCAGCTGGCGCCGCAAACCGGGTCGCGGCCGGCGGTGCGGCGGCGAGGTCCCGGGCCGGCTCCCGGGCCTTCGGCGCGGCCACCGCGCGCCCATGGCGCTTGAGGTCAACCACGAGGTAGGGCGGCTCGTCCGTCAGGCTCAGGTCGGCGGGAAGACATTGCCGCAACAACTCGCGGAAGGAGCCGGCGCCGGCCCAACCGGTGGCGATGGTCTTCTCGTGTCCGAGCATGCGCACGGCCCGGTCGGCGAGCGCCTCGAGCAACATCGGCGCCGGCGAAGCGCGCACGTCGGCGACGATCTCGGCGACGATGACCCGTCGCGCCGCGTCGATCTTGGCGGCGGGCGTGGGCGGCCCCGTGCCGTCCGCATCCTCGTCGGCGGGCACCTCGCCATTGAGGATCAGAGCAATCAGGTCCGATTCGCGCACCTCGCCGTCGCTGATCGCCGTGTAGGGCGCGGCCGTGTGGTCATTGGCATAAATCACGGTGCGACGCGCGTGCGCGCGTAAACGATGCAGCACGGGCGTGAAATCGGCATCGCCCGACAGGATGATGAACTCGTCGAAATAGGTTTCGTGCGTGAGGTAGTCGCGCACGTCCATCACCATGCGGATATCCGAGGAGTTCTTGAGCTGCGCCGTTAGTGGCGGGCAGTCGACCACCTCGAAACCGGCGCGCAGAAAGTGATGGCGCACGAACGGAAACGAGTTCATGTCCGTGGAGTTGTCGTGGGCGTTGCGCCGCGGCACGGGGTTGCCGTAGCAGCGATTCATGACAATGCGACGGCGCGCCTCGCTGAAGGAATCGTGGGTTCCGGTAATGAGGCGGCCATTTTCGATCTCGCGCAGCCAAACGTGCGCGTCCCGCGCAAAGCGCTTTGCGGCTTCCTCGCTTTTGCGCTTCAGCGACAGATAGATGTTGTCATAGTCGACGAATACCGCGCTGAGACAGGCCCCACCAGCAGTCCGCTTCATCTGTCATGACCCCCACTGCCCAGTCATTTCACTGGACCGACCCAATCACTGCACCGACCCAATCACTGCACCGACCCAATCACGGCACCGACCCCAGGCGCGGGCGGGCTGCCGATTCGCGGGACTTCATATGAGTCGCTTTGCCCCCGCAAGCGCAGGCGGGCCGCGTCCCCAGTTGCATTTGCGTTGGGCGCTGCCCTTGCCACGGGCGTGGGGAGTGGAGGGACACGCCCCCACAGGCCCGCCCGGCCGCGCGGGCTACTGAACAAAGTTTATTTACGACCCGTGGGCTCGGTCAGGGAAGATCCCAGGGGTCGAGGTTCGGCGGCGCCAGCTCGAAGCCCGAGAATTCGAAGCCCGGCGCCACCGTGCAGCCGACCAGCGTCCAGGCGCCCAGGCTTTCGCCGTTCTGCCAGGCACCCGCCGGAATCACCGCCTGCGGCCGCTCACCGGCCGTCAAATCGGCGCCGAGCCGAATCGCCTGGCGGCCACCGTCGGCAGCAATCCGGAGCACGAGCGGCGCACCCGCATAGAAGTGCCAAACCTCCACCGCATCGACCCGGTGCCAGCGCGACCGTTCGCCCTTGCGCAATAGGAAGTAGATGGCGGTCGAGGCTGCGCGCGCGCCGCCGAGGATTGCCGCATCGCGAAACGTCTCGCGATAATGACCCTCTTCCGGATGGCGCGTGAGGCCCAATAGGCTGATCACACGATCGGCTGTGAGCCCCGCGTGCGCTGGCATGGGTTTAGCTGCGGTTTTTGCGCTCTCTGATTTCGCCAAAGATCTGCCAGTCGGGCTTGCCCACCATGCCGAGCCGCTCTTGGATCGCGGCCACGTGCGGGCGCAGGAAGGGGTTGGTGGCAAGCTCCAGGCCGATGTTGGTCGGCAGCGTCGGCTTGCCGGCGGCGCGCAGCTGATCGACCTCCTTGGCTCGCGCCTTGAGCGCCTCGTTTTCCGGCTCGATTGTCAGGGCGAAGCGCGCATTGGCCTGGGTATATTCGTGACCACAATAAACGACCGTGTCCTGCGGCAACGCCATCAGCTTTTGCAGCGACTGCCACATCATCTGGGCGTTGCCTTCGATGACCCGGCCACAGCCGATGGCAAACAGCGTGTCCCCGGCAAAAGCCACCCCTGCGGTGGGGCACCAGTAGGTGATATGGCCGGCGGTATGGCCGGGTGTGTCGATGACGCGCATCTCGAAGCCGCCAAAGTGGAAACTGTCGCCTTGGCCGACGGCCTCATCGATACCGGGTATCTTTCCCTGTTCCGCGCGCGGCCCGATGATCTTGCAGCCCGTTGCCGCCTTGAGCGCCAGGTTTCCTCCGGTATGATCAGCGTGATGATGCGTCGTCAGAATATGGCTGAGTCGCCAGCCCTTGTCCTGCAGCGCGCGGGCCACCGTGTCGGCATCGGGTGCGTCGATCGATGCGGTCACGTTCGCCGCACCGTCGTGGATGAGCACGCCGAAATTGTCGCTGAGGCAGGGAAATTGCGTAATCTCGAGCTTGGCCATGGTGTGCGCTGCTCTCGCTTGCTTTTTTTCCGCTAACCCGCACCCTACCAGGAGGCGCATCGATTTCAACCCGGCCGATCGCAGCAAGGGGTGCAGGGCTCGGCAGCGTGGTGCGGGACCGCTGATGTCGTTGGATGTTGTCGATTTGCGCGAATTCTACGGGCGCCCGCTCGGCAGCGCCGTGCGTCGCCTGCTCACGCGCCGCATCCGCGCGCGCTGGCGCAACGTCCAGGGCGCTCGGCTCGTGGGGTTGGGCTTCGCCGTGCCCTACATTGGCATGTTTCGCGGCGAGGCCGGCTGCGTCGGGGCGTTGATGCCGGCGACGCAGGGTGCCCTGGTTTGGCCGACGGGTGATCACGTCCAGAGCGTGCTGGTGGAGGAGGCGATGTTGCCGCTCGGCGATGCCTGCCTCGATCGACTGCTCGCGGTGCATTGTCTCGAGGCGACGGAGCGCTCAGGGCCTCTGCTGCGGGAGATCTGGCGCGTGCTGAAGCCAGAGGGCCGTCTTTTGCTGGTCGTTCCCAACCGGCGTGGGGTCTGGGCCCGGCTCGATATGACGCCCTTCGGCCACGGCCGACCCTACAGCCGCGGCCAGCTCGAGCGGCTGCTCAATGATGCCCTGTTCACGCCCCTGGAATGGACGGGCGCGCTCTATATGCCCCCGATCGACCGGCAGTGGATCGTGCGCTGGTCGACGGTTTTCGAGCGTGTTGGCGCGCGCCTGTGGCCGGGCTTTGCTGGCGTGACGATCGTGGAGGCGCGCAAAGAGTTGATGGGGGCGATCCCGGCGGTGGCAAAGCCCGCTCGGCGCGGCGGCCTGGCGACGGCGCAAGGAGCGCTCAAGCGCTGCGCCGAGCGGCGGCGTTCGGCGCCTTGAGCGCAGGCCGCTCGCGGTGGTGGGGCCAGGTCTCCGAGTGCGAGCCTCCGAGTGCGAGGTCCCGAACGGATCCATGGGTGTGGGCGGTCTTTCAAGCCTTGCCGATGGTGGCCATCTCGATCGCCGCCCTCAGCTCCCCGCCCGCGCGCTCCAGCAGGCTCAGCGCTGAGTCCAGGCTACAGCCTTTGAGCAATAGCACGGCCAGCTTGACGTTGCCGTCGGCGCGCACAAGCGCCGCCTCGGCCTCCGCCTCGCACCTGCCGGTCAGGTGCATGAGCATCTCCCGCTTACGCCTGGTGAGCTTGGTGTTGGCGGCCTGGACGTCCACCATGAGGCCCCGGTAGACGTGGCCGAGGCGGATCATGACAAGGGTGGAGAGCAGGCTGAGCGTGATGCGCTGTGCGGTGCCCGCGTTCATCCGGGTCGAGCCCGCGATCGGTTCCGCACCGGTGTCGAGGAAAATGCTGTGCTCGGCGTCGTTGAGCAGCGGCGTGTCGCGGTTATTGGCAATGCCAATGGTGAGCGCACCCCGCCGCTTGGCCTCGCGCAGGCACGACACGGTGAACGGCGTCGTGCCACTCGCCGCCAGCGCGACCATCACATCCTCGGCCCCGACGTCGATCAGCTCGTTGCCACGCCCGACTTGATCTTCCGCGCCCTCGACCGCCTGCATCATCGCCGCCCCGCCGCCGGCAAGCAACAGGACAAGCCGGTCGCGCGGCCAGCCGAAGGTCGGCATCAACTCAGCGCCATCTTGCACGGCAAGTCGCCCGGAAGTTCCCGCCCCGGCGTAAATGAGGCGGCCGCCAGCCCTGAGCCGTGGCTCCATTGCCAGGCCAGCCCGCTCGATTGCCGGCAAGGCGGCGCGCACCGCGGCGACGGCGGCGAACTGCCCACCGATCATGGCCTCCAGCACGTCGCCGGGTTCCCAAATATCGATGTCCGCAAAGCGTGGGCTGGGGCGTTCCGTTTTCATCGACCTCACCGTCATTGCCTAAAAAAGGCAACGCGCATCACCAAATTTGAGTTCTCGCACGTTTCTGGTGAGCGCGCGGCAAGTGCGGTATAGCCCTAATATGCGATCGGCCGCGGCGGCTGCGAATGGTGGTAAATCCTGATGACCCACCGGTCATTCATGGCTGCGGAGATTGCGGCGGCCCCCGATATCGTGGCGCGGCAGGCCGAAGCCCTGGCGGCGCCCTTGGCGCGCCTCGTCGCGCGGCTCAATGGCGCGCCTCCCCGCCTGGTCGTCACCTGCGCCAGGGGCAGTTCGGCGCACGCGGCCACCTTCGGCAAGCACTTGATCGAGCGCTATCTGGCTATTCCGGTGGCGGCGGCGGCGCCGAGCATCGCCAGCGTCTACGGCGGCGGCCTGCGGCTTGAGGACCAGCTCGTCCTGGTGATCTCGCAGTCGGGCAAGAGCGACGACCTGCTCGCCTTTGCCGAGCGGGCGCAGCGGTCGGGAGCCGTTACCGTTGCCGTCACCAACGATGCGGCCGCGCCGCTGGCTCAGGTATGCCAGTTCGTGCTCCCGATCGGCGCGGGACCCGAGCTCAGCGTCGCCGCAACCAAGACCTTCGTGGCCACCGTGGCGGCGCTTTTGCGGCTGACGGCGGCTTGGGCGCGTGCGCCAGAGCTCGACGCGGCGTTGACCCGGCTGCCGCGGCGCCTGGCCGAGGCCGCCCAGTTGGATTGGCGGGACGGGGCTCGCGCGCTCGCCGGCGCCGCCAGCCTGGTCACCATCGGGCGTGGCCCAACCTTGGCCATCGCCAGGGAGGCGGCGCTGAAGCTGAAGGAAACGTGTAATCTGCACGCGGAGGCCTTCAGCGGTGCGGAGTTCCTGCACGGCCCCGTCGCGCTCGTCTCCGCTTGCTATCCCGTGCTGATGTTCGTG
>DATMZT010000073.1:0-19006 GCA_035573335.1 Hyphomicrobiaceae bacterium | reverse complement strand
CAATGCGGATCGGTCGGGTCCTTCAGATACAGCGCCGTTATGATGCCTTGCGAGTTTTCGAACCCGGCAGGCTTGATTACGGCTCCAACCGTGGACGAGACGTTATTGAGGTAGTGGGCCGGCTTCCAGCCGATCTCGGCCGCCTTCTTGATCGCCTGCGCGGCGAACTTGGGGATGGTGATGTTGAAGAAGACGTTGGCGCCCGAGCTCTTGAGCTGGATCATCTGGCTGTCGACGGTCGGGTCGGTCACCTCGTAGGTGGAGAGCTGCACGATCAGCTTGTCGGCGTCCTTGCCCAAGCCCTGCTTGAAGCCGTTGAAGTAGTCCTTGCCGTAGTCGTCGTTCTGCATCAGGACGCCGATCTTGGGGTCCTTGACGTTGGCCATGATGTGCTTGGCGTAGATGATGGCTTCGGTGACATAGTCGGGCTGATAGCCCATGGTCCAAGGATTTTCCTTGTAGTGGCCCCACTTGGAGGCGCCGGTGGCGACGAACAGTTGCGGCACCTTCTTGGTGTTGAGGTACTTCTGGATCGCCGTATTGGGCGGCGTACCGAGCGTCTGGAAGACAAACAGCACCTTGTCCTCCTCGACCAGCTTGCGCACCATTTCCACGGTCTTGGGCGGCGAGTAGCCGTCGTCATAGCTGATGAAGTTGAGCTTGCGCCCGTTGATGCCGCCCTGTTCGTTGACCATCTTGAAATAAGCGTCGATCACCTTGCCAATCGTGCCATAGGCGGAGGCATTGCCCGAATAGGGGTTGGTGTGGCCGATCTTGATCTCGGTATCGGTGGCGCCCTCGTCGTAATTTTTTTGCGCACAAACCGGCGAGACGGCCAGCGCAAGCGCGAGTGCGCCCGTGCCGGCAAGCAGCAGCCTGCGTGTGGTGTGGTGCATTTGTGACTTCCTCCTTTGCTTTGTCAGGACATTGCTTCATCGCAGCCGGCGAACCCGCGCCGTCACGATCCTCTCAGCCGACGCCAGAGCAGCGCCAAGCCACCGGCTATTCCCATCGGCATCGTGTACATCAGCAAGATCAGCGCGATGCCGTAGATGGTCCACGGCTCCAAGTCGAGCGGCAGATTTACCGCGGCGGTGAGCTTTTTGGTCAGGGCATCGGCGTACTTCTCGATCACCTGCACGAATACCCCGCCGATCACGGCGCCGGGCAGCGAGGCAATCCCTCCGACCACCGCGCCGACCAGGATTGCAATCGACAGCTCGAAGCGGAAGCTATCGGGTGCCACAAACTCGAAAATGATGGCGTGCAAGGCTCCCGCCACGCCCGTGTAGAGCGCACTGATCCCGAACACCACGGTCTTGTAGTGGGCCACGTTGATACCCATCGTGCTGGCCGCCATGGTGTGGTCGCGAATGGCCCGCAAGGCGCGGCCGGTGCGGCTGTCGAGCAGGTTGTGCGCGATCCAGAACATCAAGACGGCGACCGCAAGCACCACGAGATACATCCACTGGTCGGCGCTGAGCGGCAAGCCGAAGGGCGGATCCGGCTTGAAGATGTTGATACCCTGGACACCATTGGTAAACCACTCGAAGTGGCGGTATTTTAGGATCTGCGGCACCGCCACGGCGAGCGCGAACGTGGCTAGCGCCAGGTAGTGGCCCTCCAATCGCAAGGCCGGCAGGCCGAACAGGTAGCCGACCAGGAAGCAGAGCAAGGCCGCTACGGGCAGGGTGGCCCAATAGGGCCAGTTTGCCTGGTCGATCAACACCGCGGCCACATACGCCCCGACCGCGAAAAAGGCGCCGTGGCCCAAGGAAATTTGGCCGTTGAAGCCGGTGAGAAGGATAAGGCCAAGCACCGCAATGGCGTAGACGATCATGAGGCTCAGCTGCAGAAAGCCGTAATTGCTGATGATGCCGGTCTTGCCTCCGAGCAGCGGCAGCAGGGCGAGCACGATCACGGTGCCGGCGAGCCAGTAGCCGCGGCCGAGGGAGGGGCTACGCTGGCTGGCGGCAATACCGTTTGCTGTCGTCGTTGCCATTGGCCTATACCCGCTTCACTGAAACCTGGCCGAACAGGCCGCTCGGCTTGAGGGTCAGTACAGTGATGACGATGATGAGAGCCACCGTCAGCTTTTCACCGTTGCCGATGACGTAGACGCCGGTGGTCTTCTCGAGCAGATTGCCGAGGTAGGCGATCACGTTCTCTAGCACGCCGACAATAAAGCCGCCGGCGACGGCCCCGCCGGGGCTCGATATGCCGCCGACCAGGGCGCCGGCGAAGCCGTAGAGTAGAATGCTCGCCATCATGTTGGGTTCGAGGTAGACCGCGGGCGCGACCAGCGAACCGGCAACCGCGCCGATGGCCGCCGCCAGTCCCCAACCGAGCGCTAGCATCCAGTCGACGCGAACGCCGGCCAACCGGGCCGAGGCAGGGTTCTGCGCCGCCGCGCGCATGGCAAGCCCGAGGGGGGTGAAGCGGAAGAACGCGAACAGGGCGACGAGCAGCAGGACGGTGACGACGATCATGCCGATTTGATGCGGACCGATGTAGCCGGAGCCGACGAAGGTGATGTGCGGGAAGGGCGAGGGAATGGCCTTGATGGTGTGCCCCCAGATTGCGCCAGCGAGCGAATGAAAGATGGCCAGCAGGCCGATGAAGACCACGACCACCGACAGCACGGGGGCATGGTGCAGCGGCCGCAGGATCACGCGCTCGATGCCGACGCCGATCAGGAACGAAAAGAGCGCCACCAGCGGCAGGGCGAGCCAGAAGCTGAGGCCCCATTCCAGCGCCTGCCAAACCAAGTAGGCGCTGAACATGGCGAGCTCGCCCTGGGCGAAATTGATGTGGTCGGTGGAGACGAAGATCATCACCAGCGCTAGCGCCAGGCAGGCATAGATGGCACCGTTGGCGAGGCCCGAGGCGACCTGCTGGATCAGCTGTTCCATGCGCGTGGCCCTCCCTCAGTAGCCCAGATAGGATTTGCGGATCGCCTCGTTGTTCTTCACGTCCGCGGACTTGCCCGACATCACGACGCGCCCGGTCTCCAAGACGTAAGCATGATCGGCGAGCTCAAGGGCCAGTGCCGCATTCTGCTCCACCAGCAGCATGCTCACCTTGGCCTCGCTGTTGATGCGGCGCATGATGCGAAAGATCTCCTGCACGATGAGTGGCGCCAATCCGAACGAGGGCTCGTCCAAGAGCATCAGCCGCGGGCTCAGCATCAGCGCGCGGCTGATCGCCAGCATCTGCTGCTCGCCGCCGGACAGGGTGCCCGCCTGCTGGTTCACGCGCGCCTTCAGGATGGGAAAATATTCAAACACCATGCCGAGGTCACGTTCCGCTGCCGCCTTGTCCTTGCGCGTATAGGCGGCCACGCGCAGATTTTCGCCGACGCTGAGGTTGGTGAATGTACCGCGGCCCTCCGGCACGTGCCCGACGCCGAGGCGGATGATGTCCTCGGTGGCCCTGCCGGCAATCGGCTGGCCGTCGAGCTTGATCGACCCCTCGGTTCTGACCATGCCGCAGATGGAGCGCAGCGTCGTGGTTTTGCCGGCCCCATTCGCGCCCAGCAGGGTGGTAATGCCGCCCGGCTGCAGCGAGAAACTGACGTCGTGCAAGGCTTGGGTTTGGCCGTAGAACGCTTTGAGACCTTGGGCCTCGAGCAGGGCGGCCATCTTACGCCTCCGTTCCGAGATAGGCCCGGATGACCTCCGGATTGCGCTGCACGTCGGCCGGTGAGCCTTCGGCGATCTTCTTGCCGAAATCGATGGCAACCACCTTGTCGGAGACCGACATCACCAGGCTCATGTGATGTTCGACCAGCAATACCGTGACATGCTGGGTATCGCGTACGCGTCGGATCTGGCCGCGCAGCACGTCGACTTCGTCATGGTTGAGGCCGGCGGCGGGCTCGTCCAGCAGCAGGAGTTTCGGCCGCCCCGCCAAGGCCCGCGCCAGCTCGACGCGCTTGCGCACGGGAAACGGCAACGGCCCGGCCGGCAAATGGGCAAAGGCTTCAAGTTCCATAAAGGCGATGAGTTCGACCGCTCGCTCCCTAATCTCGCGCTCCTCTGCCTCATGCTTGGGCAGACGCAAGGCGTCGGTGATGAAGCCAACGGAGGTGCGGCTGTGGCAGCCAACCTTGACGTTGTCGAGCACCGACATGCGGTCGAACAGGGCCACGTTCTGAAACGTGCGCCCGATGCCGAGCTTGGCGATCGCGTGCCGGCTGTCGCGCAGGATCGAGCGCCCCTCGAACAGGATATCGCCCTGGTTTGGAATGTAGAGGCGGCTCAAGCAGTTAAAGAGCGTCGTCTTGCCGGCGCCATTGGGACCGATCAGGCCGGCAATCTGGCCCGGCTCCACATCGAAGGAAACGCCATCCAACGCCACGATACCGCCGAAGCGGACGGAAATATCACGCACGCTCAGCAGGCGGCGGGCGTCGCCGGCACCTGCGGGCGTGGCGCGCAATCGTGTTTGCGCCACCATCGACGGACGTGTCGCTCCCTGCAGCCCTTATTTTGACGCCATGGTTTTGACCGCCCGGCGCCGCCTGTCGGATTGTCGGACCGAGAGGCGGCCTAATATTGAAGCCTCTTTTCGCCGAGGTCCAGGGCTCCTTTTGGCCTACGGGTGCGCTCTCCCCAGGCTGGCGCCTGCAAAAAGAGGGCGAGGCGGGTCTCGCCTCGCCCGCTTCCCGGGCCGATGTCGTCGGACCAGCAATGCCTTAGCTTCGGCGCCGCAAACGCTTCCAGGTCTCCTCGTTCACCTCCCCGGTCACCTGCAACCGCTCATCGCGCTGGAAGCGGCGCGTTGCCCGGCGGGTCTTTTCCGCACAATCGCCGTCCACTTCGTCCCGACGCAGATAGCCGGCCCGGTGCAGCAGGCGCTGGACCTCCCAGCAATCGCCAACGGCGTTTTCCGTCTCCTGAACCGCTGCGCAGGCATAGGCACTGACCGTGCAACGCTGGTTCAATTTGCCAAGCGTGCCGATCGAGGCCGCTTCGCATTCCTGCTTCTTACCTCTGGCGCGGTCCCATACCATGTAGCGCTCGCCGTACTTGTTGCGCACCTCGCGTTGCCAATTGTCGATGGCATTACGCATGGCGGCGGCCTTGCCGAAGATCGATGCCTTGCCAGCCGCCTTAATCTCTTCCGACTTGCAGCCGTCCTCCCGGCCCCTTTGTGCGCTGACCGGTATGGCCAGCAGCGCGGTGATGAGCAGGGCGACCGCCATGCTCGCAGCCCAACAGACTTTGTAGCTCATGCAAAACTCCCTCCACACGCCCCGGACGATGGGAGGTAATCAGATCAGATTTTCCCTTATGTGGCAACGACAACCAGGGCGCGGGGGTGCCGTGAGAGCCAACCTGGCCCATGTCTTTGCGCCCCACCGCGCAAGTGCTCGCGCCGACGAAATTCAACGCGCCGCCGCGAGAACCAAAAAGGCTGAGCGGATAGGGGCGGCTTGCGTCGGGCGGCCATGGTTCGAGACGATGGCGTAGGGCAGCGACGCCAGCGCGAAGCGCACCCCACCCTTCGGGTCGCGGCGGCCTGCGCGCTCGGGCCATTTGCGCTGAACGGGCCAAAGCTCGGCCCCACCACGCACGGCCGCCTCACGCGGTTGTGGCCCTTCGAGCGCGCAGGGCCGCGCACCGGGAAGACGGCGCAAGAGGTCACGGGCAAATGCCCCCGGCCGTCCCGAGCGCTGCGGTGTCATGAGCCTCGCGCGCCTGCCCGCATCCTCGGTTGCCACCTCGGCCCGGGGAACCATATATCTTTGCTTATGCCCCGCCTCCCGAAGGACACCACCCCCCGCCCGCGACCCTCGCGCGGCAAATCAGGCAAGCCGCCCTCGCCTCCCGTCGAGGGCTCGAGCGGCACGCCTGAGACCAAGCGCTCGGCCAAAGCCATGGGCGGGGCGCCCCAGGCGCCGTTTTTGCCGCCACTGCCAAGCGATACCGCCACCGTTGCGGCGGCGCGACGCCAGGAGGCGATGGCGGCCGCGGCTCCCGGGACCGCCGAGGGCCCCTTCCCCGCCTCGGTGGCGGGAAAATCGACCCTGCCGGCGTTGCGCCAGGTGGGGCCGCCCTCGCGCTCCCTGTCGGACATGACGGCAAGCCTCAATGCGCTGCTCGCCCGCCCGCACGAGCGCTCCCAGCGTGCCCGCGAGGTCCTGGCCCAACAGCCGATGCTTGCCACGCATCCGCTGGTGTCGGGCGGCATGCCGATGTTCATGCCGCATCGGCCACCGCGGCCCGAGAAATCGGAAGGTGGGATCCCCTTCGAGCTTAGCGCCGAGTACGAGCCCAGGGGCGACCAGCCGCAGGCCATTGCCGAATTGGTCGACGGCGTGAACCAGGTCGAGCGCAACCAGGTGCTGCTTGGCGTCACTGGGTCGGGCAAAACCTTCACCATGGCGCAGGTAATCCAGCGCACCCAGCGACCCGCGCTCGTGCTTGCACCCAACAAGACCCTGGCGGCGCAGCTCTACGGCGAATTCAGGGGCTTTTTCCCCAACAACGCGGTGGAATACTTCGTCTCCTACTATGACTACTACCAGCCCGAAGCGTACGTGCCGCGCACCGATACTTATATCGAAAAAGAATCCTCCATTAACGAGCAGATCGATCGGATGCGCCACGCCGCCACGCGCGCGCTGCTCGAGCGCGACGACGTGATCATCGTTGCCTCCGTGTCGTGCATCTACGGTATCGGCTCGGTGGAGACCTACACCGCCATGACCTTCACAGTAGAGGTCGGCGAGACGATCCCGCAGCGCCAACTGTTGGCCGATCTGGTGGCGCTGCACTACCGGCGCAGCGATGCCAATTTTACGCGCGGCACCTTCCGTGTGCGCGGCGACACCGTCGAGCTGTTTCCGGCCCACCTTGAGGATCGCGGCTGGCGCATTTCGATGTTCGGCGACGAGGTGGAATCGATCACCGAGTTCGATCCCCTTACCGGGGCGAAGACCGATGAATTGAAACTGATCAAGGTTTACGCCAACTCGCACTACGTCACGCCCAAGCCGACCCTGCAGCAGGCGCTCAAGAGCATCAAAGCCGAGATGAAGCAGCGCCTCGACGAGCTCTACCGCTCGGGTCGCCTGCTGGAGGCCCAACGCCTCGAGCAGCGCACCTTATTCGATATGGAGATGATGGAGGCGACGGGTTCCTGCGCCGGCATCGAGAATTACTCGCGCTACCTCACCGGCCGACAACCGGGCGAGCCGCCCCCGACCTTGTTCGAGTATCTCCCCGACAACGCCCTAGTCTTCGTCGATGAGAGCCACGTCACTGTGCCGCAGATCGGCGGCATGTTCCGCGGCGACTATCGGCGTAAGGCGACGCTCGCCGAGTACGGCTTCCGCCTACCCTCGTGCATGGACAATCGGCCCCTGCGGTTCGAGGAGTGGGACGCGATGCGGCCGCAGACGCTGTACGTCTCGGCCACGCCGGGTCCGTGGGAGCTGCAACAGACGGGCGGCGCCTTTACCGAGCAGGTGATCCGCCCCACCGGCCTGGTCGATCCCGTGGTAGAGGTGCGCCCCGCCAAGTCGCAGGTCGACGACCTGATCGACGAGGTGCACCAGGTCACGCGGCGTAGCTACCGCACGCTGGTCACGACGCTGACCAAACGCATGGCGGAAGACCTCACCGAGTACATGCACGAGCAAGGTATCCGCGTGCGCTACATGCATTCTGACATCGAGACCTTGGAGCGCATCGAAATCCTTCGCGATTTGCGCCTTGGCGCCTTCGACGTGCTGATCGGGATCAACCTGCTGCGCGAGGGCCTCGATATCCCCGAGTGTGCCCTGGTGGCGATCCTCGATGCCGACAAGGAAGGCTTTCTGCGCAGCGAGACCTCGCTCATCCAAACGATCGGCCGCGCCGCCCGCAATGTCGACGGCAAGGTCATCCTCTACGCCGACCAGATGACGGGCTCGCTCGAGCGCGCCATCGCCGAAACCGAGCGCCGGCGCGAAAAGCAGCAGGCCTGGAACCAGGCCAACGGCATCACGCCGGCGTCGGTGCGCAAGAACATCGCCGACGTGCTGTCTTCGGTCTACGAGCAAGATCACGTCACCGTCGACGCCGGCATGGCCGGCGAAAATGCCACGCTGGTTGGACACAATCTGCTGGCCGTGATCGATGGCCTCGAAAAGAAAATGCGCGAGGCTGCCGCCGACCTCGAGTTCGAGACCGCGGCCCGCCTGCGCGATGAAATCAAGCGCTTGCGCGAGACCGAGCTCGCCATCGCCGATGATCCGCTCGCCCGCCAGGCCGAGGTCGAAGATCGGGCCGGCGCCTTCGCCGGCGAGCGCAAATATGGACCGAACGCGCGGGGTGTGGCCGACAGTAGGCGCCGGGGTTCCGCGACGCCCGCGGCGCCGGAAAGCCAGCCCGATTTGTCGACGAGCCGCATCGCCCGCGCCTACCAGCCCGTGCAGCCGACGCACGCCCAGAGCTCCGCCGTGCCCGCCAGCCGCGTGCGCAAACCCGATCTCGACGAGATGGGCTCGGCGCGCAATCGCCCGGTGCCGGCGCGGGACTATGAGGCGCGGGCCCCACGCGTTGATCCGCGCCAAAAGGCGGGGGCATGGGGTGAGCAGATCAAAGGGCCGCACAAGCCGACCTACGATGAAATGGGTCCGCACGCCGAGCGCGGCTTGCCGAGCCCGGGCAGGCCGTTGCCAACAATGCAACCCCCAGCGGAGCCCGCCGGCGGGCGGGCAACGCCCAGCATCGATGCCGAGGCCGATCGCAAGAAAAAGCACCGGCACGGCCGCCGGCGCAAAACCGGCCGGCCCGGAGCATAGCAGGCGCGTCGGAGCCCGCATTGGGTGGCCAGCGGCCAGCTCTGCCAGCCGCAGGGCTGCGCGCGCCCAGCTTCACGCCGCTGGCGACAGCTGCCGCACGCGCGGCAGGACCTCTTGCGCCAGCAGCTGCAGCGAGCGGTGCCAGGCCTCGGGGTGCTCGACATAGTCGAACCCAAACACCAAGAGATGGCCGAAGCCGCCGACCTCGTCGTGGATGCGCGCAATTTTTTCGGCCACCGTCGACGGTGAGCCGACGATCCAGTTGTGACGCGCGCAGTATTCAGCCGTGACCTCGCTGTCGGCGACCTCGGGGTCGTGCTTCAAAAACTGCAGGAACTCGAACTCCTTCAGGAGTGGCAAGAAGTACTCGCGCATCATACGCCCCATGTGCAGTCCGACCGACAGACGCATGGCCTCGGCGTCCGTGTCGGCCACGAACACTTCGCGCACCATGCGCCATTCGGCCCGATTGGGTTTGCGTCCCGTCTTGGCGGCGCCGATCTCGACCGCCTCCCAGTGGCTGCCGACATAGGCCGGATTGAGATTGAGGCTCATCGGCAGGTAGCCGCGCTCGCCCGCGAGTTTCAGGGTATCGGAGCCTTTTGACAGCCCGGCCACGCCGATCGGCGGGAACGGCTTCTGCAGCGGTTTGATGTGCGGCTTGAGAAAGCCGTACATCACCTCGGGATTGCGCACGGTCCAGAAGTTTCCGACATGTTCGAAGGGTTCGTTGGTCGACCACAGCTTCAGAATGATATCGAGGGCTTCGCGCGTCATCTCGCGGTTGGCACCCTTTTCGCCATCGACGTTGAACATGGCCCAATCGCTGGGCAGGCCCGATGCGGCAATGCCGAAGTTCAGTCGACCACCCGAAATGTGGTCGAGCATGGCAACGCGGTTCGCAAGCTCGGCGGGGTGGTGATAGGGCAGCAGGAAGCCGCCGGGCCCGATGCGGATGCGTTTCGTGGTCAGCAACGCCTGCGCCACCAGCAGATCGGGAGCGGGGTGAGGTTCCCACGGGGCGGTGTGATGCTCGCCGATCCAGCATTCCTTATAGCCGAGGGCATCGAGCCAGCCGATCACCTGCAAGTCCCATTCGTGACCGTCCTTTAGCGGCCGCTCCGGTGGATGCGAAGGCATGGTGAAATAGCCAAATTCCATGGGTTTCCTCCTATCGGTTGTCCGGGTGACGAACAAACCCTCCGCTTGGCGCGCAGGCCACGGCGTCTAGCCGCGAATTGCTTTTTTGCTTGCTCTTGCACGCTCCGCTTTTTTCCGCTGCCGCCATGGCCGATCTGTGTCGCCTGGGCACGGCCGTGGCAAGCCAATATGCGCCACCGCGACGGCAGCCCTGTGTGGTCGAGGTTTGCCCTGGACGGCGGGTTAGCGCAACTCTACGCTCGCGCCTCTCGCCGTCAAATGGCGCCGTGCCGCGGCCTCTTCTGTCGTAGCCAGCCCTCCTGTCCCAGCCTCACCGCGAGGTGCCCCGATGAAATCTGCCGCCACGATTGCCGCGTTCGCCGCCGGGCTCATGTCGCTCCACGCCCATGCCACGCCATTGCCCTCGACGACGCCGAGCGAAGTCGGCTTTGCGCCGGAGGGCCTGGCGCGCTTAGACCGTTTTTTTGCCCGCGAGATCGGGGAAAAGAGGGTGCCGGGTGCCGTCGTGGCGATCGCCCGCGAGGGCAAGCTCGTGCACTACAAGGCCTACGGCTTCCTGGATAGCGCTCAGGGCACGCCGATGCCGCTCGATGCGGTCTTCGCCTTGGCCTCCATGACCAAGATCATGGCCAGTGTGGCGGCGCTGCACTTGCATGAGGACGGGCGCCTGCCGCTCAAGAGCAAGCTGTCAGACTACTTCCCCGCCTTCGCCAACATGAAGGTGGGCGTGCCCCAGCCCGACGGCTCCCTGCGGCTCGACGACCAAGTCCGCCCGATCTTCATTCAGGACTTGTTTCGCCATACTTCGGGTTTGACCTACGGCGGACGCCCGGACAGCAACCCCGTCGGCAAGCTCTACCCCAACGGCACGCAACCGGCACTGGAGGGCGATACGGCTGCCTTCATCGACCGGATCACCACGCTGCCGCTGGCCCACCAGCCAGGGACGGCGTTCGAATACAGCTTCTCGATCGATGTTCTGGGTGCGGTGGTCGAGAAGGTCTCTGGTCAACGGCTCGGCGAGTATCTGCAAGCCAATGTCTGGAAGCCCCTGGCGATGCAGGACACCACCTTTACCCTCACGGAGCCAATGCGCCCGCGCCTGGCGCAGCCCTTCGCGCAAAACCCCCTCGATGGCAAGCCGCAAGCGATCGTGCTCTTGAACCAAGCAACCAAGTTCGATTGCGGTGGGGCCTGCGCCTTCGCGACGGTTGGTGACTATCTGCGCTTTGCACAGATGCTGATGAACGGCGGTGTCCTCGATGGTCAGCGCGTCTTGAGCCCGAAGACGGTCGCGCACATGACGTCCAACCACTTGGGCCCCGAAATCGAAAACAACGTCGGCAAGGTCGAACCGCACCGGGAGGGTTTCGGCTTTGGGCTTGGCGTGGCGGTGCGCACCCAGGCGGGCCTGTCCGCCGTGCCGGGCAATGTTGGCGAATACACTTGGAATGGGGCCTACGGGACCGCCTTTTTCGCCGATCCGGCCGAAAAGCTGGTGGTCGTGTTCGGCACCGCGGCACCCGGTGAATTGCGCAAATATTATCGTGAGCAGGTGCAAACCCTCGTCTATGCGGCCATGACGCGCTGATGGCGGGGTGGGCCCGCCGGCGCTGCCGGCTTGCCAGTTGGATCTTGCGCTATTGCCCAGGGGCGTGGCGCAGGTCGGCGTGGCGCAGGTCGGCGCGGCGCTGGTGGGCCTGACGCCGCAGGAGGTCCCGACAAGCCGCGCGCGGGGCGGCAGCCAAGCAAGTGGGCGCGCCCGCAGCGCCGGTCGTTGGCACAAGGAGGTGTTGGATGGTCGACCTATCCGCGTTCCCGATAACGGCCCGCTGGCCCGCAAAGCACCCCGATCGCCTGCAGCTTTACTCGTTGCCGACGCCCAATGGGGTTAAGGTCTCAATTGCCCTGGAGGAAATGGGCCTCAGCTACGAACCTCACCTCGTCGACATCGGCAAGAACGAGTCCTGGACCCGCGAGTTTCTGTCGCTCAATCCCAACGGTAAGATCCCGGCAATCCTCGACCCAAACGGTCCTGAGGGCAAACCTCTCGGCCTCTTTGAATCGGGTGCCATCCTGCTCTACCTCAGCGACAAGACTGGTAAACTCATGCCCACCGGGGCGGGGCGCCGCTACGAGACGATCCAATGGGTATTCTTCCAAATGGCCTTCATTGGCCCGATGTTCGGCCAGGTTGGTTACTTCTACAAGTTCGCCGGACGGGAGATTGCCGACAAGCGTCCCCTTGAGCGCTATCGCGCAGAGGCAAAACGCCTGCTCGGCGTCCTCGAGGCGCGCCTCAAGGGCCGGCAATGGATCATGGGGGAAGACTACACCATTGCCGACATCTCCATGCTTGGTTGGGTGCGCAACTTGATCGGGTTCTACGGCGCCCGTGATCTGGTTGATTTCGATGCCCTGCAGCACGTTCCGGCTTGGCTCGACCGCGGCCTGGCCCGCCCGGCGGTGCAGCGTGGGCTCACGATTCCGCAACGGTCTTGACCGCCCAAGGCCGTTGCGAAGCCAGCACCAACCGATACGGTAAACGCGCCCGGCGCGCGGACGGCGGCACCCGGCTGTGCGCATGCGGCGCCATGGGATGGCAATCCCCCTCAGCAAACACCTCGGCGCACGGCGTTGGGTGGGACATTGAGTAAGCAGGCGAACGGTCTTGCGGCAACCGTCTTCGGGCGACGGGTTGGGGAATGTCATGCGCAAAGCGTTGAGGCAAAGGATTGCAACAAAGGATGGGTTGGGTGCGAAGTCTGCTGGACAGCGCGCGCGACTTGCGGCACGAGAGAATTGCAGTGTGCAAGTGACGTATGCGGTGGGTCAGGGCGTGACCATCAAACGATGGCCGCCTGGACTTGGACCAACGGCTCTTGCATAAAAGCGCTCTGCGCGATTTGCCTTTGGCACGGAAACAGCATGCGTGTCCTCGCCCGCTTCGACGGCCCAAACGGAAGGATCTCGGTCGTCGAGGAGGTGGGCACCGGCATCCGACACTATGAAGAGGCCGGTGTCAGCCAGAGTTGCGTGGTGGCCGGCGGCGAAGCGGGTGTCGACTATATTCGCGTGATGGCGGAGCTGCTCGTCGGCACCGGCAATGCCCTGCTTTTGGGCTGCGGCGGCGGTGCGCTTGCGAGCATGCTGCATCGGCGCGGGGCCAGGGTGACGGTGGTCGACGTCAACCCGATCAGCTTCCAGTTGGCGCGCACCTTCTTTTGGATGCCGAGCGCGATCGCGTGCATCACGGCCGATATGCGCCCATTCATTCGCGCCGAGACCCGCACCTTTCAAGCCATCGGCATCGATGTGGGCGGGCCTGAGTTTTCCTACGAGGATGTGCTCGATGCCGCCAGCATCGCCCATGTACGGCGCCGGCTGCGTCCCGGTGGGCGCATCGCCGTCAATATCTCGTGTGAGGCCCCCGATGATCCCGTGCCTGCACGGCTTGCCGACAAGTTCAAGGCGCAGGGTCTCGACGTGTGGCTGTTCATGGAGAACGTTCCGACCCCGCAAGAACTCAACGCCGTGATCCTGGCCTCCGCGCGCAGAGAAAAACCGGCCGCGCTGGCAGACATTGGCGGCAAGGGTTGGTCCGTGGCCCGCCTCTCCGGACGTCCCGCCTGCGCCCGCTAGCAAACCAGGGTCGCCGCCGGCCGAACTAACCCCGCCGCAGCTCGGGCCAGGTGCGCCCACGGCAAGGCAGCGGCGGCCGCGATCCTGCTAAGTGCGCAAGCGCGCCGCCGCAACGGCTTCAGGCATCACCGCCTCGGTGACGTGCGTGGTGCGCATTACGGCGCGGTAGAGTTGCAGGCGTTTCAACTCCAATTCCATCCGGCCCACCCGCGCGCTCAGCCGTTCGCACTCCAAGCCCTCCGTCTGCCGGTGGCGCAGATGGACTTTGAATACGCCGATACGCTGTTCCGCACGGTCGACAAGCTGTTCCGCGTTAGCGACTAGTAGGTCTCGACTGAGGGACATGGTGCCCACCCCATGAAGCACCTCCCGCCTACTCCTCGCCAAAAGGGTGCCATCGAAGGGTGCCCTGCGCAAAATCACGTAGCGTCACGCTTTGTTGCACGGCGTGAGAGGGGCGACGGAGACAAGCTTGACCGATGCCAGCGCGATTGCCCCCGGGGCCACGCGACCGGGGTCGCTCGCGCGGCTTCAGCTGAAGCTCGGCCGTGAGCGGGCTACGGGGTCACCGACCTCACGGCTGGCCCGGCTCCACGCTTTCGCTGGCGCGATGCTCAGGGGACGGGTGCTGCTCAGGACGGGCGATGCTCAGGGACATGGCGCAAGGCCAGTGTCCTGCAGCGCGGCGTCGCCCTCGCGCAGGATGCCGCGGTACCAGCGCAAGAACGTGAACGGCCGGGCGCGACTCTGCCCGAGTTCGACGACGGCTTCGCGCACGAACGCGCTACTATCCGCATAGGCCTCCGCATGCACCGCGAAAAAGCGCCGGCCCTGGGCGCCCATGAAGGGCATGGCCGGCAGTGTGCTGTCAGTCTCGCCGCGCTGATCGGCTGGTCCGGACGCAGCGGCGCCCGGATCGCTGCCCAGGCCGCGCGCCAGAACGGCGAGGAGCTCGCGCGAGGCGCTCCCGGTGTCGATCCCGGGTTGGCCGGGGTAGACCGTAATGTGGGGGCGCAGGCGGGCCGCCAGTTCGGCGTCGACGCCGAGCACCTGCTCGATTTCCTCTACCGCCGAGAACGGCGCATTCTTGGGACCGGGGCGGCCCGCGGCACTATATTCGTCGCGCTCGGCCCCCTGCGGTCGCTTGACGTTGTCATCGTCCCTAAAGTCGATGATGGCGTCCGCCACCCCTTTGCTTGCGCCGATGCCGACGAGCAAGGCTTGCAGCAGGCGATCGCTGGCCGCATTGAGGTCGACTTTGCCCGCCTCGTCGGTGATCGAGACGGCCAGACGTCGGCCGTCGCCCGCATCGCACACGAACGGTTTCTCGCCCACCGAAAAGCGCCGTTGGTAGGAAGGGTCCTGTCGGCCGAGTACGAGGTCGAGTACGGCCAGCTGCACGCCCGCGTCGGCGAGGGCCTGCGCCGTCGAACTGCCAACGTTGCTGGCGGCTGCCTTGACCTGGCTGCGGGTGACTTGCGCGAAACCGGCCGCGGCAAGCGCAAGCAAGCCAAGGACGGCGATGACAATGATAAGCACAAAGCCGCGCTCGCGCTCCGAGGCCCTGGCTTTGCCCGGCGAGAGTGCCCGGCCGCGCTGCAATGGCACGCTGCACATGAAGTGACTCTTGGCCTCGAGGCGCGATCGCCGTCAGCGCAGGACCCTGTCGAGCTGCTCGCGACGATCGGGCGGAGCCTGGCGCTGCGGACGCGTCGTCAAGTTGATCTTATCGCGAAATTCGGCGGCAATCGCGCGAATTTGTCCGTTGTCCTTGACGATCTTGGGTGTGATGGCGATCAGCAGCTCGACCCGTGTAATATTGTCGTCTTTTTGCTTGAACAGGTTGCCGAGGATCGGGATCTCGCCCACCAGCGGGGTCTGATTGCGTGTGTTGGTTGCCTTGTCCTGGATCAAGCCGCCGAGCACGATGCAGTTGCCGTCGTCAACCGAAACCGTGGTCTTGATCCGGCGCTGTTGAATGGTCGGGGAGACGATCCCCGAGGTCGTGGTCTGCACCGCCGTGCTGACCTCTTGCTCGATATCGAGCAGCACCCGTCCCCCGTCATTGATGCGCGGCGTGATGTTCAGGATAATACCGGTGTTGCGCATGTTCACGGAGTTGACGATCGGTGCACCGGGCACCTGCACGGCGACGGCCGACTGCGTCACGATCGGAACTTCGTCGCCCACCTGCAGGGTGGCGCGCTTGTTGTCCAGCACCATCAAGGTTGGCGAGGAGACAATATTGACGTCCGTGATCGTGCTCAGCGCATTGAGCACGACCTGGACGTTGGGGGTGTTAAAAAAGCTGGAGAACCCTGGGAAGGCCGGTCCGACTACGGACGGGATGCTACCGACGATGTTGCTCGTGGGAGTGGTGGGGGTGGTCGCGGCGATATCCGTGAACCTGAACTGGAAGTTGCCCGCCTGCAGGAACCAGCGCAGGCCCATGGACAACTGATCGTTCAACCCCACTTCGGCGATCGTCGCCTCGATCAGCACCTGGTTCGGTTGCACGTCGATCTGCTCGAGGATCCGGCGCATGCGGTGGTATTCCTGGGCGCTGGCCGTGATGATCAGGGCATTGTTGGTCTCATCGGCAACGATGGCGACCCCGGTGGTGCGGTCATCCAGGGGTGCGGCGGCGAGCGGTGGCCGTCCCGAGATCGGCGGCGCGCCGGCCTGGCCGAGATCGGGCGCCGGAGCCGGCGTCGTCAGGGGTGCTGCCGGCAGGCCGGCGGCGACCGGCGCGGCGGTCGCCGCCGGTACACCCGGGGCTCCCGGCAGAAATGCGGGTTGGCCGGAAATTGCATCCGGCAGCGGTCCCGACGACAGTGTTGCCGTGGTCGTGCGCGTGAGGGAGGCGACCCGGCCCTGCTCTTGGCTGCCGTAGATCCTTTGTAGCAACTGCGCCAACTCGACCGCGGGTCGGTTTTGAATGTGGTAGACGTGCACCTGCTTTTCCGTGGCGCGACCCACCATGTCGAGGCGGCGCACCCAGGTTTGCGCCTTCTTCAGGTATTCGGCGCTTGATGAGATCACCAGAATGGCCTTGAGACGGCGGTTCGGCACAAAGCGCACCATGCCCTTGGTCGGGCTTTCCTGGTCGTTGGCAAAGACCGTATCGAGCTCTTGTGCGATCGCGTCGGGATCGTTGGTCTCGATCGGGAAGAGACCGAAGGACATTCCCCGCATCCAATCGACGTCGAAGGTGCTGACGGCGTCCATGATGGAATCGAGGTCGCCGCGGGTGCCCGCCACCACCATCAGATTGCGCGCGGGATCCGTACGCAGGATGGTGGCCTGGGGGGCCATCGATTTGATGATGCGCTCCATCTCCGCGGCGGCCACGTAGCGCAGCGGGATCACTTGGGCGCTGACGCCGGGCAGCCGCCGCGCGCCGCGCGCCACGATGGCAGCCGCCGACACCGCATCGTTGGACGGCAGGACGCGGTAGACCCCGTTGTCGACCGAGATCGCCGCGCCCTCGCCGGCGAGCATGGTCTCGAAGACACCGAGCAGTGCCTCCTTCGGGATCGGGCGCACCGTCTGGATGGTGATCGAGCCTTTGATCTTGTCGCTGACGCTGTAGTTGACACCCAAGATGTCGCCAAGGATCGAGCGCGCGGCCTCGGCGATGCTGGCGCCGGCGAAATTGAGGGTGACGCCGTCCCGGCTGTTGGCCGCGCCGGCGGCGGGTCGCGGCTCGGGGCTACCGGTGAATTGACCGCTGCCCGCGGAGATTTGCGGGCCTGCAACTTCGGCGGCCCCTGGCGTAAGCGGCGAGCCCGCTGAGCGATTGGCCCTGGCGATCGGGGCGGGCCCCGCCTCAGGCGGAACCGGGCCGGGAAGTTTGAGTTGTTGCCAAGGCAGCGTGCACGCGCCCAGCGCGCCCGCAGCAGCAAGCAAGACCGCTAACCGCAATCTGCCTGAAATCGGCACGATCCCCCTCGAAGTCAGCATACGCAAGGCCGTTGCGCATGCGTCCGTTCAAGCGCACACCCGTGACAGATTCGAATTTTCCGACCAAACACTTGGGCGATAGATCCACGGTCTAAGCTGCCGCGGCTTGGCGCGAAAACATCGATCGAGCTTATTCAGTTTTAGGTACCCCGTCGATGCTGATTCGGGGCTACCACTTTGTCACACTAGCACTTTTGCCGAGTAGGTGCCGAATTGTTACGCCTCCCTTAACCCGCCCCTAAACGCACGCCTAACACCACGTTTCTGACACGACCAGACTCTTGGTCCCCGCGGGTTAGACAAAAGTCCGCTGTCGCCGTGCGGGCGACGGCGTATGGCTGGCGGGCTCGCTACGGCGCCGCGCCAAAAAAGGTAGGTGACGGGCGAGCGCGGGGGCGTCGGCACCGGCGCCCGCGCGAGAGATCTTGAGGTCCCGGGCCATCATGGCCAGGGCGAGGACGCTCGGCTTACCCGTCGGCAGGCCGCGCGATCTGCACACTCCTGCCAGCAAGGATGGGTTGAGCGCGCTCAAGCGCATGGGGATGCCTATGTATTTGCCGAAGGACGCACCGCGCAATCGCATTCGAGAAGCCGCAAGGGCCCGTGACAACCGCCTCGAAATCGTGCGGGCCCTGTCCACGGGGCAGGTGACGCGGCGGGAGCTTTTCAGATGGGGCCTGTTCACGTCCAGCGGCTTGCTGGCCTGGAAGAATGGCCTCAACGTCTACGCACCCAGTGCCTATGGCCAGGTTCCGACCGGCACCCCGCGCAGCCCGCTGTTTGGCGCCCGCAAGTTCACCCAGCCGTTGCACCGGTTGGAAATTCCCCGCCCGCTGGGGCTCACACGCGACGGCAGCGGCGATGCTCTGTTTCCGGCCGCCAGCAATGAGCCCAAGGCCAAGCGCCTGTCCTACCACAACGATTTCAGTGCGTGGAAAGCCGCCAATCCCGGCCAGCCGACCAGCGCCAATCCGTTTTGCAATCCCATCACCAAGCGCGGGCCAATGGAGGGTCGCCCGCCCGGGGAGGTATTCGCTCACCAGCGCTGGGACGAGTTCTTCCCTAGGGTCGGCTACGTACTCTCGCTCGGCGAAATCGACGCGGGTTATGGCCTTCACCCCTCCATGCCCTACCAGCAGCCCAACAGCATCTGGACCTATGGCGTGGGCAAGAACGCGCGCGGCTCCGTGCCGCCGCTGCTGATCAAGGCCCGCTACGGCGAGCCGCTGTTGGTGCGCGTCTATAATTGTCTGAAGGATTCCGAGCTGCCCGAGTACAAGGGCCAGGATTTAAACCGCGGCTTCGGTCGCGCCGAAACCCAGCTGCATTTCCATAACGCCCACAACGGCGCGGAAAGCGACGGCGCCTCCAACGTGCATCACTTCCCCGGCACCTTTTATGACTATCGCTGGAGCACGACGCTGGCGCGGCGCGACAAGATCAACA
>DATMZT010000072.1:0-44668 GCA_035573335.1 Hyphomicrobiaceae bacterium | reverse complement strand
AAGAGCGGCGACCAGTACGAGCTGACCTTCGAGGGGCCGTGGATCGAGACCACCATGTGGGAGATCCCGGCGCTGGCCGTGCTGATGGAGCTGCACAGCCGCGCGGTCACCAAGGGGCTCGGCAAGTTCGAGCTGCAGGTGCTCTATGCGCGGGCCATGACGCGCGTGTGGGAGAATATCGGGCGCCTGAAGCTGCTGCCGGAGGTGCGCATCGCCGACTTCGGCACGCGCCGGCGCCACGGCTTCCTGTGGCAAGACTGGTGCGTGCAGGCGATGATCGAGGGCCTGGGCCCGGCCTTCCTCGGCACCTCCAACTGCCTGATCGCCATGCGCCGCGAGGTGGAGGCCATCGGCACCAACGCGCACGAGCTGCCGATGGTCTATTGCGCGCTCGCCGCCAACGACCGGCAGCTGGCCGAGGCACCCTATAAAGTGTTGGCCGATTGGCAGGAGGATTACGACGGCAATCTGCGCGTCATGTTGCCCGACACTTACGGCACCCGCGGCTTTCTCGAGCGGGCCCCGGACTGGGTCACGCATTGGACCGGCATGCGCATCGACTCCGGTGACCCCATCGCCGGCGGCGAGATCGCTGTCGACTGGTGGCGACGGCGCGGCCAGGACCCGCGCCAGAAACTTGCGATCTTCTCCGACGGGCTCGACGTGGAATCGATCGAACAGATCCACCGGCACTTCCACGGCCGCATGCGGCTCGGTTACGGCTGGGGCACGCTGCTCACCAACGACTTCCGCGGCCTCGGGCCCGACATGCGGCTCGACCCCTTTTCGATCGTCTGCAAGGTGATCTCGGCCAACGGCCGCCCGGCCGTGAAGCTGTCCGACAATGCCCTGAAGGCGGTGGGCCCACCCCAGGAAGTGGAACGCTACCGGCGTGTGTTCGGCACGGCCAAGCAGGTGAGCCTGCCCCTCGCCGTCTAACGGCCGGCGCGGCCGGGCGCCTTGCACCCGGGGCGGGGTGGCGAGCAAGGCTGGCGAACAAGGCTCGCGAACAGGGCTCGCGAACAGGACGGCAGCAAGGCGCAGAGCGAGGATGCTGCCGGGATGATAGTGCCCCTTGCCGGGTGACACCCGATCGCTGCCAGCCGCCGCGCCGTCAAGCCGATCGGGGCTCCTCGGCGCTGAGTTCGCCCAGCTTCGCCAGTAAGCTCGCCCGGTCCGCCGCAAACTCGCCGGCGATCCACCAAGCCTCAAGCGCGCGCAACAGCGCGCCCACGCGCGGTCCCGCGGGCACGCCCAGCGCCATGACGTCCTCGCCTGTCACCGCCAAAAGCGGTGCCTGCCAGTGCTCTGCCAGCGCCCACAGGTCGCGCCAACCCCGATGCTCGGCGGGATCGCCGGAGCGTGCCCAGTCGAACACAAGCAGCCAACGGGCGGCCTCCCGCCCATCGCTGTAGAGCACGGCTTTGGCCTTGCCCTCGGGCATCCCGGCGGCAAACCTTGCCTTGCCGGTCTCGACCCGGGCAAGGCAGGCATATTGGTAATTGGAGAGGCGCAGGCGGGCGCGCAGCGCATCGGCATCCTCCAGCGTTTCCACGGCCAGCGCCGCGAGGCGGAGCAGCGGATCGGCGGTAAGGCCAAGGCCGGCCTCGAGCTCGGCGACGCGCTCCAGCAGCAGGGGACGCGGCGCTCGGCCGAGCACCAAGGTGATCAGGCCATAGTCGAGCATCGCGCGCACCATCGCTGGCCCGCGCGGCGCCATCAGGAGGCGAAAGAACTCCTGGCGCACGCGCTCGCCTGAAAGGCAAGCAAGCCCCGCGCGCTCGGCCACCGCGGCCTCGAGCCCCTGCCGATCGGGCGGGCCATCGGCGTATTCTGCGCCGAAGCGGAAAAACCGCAAAATGCGCAGGTAGTCCTCGCGAATGCGTTCGCCCGCATCGCCGATGAAGCGAACGCGGCGCTGGGCTAGGTCCGGCCAACCGCCCAGCGGGTCGAACAGTGCGCCATCCCCATCACAGTAAAGCGCGTTGATGGTGAAGTCGCGCCGGCGGGCATCCGCTGCCCAATCGGCGGTGAAGGCCACCTTGGCGTGCCGGCCATAGGTCTCCACATCTTCACGCAAGGTGGTGATCTCGAAGCGATGTCCCTCGGCGATGACCGTCACGGTCCCGTGCGTAAGCCCGGTCGCAATCGCCTTGAGGCCCGCCGCTTGCGCCGCCGCCATCACCGCCTCGGGTCGCGCCGGGGTCGCCAGGTCGACATCGCCAACGCTGCGCCCGAGCAAGGCGTCGCGGACCGCACCGCCCACCGCGCGCGCCTCATGGCCGTGCGCCGCCAAGGCGGCAAAGACCGCCTGCGTCGCCGGTCGTGTGAGCCAGGCGGCGTCGCCCAGAGTGGCGGGCGCGGGCGATGCGGTGGCGGCGATCATTGAGCCTACTTGATCTGGCCGGGCTCGATGCGCCCGTCCTTGCCCATGTGCGGGGGGATGTAGACCTGGCCGGGACGGCCCCCCGAGGTCGAGCCGTAGAACACCAGGGTAGCCACGACCAGGAGCGCCCCCGCCACGAACAACCAGATGAGCGGCGCATCGCTGACCACCGTGCCCGCCGATGCGGCCCGGCGGGTCAGCAGCATGAAGGCGACGTACATGGCCATCGGCGTCAGGAAGAGCAGAATGTTCTCGATGACGACGCGGATCATCGCAACAATAGTCTCTCGTATAGGTTTTTGAGGATGCCGGCCGTGGCACCCCAAATATATCGCCCCTGATAGGGCATGGCATAGAAGAAACGTTGCCGCCCGCGCCACTCGCGCGAGGCCCTTTGATGGTTGGCAGGGTTCATGAGGAAGCCGAGCGGTACCTCGAACACTTCCAGCACCTCGCGCGGGTCGAGCACGGCTTGGAACTGCGGCCGCACCAGGCCCACCACCGGGCTGATCTGAAAGCCGGTGCCGGTGCGATAGCTGTCGAGGAAGCCCAAAGGCTCGACGTTGGCAGGCGGCAGTCCAATCTCTTCTTGGGCCTCCCGCAAGGCGCAGGCAACGGGCGTGGCGTCACCGGCTTCCAGTTTGCCGCCGGGAAAGGAAATCTGGCCGGGGTGACTGGGCATGTCGTGGGAGCGCTGCGTCAAGAGCACGGTCAGCTCCTGGCGCAAGACAATGGGGACGAGGACCGCGGCGGGCCTCGGCGCCGCCATCGCCGCCAGCTCGCCCTTGAACTCGGGGTTGAGGTCCCAGTCGCCGGGGCCGTAGGCGCGGCCGGTGCGCGCATCGAAGATCGCAGGCGAGGGCTCCGGCGCCAGGCCGCGCCGCGCCAGCTCGCGAAATTGCGCCTCGTTCAACGCTGGCCCGGCGGGGTCCAGGTTCATGGCGCCGACCCACCGGCGGCCACCGACGGCAGCGCAAAGAAGGCGCCGCCGCTCCACAGGCCAAGCGGGGATCCCGTCTCGGCGGCCGCCATCGCCAGCTGCGCCAGGTCCCAGGCGATGGCGCGCGTCAATAAGGCCTCGAGCCGTCCGCGCACCCCGAGGTAAGGTTTGAGCCCGCCGCTGCCCGCTTCAAGCTCGAAGCGCAGGGGATGGGCGGGGCTCGCCGTGACAATGTCGTCGACGTTGGTGCGAAAGATGAGCTCTTGCGCGGTGCCCTCTCCGCGCACCTCCATCTCAACGCCGAGGAACGGGGCGTCCTTCACCGCCACGTCCACCTTCTCCGCGGGCGTCACCAGGTAATGTCGGCCGTCGGCATCCTTGCGCAGTACACTGGCAAACAACTTGACGAGAGCCATGCGCCCAATCGGGCTGCCGCGGTAGTACCACACCGCATCGGCGCCAATGGCCAAGCCAATGTCGCCGCAGTAGGGCGGATTCCACGCCTCCACGGGCGGCCGGCCCCTGCCGGCCTCCGCCGTGAGAAGCGCTTCCAGACCAAAGATACGGTGCCTCGTAGCCGCGACCATGCTCAATCCGGAAAGCGCGGCAACGGCAGGCCCGTGCTGGTATCGGGCTTGGTTCGTGCCACATTCATCATCATGGCGAGCAGACTGTAGTAGCCGACGATGCCGATGAGATCGATGACACCGGGCTCGCCAAAGGCAGCGCGCGCGTTGGCGAAGGTCGCATCGCTCACGCTTTTGCGCCGCTGCAACTCGCTGGCAAAGTCGTAAGCAGCCGCCTCGTCCTCGGCCAAGGCCTGCGGCCGCCGCCCGTCCGCGATCGCCGCGATGATGGCAGGGGCGAGCCCTGCTTCAAGCGCATACGTGTAATGATGCGACCATTCGAACTCCTGCGTCCATTCGCGCGCCGTCATTAAAATCACCATTTCGCTCACGCGTTTGGGAAGAACATTACGAAATCGTAAGTAGTCGCCCATGGCCTTCGCGCGCAGCATGACTTCGGGCGAGCGCAGCATGACGGCGAACGGTCCCAGCAGGTCGTAACCACGCCCGGCCTTAAACTCCTCAGCCGCTTGCCGCTGCTCTGTGGTCATCTTTTCCGCCGCAATCGGCGCCAGCCGTTCCGCGTTCGCCATGAACTTTGCCGTCCTTTTCCTTGCCTTGGCCCAGATCCATCCGATTTGGGCGCCAAAGGTATCCCCTGGCCCGCGCCGGGCCGGGTGCCCACTATCTTGGCTCTTGCACCAATTGCAGCCAATCCCACCTGTTCATATTCTGACCATGTTTGCCAACACAGTTTCGCATTCCCCGCAGCCCAGCGTATAGTCAGGTCATGAGCATACTCACCCAAACCGACGAGGCCATCGTCGGTCGCATCGAAGCGGCCGGCGAGCGCATTCAACGCATCCAAAAAGCGGCCGCGGCCGTCATCTTCGGGCAGGAGCAGGTGATCGAGCGCACGCTTGTCACCATCCTGTCTGGCGGCCACGCCCTGCTGATTGGCGTGCCCGGTCTAGCCAAGACCTTGCTGGTGGAGACCCTGGGCAAGGTGCTTGGGCTCGACGCCAAGCGCATTCAGTTCACACCCGATCTCATGCCTTCCGACATCATCGGCGCCGAGCTCCTGGAAGACAGTGCCGCGGGACGGCGCCACTTCCGCTTCGTGAAGGGGCCGATTTTCGCCCAGCTGCTGATGGCCGACGAAATCAACCGCGCCAGCCCGAAGACCCAGTCGGCCCTGCTGCAGGCGATGCAGGAGCATCACGTCACCGTCGCCGGCCAGCGCCACGATGTGCCCACGCCCTTCCATGTGCTGGCCACGCAAAACCCGCTCGAGCAGGAAGGCACCTACCCGTTGCCCGAAGCGCAGCTCGATCGTTTCCTGCTGCAGATTGACGTCGGCTATCCGGACCAGGGCGCCGAGCGGCGCATGCTGTTTGCCACCACCGGCACCGACGAACGCCGCGTCGAGCAGATCCTGACGGGGCAGGAGCTGTTGGGCGTTCAGCGCCTCGTGCGCCAGCTGCCGGTTCCCGACAAGGTCGTCGAGGCGATCTTGAAGCTGACGCGATCGGCGCGCCCAGGCACCGGCGCGGGTCAAGACACCGATCGCTTTGTCGCCTGGGGTCCCGGGCCGCGCGCCAGTCAGGCGCTGATGCTCGCGGTACGCGCCAAGGCATTGATCGACGGACGGCTGGCGCCCTCGGTCGACGACGTGATCCAACTCGCAGAGCCGGTGTTGAAGCATCGCATGGCTCTGACATTTGCGGCACGTGCAGAAGGAGAAACCGCCAGCGGCGTGATCGCGCGGCTGGCCGCAGCGCTGGAGTGAGCCAGAGTGGCCGCGCGGGGATCCCCGAAAACAGACGGCAGCGGTGTCAGCAGCGTGTTTGCCCTCGAAGGCGAGGCGCAAGCCGTCGCCGATCGCTTGCCCGAGCTCTTGCTCGATGCCTTGCGCGTGGCCAACACCGTGACGCACGGCATCCACGGCCGCCGCCGCGCCGGCACCGGCGAGACCTTTTGGCAATTCCGCCAGTTCATTGCCGCGAGCGACCCGGCAGCCGTGGTCGATTGGCGCCGTTCGGCCAGCTCGGATACCCTTTATGTCCGCGAGCGTGAGTGGGAGGCGGCCCACACCTTCTGGCTGTGGCCCGACGTCTCGCCCTCGATGGCCTTTCGCAGCCATCTGGCCCCGCTCAGCAAGCGCGATCGGGCCGTGGTCTTGACGCTCGCCATGGCCGAGCTGCTGGTGCGCGCGGGCGAGCGCATCGCCCTGATCGGGCTCACGCAACCAATGGCGAGCCGCCGGGCGGCGTCGCGTATCGCCGAATCGCTGGCGACACACGAAACCGAGGCCGCCGTGCAGTCGAGCCTGCCGCCGCCGGCGCGTCTGTCGCGCTTTTCCAGCGCCCTGCTGTTCGGCGATTTCCTCGACCCGCCGGCCGCCATCGCCGAGCGCTTCAACGCCATGGCCGAGGGCGGCGTTTTTGGCCATGTCGTGCAAATTCTCGATCCCGCGGAAGAGACCTTGGCCTACCAGGGCCGCATCGAGTTTCGCTCCCCGGAAACGAGCGAACGTTGGGTCGCGGACCGCGTGGAGACCCTGCGGCCGGCCTACCAGCGCAAGCTCGCCGAGCATCGCGCCAGCCTTGAGGAGATCACGCGTCGCATCGGTTGGTCGTTCCTCGTGCATCATACGGACCGACCCGCCGCCGAGCCGCTTTTGACCCTGATCATGCGGCTGCAAGGCATGGCCAGCGACTACCGGTGGACGCGGGATGCCGTCGTCGGCTTGGGGGCCACGTCATGAGCTTTGGGCCGCTTGCCTTCTTGAGCCCCTGGCTGCTGGCGGGCCTGTTGGCGCTGCCCGTCATCTGGTGGCTGTTGCGCACCATTCCGCCGCGCCCGCGCCGCCTGGCCTTTCCGCCGACGCGCATTCTGATGGGCGTGGAGAACCGCGAGCAGACCCCGGCGCAAACGCCCTGGTGGCTCACCTTAATCCGCATGCTGGCCGCAGGCCTCGTCATCCTGGCGCTGGCCGAACCGGTGCTCAACGCCAATCGAGAGCACGCGCTGACCGGGTCGGGACCGGTCATTATTGCCGTCGACAACAGCTGGGCGGCCGCCGCGCACTGGGCCGAGCGCACGCGCGCGCTCGACCGCTTTATCGCCGAGGCCGAAACCCAGAGCCGGCCGGTGATCGTCGCGCCCACCGCCCAGGCGAGCAAGACCGCTACGCTAAAGGTCGAACCCCCGGCGGCCGCGCGCTCGACCGCGGCAGCCGTGCAGCCCCAGCCGTTCGCCCCCGATCGGCCGGCGACGGTGGCGGCCATCGCCAGGGCGCTCGCCGGTGCCCGCGATGCCAGCGCCGTCTGGTTGGCCGACGGCATCGACCATGACGACGGGGCGCGCAGCTTTGCCGAGAAGCTCAAGGAGCTTGCGGGCGGTGGCCTGGTGGTGATCGGCAACGCCGCGGGCCGTGAGGCGCTCGGCGCCACGGCCGGTGTCGGTGCCGGCGGCCGCCTCGATGCCCAGGTGCTGCGCGCCGAGGGTGGCAGCCGCGAGGGCATACTGCACGCGCTCTCCGCCCGCGGCCAGCGCCTCGGCGAGACGCCCTTCAAGTTCGAGACCGGCGAGACGCGCGCGCTGGCGACCTTCGACCTGCCGCTGGAGCTCAGGAACCAGGTGACGCGCGTGGAGATCGCCGGCCAGCGCTCCGCCGCGGCCGTCAGCCTGCTCGATGCACGCTCGCAGTGGCACCGGGTGGGTCTGGTGTCGGGTGCCTCGCGGGAGCAGGCCCAACCCCTCTTGGCCCCGCTCTATTACATCGAGCGGGCGCTGCAGCCCTTCTCGGAAATCGCCAAAAGCGAAGACGCCAATCTCGAAACCTCGCTCGAGGCGCTGATCAAACGCAATATTTCCGTGCTGATGCTGGCCGACATCGGCACCCTGCCCGCCGAGATCAAGGAGCGGGTCGAGCAGTGGGTGAAAAAGGGCGGCGTGCTCGTGCGCTTCGCCGGCCCGCGGCTCGAGAAGGGCGGCGATGATCTTTTGCCCGTGGCCTTGCGCCTTGGTGGCCGCACGCTGGGCGGCGCCTTGTCATGGTCGACGCCGCAACCGCTTGCCCCCTTCACCGACGACAGCCCCTTCGCGGGGCTCCCCGTTGCCGCCGAAGTCGCCGTCAACCGTCAGGTGCTGGCGGATCCGGCCGCCCTCGGCGCCGAGGTCAAAGTCTGGGCGCGCCTCAAGGACGGCACGCCGCTGGTTACCGCGGCGCGACGCGGCGAAGGGCAGGTGATCTTTTTCCACGTCACCGCCAATTCCGAGTGGTCGAACTTGCCGCTCTCGGGCCTGTTCGTGGAAATGCTGCGGCGCATCACCAGCCTCGGCCGGCTCGGCGGCGGCGAGGCCGCACAGTTGACCGGTGACCGGGAGAGCGACGCCCCCGCGACGGCCGAGGTCCTGGCCCCCCTGCAGGTGCTCGACGGCTTCGGCTTGCTGCGGACGCCGCCGCCGACGACCCAAGCTATCGCGGCCGCGAAGCTGGCAGACGCCAAGCCCAACGCCGACAATCCACCGGGCTACTACGGGCCGGCGGGGACGCCGCGCGCGCTCAACTTGATCACCGCCAAAAGCCTGCTGAAGCCCCTGCCCAGCCTGCCGGTCGGCGCCGACCGGCGCGTTTATGAGGGTGATGCCGCCCAGCCCCTCAAGGCGCAGTTGCTGCTGGCCGCGCTCGCGCTTTTGTTCGCCGACATCCTGGCGGTCCTCCTGCTGCAGGGCCTCGCCCTGGGGGCGGGCCGGCGGCTGTCGCGCGCCGCGAGCGCCATTATCGTGCTGGCGTTGCTCGCCGCCGGCACGGCAGCAACGAGCCCACCCGCCGCCGCGCAGGGCGCCCCGACCCGCGCGACGGGGGCCGACGCGCGCGCCATAGGCGCCACGGGCAAGGTCAGTTTCGGCTACGTCCTCACCGGCGATGGCGCCACCGACGAGGCCAGCCGCCAGGGCCTGATCGGCCTCAACAAGTTCCTGATCGCGCGCACGGCGGTGGAGCCGGGCGATCCTTTTGCCATCAACATCCAAAGCGATGAAATCACCTTCTATCCCCTGCTCTACTGGCCCGTCCTTGCCAACGCGCGCGCCTTGAACGAAGCGACGCTCGCCAAAATCGACGCCTACATGAAGCAAGGCGGCATGATCATCTTCGACACCAAAGACTACGGGCAGGGCGTACCGACCGGCTTCAACCTGCGCGGCGAGGCCGGCACACCGCTGCAGCGCCTGCTCGGCAACCTCGATATTCCGCGCCTGGAGCCGGTTCCCGAACACCACGTCTTGACCAAGTCGTTTTATCTGTTGCGCTCGTTTCCCGGGCGCTGGGAGGGCGGACCCTTGTGGGTGGAGGCCGAGTCCCCGCGCGATAGCGATCAGGGCCGGCAGGCGCGCCGGGTCGACGGGGTGAGCTCGATCCTGGTCACCGGCAATGATTTCGCCGCCGCCTGGGCGCTGGATGATCGCAATCAGCCGCTCTATCCGGTGGTGCCGGGCGGCGAGCGCCAGCGCGAAATGGCGTTCCGCACCGGCGTCAACATCGTGATGTATGCGTTGACAGGTAACTACAAGGCCGACCAGGTGCATGTGCCCGCACTGCTCGAACGGCTAGGACAGTGAGGCAATGAGCAGCTGGTCGATCGATTTCTCTCCAATGCTGCCAGGCCCCTACTTCTGGGCCGCCGTCGTGCTGGCCGCGGCGCTGGCGCTCGTTCTCCTCCTGCGCCGCAACCGCGGCGCGGTTTTACGCGCCTTGTCGCTCGCCGCCCTGCTGCTGGCACTCGCCAACCCGACGCTGCGGCAGGAAGAGCGTGAGAGCCTTGCCAACATCGCCATCGTCGTCATCGACGAAAGCATGAGCCAAACCATCGCCGGCCGGCCCGAGCAAAGCGCCGCCATCCGCAACGAGCTCGAAAACAAGCTGGCGGGCATCGCCAACCTGCAGGTGCGCTGGGTCTCCTCATCGAAACCGACCGGGGAGGCCGCCGCCGGTACCAATCTCTTTACTGACCTCAACAGCGCGCTGGCCAATACCCCACCCGACCGGCTCGCCGGCGTCATCATGATCACCGACGGGCAGGTCCACGACATTCCGAAATCGGCGCAAATGCTGGGCTTTGATGCCCCCGTGCACGCGCTTCTCACCGGGGCGCCCGACGAGTTCGACCGGCGGATCGAGGTGCTGCGGGCCCCACGCTACGGCATTGTCGGTCAGGCCCGCGATATCGAGGTGCGGGTGGTCGAAACCGGGCGCAAGGGCAAGGGCGGCGATCGCGTCACGCTCAAAGTCCGCCGCGAAGGCCGGCCCGACGAAACGCGCCCGACGACGATCGGTCGCACGGTGCAAATTCAGATGCCGTTCCCGCACGCCGGGCAGAACATTGTCGAGATCGAGCTCGAAACGGCGCCCGGCGAGCTCACCGCCGCCAACAATCGGGTGGTGGTCGCGGCCGAGGGCGTGCGCGAGAACTTGCGCGTGCTGTTGGTTTCCGGCGAGCCGCATGCGGGCGAGCGCGTCTGGCGCAACCTGCTCAAGTCGGACGCCGCCGTCGATCTCGTGCACTTCACCATCCTGCGGCCGCCGCAAAAGCAGGATGGCACGCCGATCCATCAACTCTCGCTCATCGCCTTCCCGACGCGCGAACTGTTCTCCGAGAGGATCAAAGACTTCGACCTCATTATCTTCGATCGCTACCAACACCGCGACATTCTTCAGCTGCTCTACTATGAGAATATCGCCCGCTATGTGGAGCAGGGCGGCGCGCTGCTGGTTGCCGCCGGCGACGACTTCGCAGGCCAGATGAGCCTGTCGCGCACGCCGCTGGCCACCGTGCTGCCGGCGACGCCGACCGGGCGCCTGCTCGAGCAGCCCTTCAAGGCGAAGTTATCGGTCGACGGGCTAAAACATCCCGTCACACGCGGGCTGCCCGGCAGCAGCTCCAGCGATGCCAACAAGGATCCGACCTGGGGCCGCTGGTTCCGGCAGGTCGACGTGATCCCTGGCAAGGGGCGCACCGTCATGAACGGGGTGGATAATCATCCGCTACTCGTTCTCGACCGCAAGGGACGCGGGCGCGTGGCGCTGCTGCTGTCCGACCATGCCTGGCTGTGGGCGCGCGGTTACGATGGCGGCGGTCCGCACACGGACCTGCTGCGCCGTCTCGCCCACTGGCTCATGAAAGAGCCGGACCTGGAGGAAGAGCGCCTGCTGGCCTCCTCCAAGGGCCTCAAGCTCACCATCGAGCGGCGCTCGATGGAGGAGAGTGTGCCCGAGGTCCAGGTGTCGGCACCCGGCGGGGAGACCTCCAACGTCACGCTCGACCCGGCGGGCCCGGGCGTGTGGCGCTCAACCATCGATGTGAAGACGCCGGGCCTTTACAAACTGCAGACGTCCTCCCCCACGGGCCCGCTCACCGCCGTCGCCCATACCGGTATCGAGGACGCGCGCGAGATGAGCGAAGTGACGGCCACCGATGAAAAGCTAAAGCCTCTGATCGAGGCGACGGGCGGCGGCACCTTCTGGACGCGCAGCGGCGGCCTCGCCGCCAGCCTGAACCCGAGCGCCGTCGAGGTGCCGCGCGTGTCGATGTTGGCCAACGCGCGCGTTCTGGCGGGCTCCGGTTGGCTCGGCCTCAAAGATCGCGAGGCCTACGTGACGCGCGGCGTCAAACTGATCCCGATGTTCACGGGCGCCCTGGCGCTGGCGGCCCTGCTGGCCTTCCTCGCACTGGCCTGGTGGCGCGAGGGCCGCTGAGACCCTTCCGCCCCCCGCTCGGCCGGCGGCGGCACCCCCGGTGCCGCCCGCACAACGCTTTCTCGCGCCTGCCCTGCAACGCCGCGCGCATGCCCGCAACGTCCGCTACCGCGCACACGCGCTCGGGTGCGCGGGCAGAAAACGAATTATTTTTCTTTTCTTCGCCCTCTTATTGCCCTTTTCCAGAAAATAATTTTAAAAGCTCCGAGCTTCGGGCGATCCTGCCGTGGAGGCGATCATGGTGCAGCAGACGGCAACGGGCGGGGATCTGGCGCTGAGCCCGCGGGCTCCCCGCATCAGCGAGGATTGGCTGGCCGTCGGCACCGGCTTCGTCATTCTCCTTCTTGCGCTCTGCCTCCTCGCCGGCGTTGACCTGTTGGGATGGGCCACGGCGCCAAGAACTTGGGTCGAGATCGGCAAGTCCGTGCGCCAGGCGTCGCCGGGCTATGGCGACTACGGCACCTTCACCCTGCTGCTGGTCACCTATGGCTTCGTCCTGGCCTTGCTGAGCATCGGTGCTGCCTTCCTGGGTGTCGGCATCGTCAGGTTCGTATTGGGCTTTAGCGTGATCTACTGGCTCTCCTATCTCGCCTGGGTGCTCGGCAACTACGCCTATATTGCCGTGACCACACCGGCTGATATGCAGCGCCTTGCGATCGGCTGGTCGCTGCGGCTGACGGGCGAGTCTGGCTATCTGATCGCCCTGCTGTTGGGGCTCGCCATCGCCAACTTTGCACCGTCTTTTGCGCGTTGGCTCAGCGCAGCGGCGCGGCCGGAGCTCTACATCAAGACCGCGATCGTCATTCTCGGTGGGTTTCTCGCCGTCAAGGCCGCCGAGCAGCTGAGCCTTGCCTCGACCGTGATGGTGCGCGGGCTCGCCGCCATCATCGAGGCCTATCTGATCTACTGGGCCGTGGTCTATTTCGTCGCCCGCAAGTGGTTCGGCTTTTCGCGCGAATGGGCGGCCCCGCTGGCGTCCGGCATCGCCATCTGCGGCGTCTCGGCCGCCATCGCCACCGCCGCGGCCATTCGCGCCCGCCCGTTGGTGGCGATCATGGTGTCCTCGCTGGTGGTGCTGTTTGCCATGGTGGAGCTGTTGATCCTGCCCTTCCTGGCGCGCAGCTTTCTCGCCGACCAGCCGCTGGTGGCGGCCGCCTGGATGGGGCTGGCGGTGAAGACGGATGGCGCCGCGGTGGCCAGCGGTGCCGTGACCGAGGCGCTGCTTTACGGCGATGCCGCCGCCCGGGGCATCAAATGGAGCCCGGGCTGGGTGGTCGGCACCACCACCACCATCAAGGTCTTCATCGACATCTTCATCGGCGTGTGGTCCTTCATTTTGGCTTATGTCTGGAGCCGCCACATCGAGCCGCGCCGCGCGGGCGATGAGCTGCGCTTTGGCGAAATCTGGGAGCGCTTTCCCAAATTCGTCCTGGGCTTCCTCGCCACCTTCCTGCTTGTACTCGGCATCGGTCTTGCCTCGAGCCCGGCAGTCCTGAAGACGGTCGACGGCGCCATGGCTCAGGCCAATATCTTCCGACAGCTGTTCTTCCTATTCACCTTCTTCTCCATCGGGCTGATGTCCGATGTGCGCCAACTCTGGCAAGAGGGTATTGGCAAGTTGGCCGCGGTGTACGTGGTCTCGCTGTTTGGGTTCGTGATCTGGGTTGGACTGTTGATCTCGTGGCTGTTTTTCTACGGCATCATGCCGCCACTCGCCGGCTGAACGGAGACTGTGCATGACTGAGCCCAAAGAGCGCGCGCGCATCGGCGAGGAGCTGGCCAAGATGCAAGTCGAGCCGCTGCTCCCCATCGAAAAAAAGCTGCTGGCCTGGAGCCTGATCGCCGGCTTGGTGCTGCTGGCCATCCTGATCTGGACCGGCAATTCGGCGTTGACGCCTCACCATTGAGGCGGCCCTCCCGTGAGGCGCGGCGGCGCGCCCGCCCCCAGCGGCTTTCGCCCCGGGGCGCCGCTCGAGCGCCGCGCGGCTCAGGCCGGTCGCGGAAAGGGCCGCAGCGCCGCCGTTGCCGTGGCGGTGGCAAGCCGGGTGCCATCGGGCAGCCGAAGCAGGCCTTGCAAATGCGCCGTCGCGCTTCCCATGCGCAAGACCTCGCCGCGGGCAATAACGCGGGAGATCGGCGTCGGTCGCAGGTAACTGACGCAGACCTGCAGGGTCGGCACCAGGATGGCAAAGCGCTGGGAGATGCTAGCGGTGAACCCCATCGCATCGTCCAGCATGGCGCACACGAAACCGCCCTGCACATGCCCGGCGGGATTGGCAAATTCCGGCCGCGGGCTGAAGGCGACCTCGGCCCAAGCCTCCGCCACCGAGAACGCCAAGAGCTCGAAGCCGAGGTGGCGCGCGCTGGGCGGCTGCTGGGCGGGGTCGCCAAGCAAAGCGTGGATCTCTTCGTCCGATAAACTCATGCGGGGAAGTGTTGCCTGCCGCCGCCGGCGGTCGCAAGGCAAATCACCGCGCCCCCAAGCCGACGCAACCGCGCCAGGGCGGCCGGGCCGGGGTTGGCGAAACTGGGCGGGGCGATCTTGCCGCTCATGAAATTGCCGTCGCCGCCATTTGCGACTCGGCCTATCGTGCCGGGCCTTCCTAGCCTTCCCGTTGTGCGTGCCCCCTTAGCGCCTCGGAACGCACCCGCCATGCACCTCCTCTTTTCCATCATCTACGCGGCCCACGCCCACGGCACCCACCACAAGCTGGCGCTCGACGCGCTGCGGCGGCTCGAAGGTCCCGACCGGGAGGCGTGGCAAAGGCTATTTCTCAAGCACGCCGATCTCTACTTGGAAGGCTCCAAGGCACCGGACCAGGAATTCAAGGACTTCAAGAACCACGTGCTGCACACGCGCGAGGACTACTGGGGCGGCGCACCGCAAAAGGTGGTCAGCTGGTACCAGCACCTTGTGGAAGCGTTGTCGCAAGAGGACTGGCAGACGGCGGTCTACTGCGCCGGGGTTTTGAGCCACTACTACACCGACCCCTTGCATCCCTTCCACACCGGCCAGTCGGAGGCGGAAAACAATATTCACCGCGCCGTCGAGTGGAGCATCGCCAAGAGCTATGACCAGCTCCGCGCCGAGGGGAACCGCGAATTTGCGCACATGCCCGTCACGCTGAGCGAAGACGCCAACTGGCTGGTTGCGCTGGTTTTGACGGGCGCCGACCGTGCCAACGCCTACTATGAAAAACTGATCGCCCACTACGACATCCAGCGCGGCGTGGTCGACCCCCCGGCCGGTCTCGACCCGATCGCCCGCCGCATCATCGCCGAGCTGATCCGCTATGCCACCGCCAGCTACGCCATCGTGCTCGGCCGTGCCATCGAGGAGGCGCACGCGCCGCCGCCGCAGGTGCCGCTGACGGCGGCGACGCTGCTGGCAACGCTCAAGGTGCCATTCAAGCTGGTTGCGCGGCGGATCGCCGATCGGGCAGAGCGCCGCCAGATCGAGCGCAGCTACGACGAACTCACCGCCGTGGGCAAAGTCGATCACACGCTTGGGGACCACGAGCGGGTCGTCCGCGATCTTTACGCCGAGGAGGTGCTGGCCAAGCGCAAGCCGCCGCCGTCGGCGTCACAGGTCTTTCCCTTCACGCCGCGTCCGCGCATCGTCACCCACATCGAGCGCACGGCAACCGCCCGGCGTGCCGCGGCGGCGCACGATAACGTCGTGGCGTTCGCTGCCTTGCGGCCGCCCGCGCTCAAGCCCCCTGTCGGCACCGACCAAAAATCTGCGGTCCGGCCTCGCGCCGGTCTATCGCTTCGCCTGCAACAGGTCACGGCCGCCGCGCCCCGGCGGCGAGCGCCCGCCCCGGCGGGCACGGCGGCGCCATCGCGCCTGTCGCTCGACCAGGATGTGGTCATGGGCCCGTCGATCGGACCCAAGACGGCCGCCCGCCTCTATCCGCACGGCATCAAGACGGTGCGCGACCTGATCAAGGCCGATCCGGCGGCGCTTTCGGTGCTGATCGGGGCGCGCCACATCACCCCCGAAATCATCTCCGGTTGGCAAGATCAGGCCCGGCTGGTCTGCACCCTACCCGGCTTGGCGGGCACGCACGCGCAGCTCCTGGTCGGCGCGGGCTATGCCAGCGCGCAGGCAATCGCCGCCGCGGCAGCCGAAAAACTGTGCACCGACGTCATCAATTTTGCCCTGACCACCGCGGGCCAACGCCTGCTGCGCCAGGCCGAGATGCCGGATCTGGAAAAGATCAAGGGCTGGCGGGAAGCCGCGCGCAGCGTTCAGGCGGCCTAGAGTCCGCGCCTCTTTTGCGCTTGCGCATCTGGCCCCGGTCCCCTGGGCCGTGCGCTCAGGTTCGCCCGCGCCGAGTGCGGTCGAGCGGCAACGCGCCTTTCAAAACATGCCGAGGGCGAGGCGGGCTTCGTCGGACATGCGCGACTGATCCCAGGGCGGATCGAAGGTTAGCTTGACCGAGACCTGACCAACGCCGGCCACGCCGGCCACGGCATTCTCCACCCATAAGGGCATTTCACCGGCCACCGGGCACCCGGGCGCGGTCAGCGTCATTTCCACCGCAACGTTGCGCTCAGCATCGACATCGATCTTATAGATGAGCCCCAACTCATAGATATCGGAGGGGATTTCCGGGTCGTAGACGGTCTTGAGCGCACCGACGATATCCGCCGTCAGCTGCTCCAGTTCTTCGGCCGGGATCGATGCACCCGGCACGGCCGCAACCGTTGTCGGCTCGGCTGCGAGCGGCGCCTGATCGCTTGCCTTTGTCCCCGCCTCATCCATCGCACTACCCTTATCCATCGCACTACCCTTGCTTGTTCGCTCGCCCGCGGCGCCTCAGGCGAAGAAATCGTGCGCCTTGATCAGGGCCTCGGCCAGCGCGTCCACCTCGGCCTTGGTGTTGTACATGGCAAAGGAGGCGCGACAGGTGGCGGTCACGCCCAGCCGTTGCATCAGCGGTTGGGCGCAGTGGTGGCCGGCGCGCACCGCCACCCCCGAACGGTCGATAATGGTGGAAATGTCGTGCGGATGCAGGCCGTCGATGCCGAAAGCGACGATGGCACCCTTGTCGGCGGCCGTGCCGTAGAGCTTGAGCCAATTGAGCGCGGAGAGCCGCGCCTGCGCATAGTCCTTGAGCACGGCCTCGTGTCGGGCAATGCGTTCGCGCCCGACCTGCATCATGTAGTTGAGCGCGGCGCCCAGGCCGATCGCCTGCACGATGGGGGGTGTGCCGGCCTCGAACTTGTGCGGCGGCTGTCCGTAGCTGATGGCGTCCTGCTGCACGCTCTCGATCATCTCCCCGCCCCCCATATAGGGCGGCATGGCATCGAGATGGCGGCGCTTGGCGTAGAGCACGCCAATGCCCGACGGACCATACGTCTTGTGCCCGGTAAAGGCGTAAAAGTCGCAATCGAGATCGCGCACATCGACCGTCATGTGCACGGCTGCCTGACTGCCGTCGATCAGCACTGGAATACCGCGGGCGTGCGCGATCCTGACGACCTCCTTGATCGGCACGATGGTGCCCAGCACGTTCGACATGTGGGTGATGGCCACCATCTTGGTGCGCGGGCCGAGCAGGCTCTCGAAACGATCGAGCAGAAATTCGCCCGTATCGCTGATCGGTGCCCACTTGATGACGGCACCGCGCCGCTCGCGATGAAAGTGCCAGGGCACGATATTGGAGTGATGCTCCATCACCGAAATGACAATCTCGTCGCCCTCGCCGATCGTCATGCCGCCGAACGAGCTCGCCACCAAGTTGATCGCTTCGGTGGCGTTGCGTGTAAAGATGATCTCCTCGGCGGTCGCGGCATTGAGGAAGCGCCGCACGGTCTCGCGTGCATCCTCGAAGCGGCTGGTCGCAGTGTTGGAAAGATAGTGCAAGCCGCGATGCACATTGGCGTATTCCATCTTGTAGGCATGCTCGATGGCTTCCAGCACCGGACGCGGTTTCTGCGCCGAGGCGCCGTTGTCGAGATAGACGAGCGGCTTGCCGTAGACCTCACGGAAAAGAATGGGAAAATCCGTTCGGATGGTGTCGACGTCGTAGTTGACGCCGCCCTTGAGCTCAGCCCCCTTGATCATTGCGGTCATGTGCCTTCCTTCGCCGTAGCCAACGGCGCCACCTCACGTGCTCAATTGCGCCAAGCGGCGCCGTGCCACGGCCATCAGCGCGGGGCGCAGCGCCTCGGCGACCTTGTCGATCGCCTCAGCGATGAAGCTTTCAACCAGCAGGGCGCGCGCTACCTCGACGGCAATGCCCCGGGCGCGGAAATAGAAAAGCAGATCCTCGTCGATCTCCGCCGAGGTCGAGCCATGCCCACACACCACGTCGTCGGCGTTGATCTCAAGCTCGGGCTTGGAATCGAACTCGGCGTCCTCGGACAGCATCAGCACCTGCGCCATCTGCTTGCCGTCGGTCTTCTGCGCATCGGGCCGCACGATCACCTTGCCCTGGAACACGCCACGGGCCCTATCTGCCAACACGCCCTTGAACAGTTCGCGACTTTCGCAACCACCCAGCGCATGGTCGATCACCAGCGTGGTGTCGATGTGTTCGTGGCCCCGCCCCAGAAAACATCCCGAAACGTCGGCCTTGGCTCCCTCACCAGCAAACCTCAGGGCGACGCCGTTGCGCACCAGCCCGGTGGCGGCGGTGAACTGGAAGGCGCGATAGGTCGCGCCGGCGGCGAGCGTGGGCCTGCAGGTCGCCAGATGGCTCTCGGCCTGCCCGGCGAGCGTCAGTTTGACGTGCGCCAGCTGGGCGCCCTCGGCAATGGCTAGTTCGCTTAAGGCGTTGCTCTGCCCGGCGGCGGCGCCAGGCAGGGTCAGATGCGCCTCGATCACGGTCGCGCACGCATTGGCGCCGATCGAGAGGAGATTGCGCGTGGTGAGGAGGCGTGCCTCACCGGTGGTACGGATAAAGAGCAGCAGCAGCGGCTTGGCGAGTTTGGCGCCGCGGGCGATCTCGATTACCGCGCCATCGGTCATGAAGGCGGTGTTGAGCGCCACCACGGCGTCCTGTTCGGCCGCCGCCGCCAGCCCCTCGTCGGCCGCGCCCTCGGGCTTGGCCAACCGCTCGGCCAGCGGCGTGAAGGTGAGCCCGGCCAGCGCGGTTTGTGCCGACAGGCCCTGGACATAGACGCCGTCGACGAACACGAAACGATGGACATCGAGCTCGGCGAACTCCTCAAGGGCGGTGTCGATTTGCGCGAGCGTGGGCGGTGCGCGCACGGCGCCGACCGCGACGGGCAGGGCGTCCTTGAGCGCCGCCCGCAGGTCGGTGTACTTCCAGGCCTCGAGCCGGCGATGCGGCAAGCCGAGCGCCGCAAAGGCTCCGATCGCAGCCCGGCGCGCCGCCGCCACGGCGGGGCCGCCCGGCAGCTGGGCCGCGACTGCCTCAAAGTTCTGGGTGAGCCCTTGCTCGGCCTTCGTCCTGGTTATGGCCACTGTCATCTCACGTTCACTCTTTTTTGGACCGTGGCGGCGCTCAAGCCGCCCGGCTTTGGAACTCGGCGTAGCCCGTTTTTTCCAGTTCGAGTGCCAGCTCCTTGCCACCCGATTTTTGGATCCTGCCCGCGGCCATCACGTGCACACGGTCGGGTACGATGTAGTTCAGCAGTCGCTGATAGTGGGTGATGATCAGCATGGCGCGATCCTTGGATCTGAGGCGGTTCACGCCTTCCGACACCACCCGCACCGCATCGATGTCGAGGCCGGAGTCGGTCTCATCCATCACGCACAGCGTCGGCTCCAGCATGGCCATCTGCAGGATTTCCATGCGCTTCTTCTCGCCGCCGGAGAAGCCGACATTGAGCGGGCGCTTGAGCATGTCATCTGCCATGCCAAGGCGCGCGGCCTCGGCGCGGGCGCGCTTGAGAAATTCCGGGGTCGTGAACTCCCTCTCACCTCGCTGCTTGCGCAACGAATTCACCGCGGTACGCAGGAACGTCATGGTGGCGACGCCCGGGATCTCCATCGGGTACTGGAACGCCAGAAACACGCCCTTGGCGGCGCGCTCGTCGGGCTCCAGAGCCAACAGATTGTCGCCATTCCACAGCACGCTGCCGTCCGTCACCTGATAGCCGTCCCGCCCGGAAAGCACGTAGGCCAGCGTCGACTTGCCCGAGCCGTTCGGACCCATGATGGCGTGCACTTGGCCTTTCGGCACCTCGAGGCTCACGCCATCGAGGATCAGCTTGTCTTCGGTCGACAGCTTGACGCGCAAATTTTCGATCTTGAGCATTACCTTGGTCTTCTCCAGCAGCAACGGGGATGGGGCGGCGCGCGCCCCACACCTCAAGCCTTGTCGGGACTAATTTGCGATACCTCGATTTCCGCGGGATAGAGCACCCCCATCCATTCGCAGGAGTTGGCGGCGCCATGCCCGTTCTTGTTGAATTCGACGAGAAACGCTTCGTTGGTGCCGAAGGTCTCGACCACGGTGCCGACGTCGCCCGGGCGCAAGACGAAGCCAGGGCTTGTTTTCGATAGGGCATTACGCCGCTTGCATTCTCTCTCGTCCATCCCGCGCGTTACTCGGGCCAGCACCATCGCCGACATCATCTCAGCCGCATCACGCATCTGCCGTCTCCTCGAACAATCCGCGCGGCCTACCCACCGCCCGGTTCCACCGCGAACCACTTGAAGCTTTTGCCGGCCGGTTGACCCGCCCGTGCGACCCTTCTTGTTAAAAACTGTGCCAACGCAACGCTCCTGTGCCGCACCGGCAACCATGGCAACGGCGGCCACGGGCCGGCGCAGCCGGCTCATCCGACCGAGCCCTCCAGCGATATGCCGATCAGCTTCTGCGTCTCGGCCATGAATTCCATCGGCAGCTGCTGCAGCACATCGCGTACAAAGCCGTTGACGATCAGCGCCACCGCCTCCTCCGCGCTCAAGCCGCGCTGCCTGCAATAAAACAGCTTGTCGTCGGAGATTTTCGAGGTGGTCGCTTCGTGCTCGAAATGCGATGAAGCGTTCTTCGCCTCGATGTAGGGCACCGTGTGGGCGCCGCAGCGATCGCCGATCAGCAGCGAATCGCAGTTGGTGAAGTTGCGCGCGCCCTTGGCCTTGCGGTGGGCCGAGACCAGTCCGCGATAGGTATTTTGCGAATGGCCCGCGGCGATGCCCTTGGAGATGATGCGGCTTGAGGTGTTGGCGCCGAGGTGCAGCATCTTGGTGCCGCTATCGACCTGCTGATAGCCGTTGGAAATGGCGATCGAATAGAATTCGCCGCGCGCGCCGTCGCCACGCAGGATGCAGCTTGGGTACTTCCAGGTAATCGCCGATCCCGTCTCCACCTGTGTCCAGGAGATCTTAGAATCGCGGCCGCGGCAGTCGCCACGCTTGGTGACGAAGTTGTAAATGCCGCCCCTGCCGTCCTTGTCGCCCGGATACCAGTTCTGCACGGTCGAGTACTTGATCTCCGCCTCATCCAGGGCGATCAGTTCGACGACGGCGGCGTGCAGCTGATGCTCATCGCGCATCGGCGCCGTGCATCCTTCCAGATAAGAGACGTAGGCGCCCTTCTCGGCGATGATCAAGGTGCGCTCGAACTGGCCGGTCTGCTTCTCGTTGATCCGGAAGTAGGTGGATAGCTCCATCGGGCAGCGCACACCCTCCGGGATGTACACGAATGACCCGTCGGAGAACACCGCCGAGTTGAGGGCCGCATAATAATTGTCCGACTGCGGCACCACCGAGCCCAAATACTTCTGCACCAGCTGCGGGTGCTCGCGCAGGGCCTCCGACATCGAGCAGAAGATCACGCCGGCCTTGGCCAGCTCCGCCTTGAAGGTCGTCACCACCGAGACGCTGTCGAACACCGCGTCGACGGCCACGCGCGCGCCTTTGACCCCGGCCAGAATCTCGCGCTCCTTGAGCGGAATGCCGAGCTTCTCGTAGGTGCGCAAGAGTTCGGGATCCACCTCCGCCAGGCTCTTTGGTCCTTCGCTCGACTTTGGCGCGGCATAGTAGTGCAAATTTTGGAAATCGATCTTGGGATAGCGCACGTTGGCCCAGGTCGGCTCGGTCATGGTCTTCCAACGCCGATAGGCCTCCAGACGCCATTCCAGCATCCAGCCCGGTTCGCCCTTCTTGCGCGAAATGAAGCGCACGGTCTCCTCGTCGAGACCCTTGGGGGCCTTCACCGTCTCGATCGTCGTTTCGAAACCGTACTTGTATTGGTCGACGTCGATTCTTCGCACCTGATCGATCGTCTGTTGAACAGCTGCCATTCCGGTCTCCGCTTCGCTCACAATCCTCTTACAGCCAGGCTCAGGCCACCTTGCGATCGCGTGCCTTGACGCTTTGCAGATGGCGTTTGGCCTGCCCCTCGGCGAGCCGGCGCAATGCCGCAAGGCAGGCGTCGATCTCAACCTCGCTGCTCGCGCGTCCGCTGCTGACGCGCAAGGCCGAAGTCCGCAAAGCTGGCGCTGCTTGCATGGCCTCCAGCACATGGCTGCGCGCAACCTTGCCCGAAGAGCATGCCGACCCGGCGCTCACCGCCACCCCCTCCAAGTCAAGCGCGATCAGCGCCGTCTCGGCGCCAATTCCCGGCAGCGCGAAGCAGGTCGTATTGGCGAGCCGGGGCACAGCGTCGCCGAAGATCACCGCCTCGGAGCTGAGGCTGCGCAGGCCGGCCTCGAAGCGCCGTTGCAAGTGCTGGCTCCGCGCGGCGACCTCGTCCTGTTCGGATAGGGCCGCCGCGAGCGCGGCCGCAAGACCGGCAATGGCGGCGACGTTCTCCGTGCCCGAGCGTTGCCGCCGCTCCTGGCCGCCGCCGCGTAGCAACGGCTCGGGAGAAAGATCGTCGCTGGCAAAGACCACGGCGCCGACACCCTTGGGACCACCAAGCTTGTGCCCGGAGAGGAAGAGCGCGCCGCGGCCAATCGCCTTGACGTCAAGGACAATGCGCCCCACCGCCTGCACCGCGTCACACACCCAGATCGCCTGCGCCGCTGCCAGCAAGCCGGCAATCGACGCCAACGGCTGCAGCACGCCGGTCTCGTTGTTGGCGGCCTGCAGGGCCACCAGCGTCGTCCCGGCACCCTGCTGCGCCACCGCTGCTGCCAGGCGCCGTTCCAGCCAGGCCAAGTCCACGATACCGTCGCCATCGACGGGGATGCGCTCGACCCGGCCGGCGGGAAAGCGATGCCCCTCGAGGACGCACGCGTGCTCGCTGGCACCGACCAGCAGCAGGTCGAAAGCGGCCTTGCTTGCGCCGCCTCCCCTGTTGGGCGTCAGCAGCCAGTTGGCGGCCTCCGTCGCCCCCGAGGTAAAGTAGACACGGCGTGGATCGGCCCCGAGACAGCCGGCAATGTGCTCGCGCGCGTCCTCCATGAGCGCACGGGCCCGACGCCCTTCGGCGTGGGGTGAGGAGGCATTGCCGACGCAATCGAGCGCCGCCAGCATGGCGGCGCGCGCCTCAGGGCGCAACGGCGCCGTCGCGTTCCAGTCGAGATAGGTCCGCGGCCCACTCATTTTGCAGCAATCCGCAGCGCTGGTTCGCCGACCCGCTTGGCCTGCTTGGCCGCGGGAATGCCGTCGATCACCTCGGCCAAGGTGATGCTGTCCAGGAATGTCACAATCTGTTCGCCAAGGGCATCCCATAGGCCGTGCGTGAGGCAGCGCCGACCCGCCACGCACGGCGTGGCATTCTCACCGTGGCAACGCGTCATGCGCACGCCTTCCTCAACCGCGGCCATGATCTCGGCCACGCTGATGCTGACCGCCGGCCGGCCCAAGCGATAGCCACCCGAGCGGCCGCGCGCGCTTTCCACCAGTTGGGCGCGCCGCAGCTTGACGAACAGCTGCTCCAGGTAGGCCAGTGAGATCTGTTGGCGTTCCGCGATCGCCGAAAGCGGCAGCGCGTCGCCGGCGCCGTATTTGGCGAGGTCCGCCATGGCCATGACGGCGTAGCGACCCTTGGTATTCAACTCCACGACAGCAACTCCACGGCTGCAGGTGCCTACCCCGCCCCCCTTTTGTTGCTTCCTCTTGCGTTGGCTACCCCCGGCTGTGCTATGACACGGCCGATGAGCAGTTCCCGCACGAGGGGCAAGCCCTCCAGCTCTTTCGAACTGTTCTAAACTTCATGGATATATGGAAATTCCGAGCACGCAAGTCAAGTTTATTTGCGGCTCCTGGCGGCGCTGCCAACAGCCCCGTCCCCACCCTACCCCTAGCCCTCGCGAGAGTGTAGTCACCGATGCCTGAGCTGATCATCAACGGGCCCGCCGGACGCCTCGAAGCCCGCTATCACCACGAGGCAGGCAGCAACAGCCCGATCGCCCTCATCCTGCATCCGCATCCCCAGTTCGGCGGCACGATGAACAACCAGGTGGTCTACGCTCTGTATTATCTGTTCGTGGAGCGGGGATTTTCGGTGCTGCGTTTTAACTTCCGCGGGGTGGGGCGCAGCCAAGGCTACTTCGACAACGGACCGGGCGAACTTTCCGACGCAGCCTCCGCACTCGACTGGCTGCAGCTGCAAAATCCCGACTCGCGCTCCTGCTGGATCGCCGGGGTGTCCTTCGGCACCTGGATCGCCATGCAGCTGTTGATGCGGCGGCCCGAGATCGACGGCTTCATCTGCGTGGCGCCGCCGGCCAACCTTTATGACTACAGTTTCCTGGCGCCGTGCCCGTCCTCGGGTTTGTTCGTGAACGGCGAGCGCGATCGCGTCGTACCCTCCGCTTCGGTGGGCGAGCTGGCAGCCAAGACCAAGGTACAAAAGGGCGTGAAGATCGAACACGCCGTGGTGCCCGAGGCCAATCACTTCTTCCAGGACAAGATCGACGAGCTGATAAAGGTCACCGGCGTTTATGTCGACCGCCGGATCGTCGAGCTCGAGCAGGAACGCAAGGACTAGCCGGCCGCGCTGGCATCGTCTTGGGCTGGCGCCGCGCCGCCACCTCGACGCCCCCAGTCCCGGCGTGCGCCGCGCGCGGTCTCAGGCTGATGGGGAGCTTTGCGGCGACGGCGCGCGACGGGCAACGACGCCACCCGACAGCGGCGCCGGCGCGCCGGTCGTGCCGGGAAAGCTGATCGGCAGACCCTTCAGGCAACGCACCGCAAGATAGGCCCACGCCTCGGCCTCCATCGCATCCCCGTCGACGCCGGCCGCCTCGGCCGGGGCCACCGCGGCCTCGACCCGTCCCGCCAGCATCGCCATCAAGGTCTTGTTGCGACGGCCGCCGCCGGAGACGACCCATAAGCGGGGTTGTTCGGGAAAATGCTCGCGGGCGCGGGCGATGCTCTCAACCGTGAAGGCCGTCAGCGTCGCGGCACCGTCGGCATCGCCGAGGCCAGCGACGGGACCGAGGCCGAAGGCATCGCGATCAAGCGACTTGGGTGGCGGCTCGCCGAAATAGGCATGGCGCAGGTAGCCGGTGACGACTTCCGCGTGCGCCCGGCCCGTCGCGGCAAGCTGCCCGTTGTCGTCGCGGGCTAGACCTTGCCGGCGCCGCATCCAATCGTCGATCAGGGCATTGCCGGGCCCGGTATCGAACGCCAACAATTCGCCCGACGAGCCGATCCAGGTGACGTTGGCAACCCCGCCGATATTGACGATCACCACCGGCTTGCTCTGCCGCGCCATCAGCGCACCATGATAGGCCGGGGCGAGCGGGGCCCCTTGGCCACCGGCCGCCACATCCGCCGCGCGCAAGTCGTAGACCACGTCAATCGAGAGCCGCCGCGCCAAGCCGGCGCCATCGCCAAGCTGTACCGTCAGGCCTCGCTGCGGGGCGTGTAACACCGTGTGGCCGTGAAAGCCGACGACGTCGATCTGCGCCGCCGCCAGGCCTGCCGCCGCAAAGAAGCGCTCCGCCGCCTCGGCGTGCAATTGCGTCAGTTCGGCCTCGACCGCGGCCAAGCTGCCGGGACGCTCGTGCCGGCCGGCAAGGCCGGCTGCCGCGCCGCTGGCGGCGCGCAGGCGCTGGCGGAACGCCTCGGCGTAGGGGTAGGTGGCGGAGAGCCCGCGGTTGGCGCGGTCGGCGCCGTCGGTCTCGATCAGGGCGACATCGATGCCGTCCATCGAGGTGCCGCTCATCAGACCGATCGCGCGCATCAATTTGGCCATCGCAGGCTCCCGTCGCATCTTCCACTCGCCTTAACTGCCTGAAACGTGTAGGCGGTGCCTACGCCATCGCGCGCCGCCCGTTTGAACCCGCCGCAGGCCCCAATGCGCAAATACCAATCGGACTTTCTCCAAACCCTCGATGAGCGCGGCTACATCCACCAGTGCTCCGACGTCGATGGCCTCGATCGCCTGGCGGCGGCCGGCGAGGTCATCGCTTACGTCGGCTATGACTGCACCGCGCCTTCGCTGCACATCGGCCACCTGATCTCGATCATGATGCTGACCTGGTTGCAGCGGACGGGCGGCAAGCCCATTGCCCTGATGGGCGGCGGCACCACCCGGGTCGGCGACCCGTCCGGCAAGGACGAGACGCGGCGCATCCTTCCCATCGAGACGATCGAAAGCAACAAGGAAGCCATCAAGGGAGTGTTTGCTCGCTTCTTGCAATTCGGCGGCGGCGCGACCGCGGCGCGGATGCTCGACAACGCCGAGTGGCTGGCACCGCTCAACTATATCGAGTTCCTGCGCGATGTGGGACGACATTTCTCGGTCAATCGCATGCTGACGATGGACTCGGCTAAACTTCGCCTGGAGCGGGACCAGGAGCTGTCCTTCATCGAATTCAACTACACGCTGTTGCAGGCCTACGATTTCGTCGAACAGGCCAAACGCTATGGCTGCAACCTGCAGATGGGCGGCTCGGACCAGTGGGGTAACATCGTCACCGGCATCGATCTCGGCCGCCGCATGGGCACCCACCAACTCTATGCCCTGACCTGCCCGCTGCTCACCACCGCCTCGGGCGCCAAGATGGGCAAGACCGCGGCGGGCGCGGTCTGGCTCAACGCGGACCTGCTTGCCGTTTACGACTACTGGCAGTTCTGGCGCAATACCGAGGACGGCGACGTTGAGCGTTTCCTCAAACTGTTCACCTTTCTGCCCTTGGCCGAGATCGCCAAGTTGGCGGCGCTCAAGGGTGCGCAGATCAACGAGGCCAAGAAGGTGCTTGCCACCGAGGCAACCGCCCTACTGCACGGCCGCGATGCCGCCGAAGCCGCGGCAACAACCGCCCAGGAGACGTTTGAGAAGGGCGCGACCAGCCAGGGCCTGCCAACCGTCGAGGTCGCCGGCGCCGAACTCGCCGCCGGGCTCGGCGTGCTGGCGGCATTTGTGAAGGCGGGGCTCGTCAAATCCAACGGCGAGGCACGGCGCCAGATCGAGGGCGGTGGGCTGCGCGTCAACGACACGCCCTTGAGCGACGCCAATGGCAAACTCACGCCTGCCGACCTGGCCGACGGCGTCATCAAGCTTTCGCTCGGCCGCAAGCGCCATGTGCTATTGAAGGCGGTCTAGCCTGCCGGCGCTTCAGGGGGCGCCCTTGCCTGTCTTTAAGCGCTTGCCGCGTCGAGTTCATCGCTTGCGGCCTGGTCGAGCGCAAGCCTGATCCCGGTCGTCAACTCCTCGAGCTGGGCCATGGTGGTGGCGCTGGCGATCGGCGCCGTCACGGCCGGACGGTCGCGCAGCCAGGCAAGGGCCACCTGACCGGGTTTGGCATTGCAGCGCGCCGCCACCGCATCGAGGGCCTTGAGGATGCGGCGACCCCGATCGTTGAGGTAGCTCGCCATGCGACCGCCGCGCGGGCTCTTGGAAAAGTCGGCCTCCGAACGGTACTTGCCGGTGAGGAAACCGGCGGCCAGGGCGTAGTAGGGGATGACGCCGACGTTCTCGCGCACACACAGGGGCGCGAGTGCGCTCTCGAACGGGGCGCGGTCGGATAGGTTGTAGAGCGGCTGCAGGGTCTCATAGCGCGGCAGCTTAGCGGTGACGCTGGTCTTGAGGGCCGCCGCCAGTCGCGGCGCCTCGTAGTTCGACGCCCCGACGGCGCGCACTTTGCCTTGTTCGATCAGCCGCTGATAGGCGCCGAGCGTCTCCTCCAGGGGAGCCTCCTGGTCGTCGCTGTGCGACTGGTAAAGATCGATATAGTCGGTCTGCAAGCGTTTGAGCGAGTCCTCCACCCGCGCCATGATGTAGGCCCGGCGCAGGCCCTGGCCGATGCCTGGCATTTCCATGCCGACCTTGGTGGCGATCACCACCTTGCTTCTGTTGCCGCGCGCGTGCAGCCAGTTGCCGATGATGGTCTCGGATTCGCCGCCCTTATGACCCGGCACCCATTTGGAGTAGACGTCGGCGGTATCGATGCAGTCAAAGCCGGCCGCGACGAAACCGTCGAGCAGCTTGAAGGAGGTCGCCGCGTCCGCCGTCCAGCCCAACACGTTGCCGCCGAAGATCAGCGGCGCAATCTCAAGCCCCGAATTTCCCAATTTACGCTTGTCCATGTCTCTCCCCGTGCAAGCCGCAATCAGCCCGATCATGCCGATGCCAGCGCCGCGGCCGCGGTGCTGGCAACTATGGCACGGCGCGCGCCCGCCACAAAAGTCGCGTCTGGCTGCCTTCGCTAGGCGCTAGCGCTTCTTGGCGGACGCGGCCGGTTCGCCGTCGGCCGACCAGCCGCCGCCGATTTCGGGCTGCACCCGCGCCTCAAAGCCATTGTTGGAGGTCGCCGCCGCCGGTGCGCTCGAAGCGCGCGAGCCGGCTTCGCTGCGCCCTTGCGGCCTGTCGCGCGGCACGATGCGTTGCGTTTCGGGCGCCATCTGCATGATCTCGCGCGTCACGCCGGGCGTGATCACGGAGAACGGATTGACGATGATCTGCGGCGCGCTCATCGAGCCTTGAATGGCGAACGTCATCGCAAACACCCCATCGCCGCGCGGCCCCGTCAACAAGGGACCGAACAGCGGCAGGCCGCGAAACATCGTATTGAGCCCCGCCAGCGGCGTGAAGGTGCCGCCAACGTTGAGATTTTGCGAGCGGAAATCGATCTTGCCGCGCATGTTGGCACTGAGCACCGGACCGTCGAGCCGGGCCTCGTTGAGAAGAAACTGCCCGTGCCCCACGGAGAAGGGCACGCGCAGCGTTTCAAAGGAGAATTGCTCGCGCACGATGCCGCGTTTCTCCGCCGATCCGATCGGCCGCACGCCGCCGTCGGCCTGCTGCACCAGCACATCACCGCCGACGGCATCGCCGAGCAAGACGAAATTCTTGGCCCATAGCGTGCCGGTGCGTTGGGCCACGCCGGAGCCTTCGAGGTTGACCTCGAGGTTCATGCTGCCGCCGACGGCGCTGTTATAGAACCCGACCAGCTTGAACAGCTGCCCGGCATCGTTGGCCTCGGCCCGTAGCAGCCGCGCTTGCCCGGGTTCGGGACGCAGCACGGCGGCGAAGGCTTTGTTGCCCTCGAGGACGCCGCGCGCGTCGAGTGCCGTCAGCTTGTTGTTCCGCTTTTGCAGCCACACCTTGACGTTGCGCAGCGCGCCGTCGTTATAGCCCACCACGGTATCGACCTCGGCGCGCAGATCCAGCCCCGGCCGCACCTTGCTGTCGCGGTCGTGGATGCCGGCGACATCAAAGAACGATTGAAACAGATCCCTGCCGTCGTAGCGCGGCCCTTTGGCCGTCACCTCCCAAACCCCGTCCGGGCGCATCTTGCCGTGCGCCTGTAGGCTGGTGATGACGTTGATCGAGAAATTGGGGAACCGGTACTCGCGGACGCGGTGATCCGGCCCCACGCCCATCCAGCCCTCGATCGCCACGTTGTCGCCGACCAGCTGCACGTTCATCAGCTCGATCGGATGCGTCGTGCCGTTCCTGACGATATCACACTGGAATGTGCTGGAGCGTCCCTTGGGCTTCTTCCAGGCGATGCTGTCGAGCACGATCTCGGCGTTGGCCAGATCGGCGCGTAGGTGCACGCGCTGCTCGTTTTGCGCATCGCGCGCGACCGTGATCTCGGCGGCGACCTCACCCTGCACGATATCGTTGATGTCGAGGCCGAGCTGGGTGCGATCGTTGGCATCGAGGCTGGCCGTAAGCGTGAGCGGCGGCTGCTTGCCCAACGGCACACCAAACACATGCTGCCAGTTAGCCTTGATCGGCACGCCCTTGATCTGCATGTCGCCGCGCGCTTCCACGGCCGTACCCGTCAGCTCCAAGACGATATTGGCACCCTGCACGTCGTAGGGCGGAAAGACTTGCGGCATGCGCCCATCGCTGATGCGCGCCTTGCCGTCGATTTTCAGGTCGGCGGGTGCCACGGCGTGCTGCAGGGGAAGCGCCAGCGAAAGTTGGGCCTCGAGTTTGCCGTCGACCGTCGCCGGGTTGAGCCCGCTGTCCTGCAGAACATTGAATGGTTCCTGCGCCAGCATCTCCAGGGCCAACGACAATGGCCCCTGCGTTTTGGCCGTGATGTGGCCGGTGCGCGGCATGGGCTCTTGCATGTCGACGCTGAAATTGCCCTTGACGCCGATGCGGCGCCCGTCGCTGGCAACAAAGGCGCCCTCGGGCACCGAGACCTCAAAGGTATGACCGTCGAGACGCGCCAGCGCGCGCGGCACTTCCAGCGCCGGCCAGCGATCGTTCAAGGTCAGCGCCAGGTCGCTGCCCACCAGGGTGAGCGAGACGCGGTCCGCCGCGCTCTGGCGGGCCGAATGCTCCCCGCCCAGGGCCTCATCACCGGAAGTCAGCTTGAAGGAGCCACCCTGCAGTTGCCCGCGCACGAGGCGCTGGCCGATCCAGGCCCGGGTCTGCGGCGCCAGCGCCGCGGGCCATAGTGCCTTGAAGGTCTTTGCCGGCATGGCGCCGATCTTGCCTTCGAGGCGCGCGATCGGCGCGCTGCCCATGCCGGCAACGTCGCCTTCCGCGGTGACTTCGGCCCCGCCGGCCCGCAGCAAGAATTGACTGAGCACGACGCGGCCACGCTCGGGTGCCAGAAAGCCGTGCGCCGACCAATCGTCGATCGGCAGGCGCTCGTGCGCGGGCAGCTCGGCGCCGATCCAGCCACCCTCGGATTTGAGGTCGAAGGCCCAGGCTGGACCTTCCGGTGCACGCGCGTCGTGCGCCACGCTGCCGGCGAACTGCAGGCGACTGTCGCCCCACACCAGCACCGAGGGCGCAATCTCGAACCGGCGCGCGCCGCTCTGGTAGGAGATTTCCAAATGCCCGCCATCGATCGCAAACGGTGTTTCCGCCGACCAGGGCAGCGCCACCGTTCCCGGAGCCGCGTCGATGCCGATCCGGCCCCCTAAGATCTCACCATCGCTCGAAAGGTCGAGGTAGGCTTCTCCCCACACCGGCAAATCGAAGCCTTCGAGCGCGGCCAGATGCGGTAAGCTGCGCGCCAAGCCGCGCGGCACGAGGTTCTGCACCGAGACGGCAAGCTGCAGGGTTCCGGTCTTCTCCGCCTCAAAGGTGCGGAAGTTGAGGCTCCAGGGTCCGGCTAAGGATTCGACCTTGGCGCGCCCAGCGATCGAACTGCGGCTGCGGCGATGGTCGAGATCAACGTCGAGTTCCGGCAGGCGCCAAATGCTCTTGCGGGTGCCGTTGTCGACGATGAGGGTGGCCGAGCGCAATCCGACCTCGCGCAAATAGGCCGTCGCATATTCGCGCCGGCGCGCCCGCGCCGAGGCGTCCGACAGCATCTTGACGAGATCGATGCGGCCGAGGCTGCCGTCGCTGAGCCCCGTGGCGCTGGCCGACGCGGTCGATTTGCTGAGACTGTCGCTGGCCGCCCCCTTGTGCTTGTCGACGTCGGCGGCCTCGGCGGGCGCGGAGAACTGCAGCGACAGTTTCCCGTCATCGCCCAGATAGAGCAGCAGCCGCGGCGAGATCAGATCGACGCTTTCGGGTGCGATCCTGCCCTGCAGCAGCGCCCGGTGGCTGATGGAAAACGTCGCCGAGGGCGCCACCGCCAAGGGCGCATTGCTGCTGTCGGCGATGCGTACATTGCTGAGTTCGAATTCCAGCTGATGCCGATCATTGAGCCGCGCGGCGACGTTGTCGATCTCGACCCCGAAGCCCGCCAGCTCCTCGGCGATCGCCCGCTGGAGCGGCTCGACCAGAAATGCCAAGGGTACCGGCCCGTGCAACAGCCGCGCGTAGAACAGGCCGGCTGCCAACGCCAACACGACTGTGGTGATGATGAACGCCTTGGCCAGCAGCAAGGCGCCGCCGCGCCAGGGCTGCACCGCCGCCGGCGGCCGCCTGGTCAACGTGCGCGTGGTCGGGCGGATGGTGGTTTCCACCACCCGCTTTGCCCCTTGCCCGCCCGTCCTCTTCACGACGCTCCCTCAATCATGTGGCGCCGAGCTGTCGCCCGTGGCCGAGCGACACGCAAAGAACTGGCCGCAGTCAGCGGCGCGTCATACGCAACCCCACGCTTGATACCAACAAAGCGAGGCAAAAAGGACGAAAGGAAGGCGCCTCACGCGGCGCGACCCGATTCGGGCCGAGCCGTACCCGTTTTAAGTCTGCGGCTGCGGTTCCAGGCCTCCGGGGCCCGGCTCCGGCCGCGACGGACGCATCTTACCGGCCGCTGGCACCGCCGGCCCAGCCGGCCCTTTCGATTCCTCGTCGTCGTTTGCACGCACGATTTTTTCGCCGCGCATCAGCGCGTTCACTTCCTCGCCGTTGATGGTCTCGAATTCCATCAACGCCTGCGTGATCGCCTCGAGTTTGTCGCGGTTACCGCCGAGCACCTCACGCGCCTTGCGCTCGCCCTCGGTGACAATGCGCCGGATCTCTTCATCGATCAGCCTGGCCGTGTCCTCGGACATGTTCTGGCGCTGCGTGATCGCGTGGCCGAGAAACACCTCTTGCTGGTTCTCGTTGTAGCGCAGCGGACCCAATTTGTCGCTCATACCCCACTCGGTCACCATGCGTCGGGCGAGTTCGGTCGCCTGCATGATATCGCTGGAGGCACCGGTATTGAGGTGGTCCTCGCCGTACACGAGCTGCTCGGCCACCCTGCCGCCGAACATGGTGGCGATGCGCGCCTCACACCACTGCTTGGAATAGGAGAGCTTATCGCGCTCGGGCAGGCTCATGGTGACGCCGAGGGCGCGCCCGCGCGGAATGATGGTGACTTTGTGCAGGGGATCGTTGCCGGGCACGAGCAGATTGACGAGCGCGTGGCCGCCTTCGTGATAGGCGGTGGCGAGCTTTTCCTCTTCGGTCATGATCATGGAGCGGCGCTCCGCCCCCATCATCACCTTGTCCTTGCTGTCCTCGAACTCGGCCTGCGTCACCAGCCGCTTGTTGCGCCGCGCCGCCAACAGCGCCGCCTCGTTCACCAGGTTGGCGAGGTCGGCACCGGAAAAGCCGGGCGTGCCGCGGGCGATGACCTTGGGGTCGACGTCCGGGGCCAACGGGACTTTGCGCATGTGCACGCGCAGGATCTTCTCGCGTCCGGCCACATCGGGATTGGGCACCGTAATCTGCCGATCGAACCGACCGGGACGCAGCAACGCCGGATCGAGCACGTCGGGGCGGTTGGTGGCCGCCAGGATAATGATGCCCTCGTTGGCCTCAAAGCCATCCATCTCGACCAGCAACTGATTGAGGGTCTGCTCGCGCTCGTCGTTGCCGCCGCCGAGGCCAGCGCCACGGTGGCGACCGACCGCGTCGATCTCGTCGATGAAAATAATGCAGGGGGCGTTTTTCTTTGCCTGTTCGAACATGTCGCGCACGCGCGAGGCGCCAACGCCCACGAACATCTCGACGAAATCAGAGCCCGAAATCGTGAAGAAGGGCACGTTGGCTTCCCCGGCCACGGCCCGCGCGATCAGCGTCTTGCCGGTCCCAGGGGGGCCGACGAGCAGCGCACCGCGCGGAATGCGTCCGCCCAGGCGTTGGAATTTTTGCGGATCGCGAAGAAACTCGACAATTTCCTGCAGATCGGACTTGGCCTCGTCGACCCCGGCCACGTCCTCAAACGTCACCCGGCCGTGCCGCTCGGTCAAAAGTTTGGCCTTCGACTTGCCAAAGCCCATGGCTCGGCCGCCACCCGACTGCATTTGGCGCATGAAAAACACCCACACGCCGATCAAAAGCAGCATCGGGAACCAATTCACCAGCACGCCCAGGATGGAGGGGACGTCCTCCTCGGGGGGCTTGGCGGTAATCTTCACGCCTTTTTTGGTCAGGCGCTCGACCAGGTTGGGGTCGTCGGGCGCTATCGTCGTGAAATTGCTGCTCTTGTCACGGAATGAGCCGCTGATGCGGTGCTTGGCGATCGTTACTTCCGACACGCTGCCGCTATCGACGCCGGCCAGAAACTCCGAATAGCTGATTTCGTTACCGCGGCGACCTTGGCTCGGATTCTGGAACAAATTGAAGAGCGCCATCAACAACAGGACGATCACGACCCAGATGGCAAGGTTCCGGAAATTCGAGTTCATCGAGTATCCTTGATGGCCTGGGACGCCAAACCGCCGCCGCGATCCCAGCTGTTGCGCGCCGCCGGCATGATCCCCGGGCCCGTGCACTTTAACATAGGAGCCTCTTACTACTTTGCCAAGTTTAGGCTCCCGCCAACCGCGATTTTGCAGGGGGCCTGCCCCGAAATGGGGAAGGTTGCGGCGCCAAGGCGACCGGGGGCAGCGACACCTATGGGCGGGCAGGACGACGCGATTTGTGCGCGCCTTCGCCGGCCGGGTCGCCCGCGGCGCCGAGCAAGGCGGCAAAGGTAGCCGAAACCAAGCCCCCAACGGAGGGGAAGGCGAGACTTGGGACGGCGAAGAGAACGGCCTCCTTCCAGAAGCCCGGCAAGGCGCGCAAGGTGCCCGATGGCACGCCGTCGGGCAGCGACACCTGGCGGCGCAGGGCCGCAAGCCCCACCTGACCCAGGGCGCGCACGGCGACCGGAAAGCCAAGCTTAGGCCCCGCCACCACCCAGAAGCGGCCATCCCAGAGCGCCTGTTGGCCGGGCGCCAGGGCGAGTTCCGGCCATGGCCGGCGACCAGGCTCGCGCTCGAGCACAATCGTCTCCGGGGCGGCGCGGACGGCCGTCCGCGCCAAGGTCCACCGCCCGGCTGCCTCGGGGGCGGCGAGCGTTTCGGCGAGCGCCTCCAGCTTGGCCAGTGGCACGGGACCGCCGCCCCCTCCCGCCGCAGCGATACCCTTGCCCAACACCCGCACTTGCAGTTCGTTTGGCAGGGCACGCCAGGCCCCAGCATCGATGCTGATGAACCCGCAGGGGTCGACGCGATAGCGACCGGCATCGGCCGCGCAAAACTGCGCCAGCGCCCACTCGAGGGCCGCGCGCGCCCGCTGCAAACGTCGCGCGCTCAGGGCCAGACTGTCCCCGGTCAGCCCCAATTGGGTGAGGGTATCGCCAGCCGCGCGCCATCGGCTCCGCTCGAAGATGAGGGCCGCATTGCTCTCATCTTCCAACCAGGGCACGTCGCGCGTCTCAAGGGCGGCCCTGAGGCGCGCCTTGGCGACGCCCAGGAACGGTCGCGCCAGCACGATTTCCCCCTTGGCCGGTCGTGGCATCGGGGCCTCGAGCGGCGCCAATGGCGCCATGGCGGCGAGCCCGTCGAGACCGCTGCCACGCGCCAAGCGCATCAACAGCGTCTCGGCTTGATCGTCGGCGGTGTGGGCGGTCATCAGGAAGCGGAGGCCGTTAGCGCCCATGAACTCCGCCAGCAAACGGTAGCGCGCGGCGCGCGCGGCCGCCTGCACGCCGGTTTTCGGCTTGGCCCCGGCCCAAGGCAAGATGGCATGCCGAAACCCGAGCCTCGCGGCCATCTGCGCCACCCATTCGGCCTCCGCGCGGGACTGCTGGCGCAGGCCATGATCGACGGTGAGCACAAAGATGTCGGCGGGGGATTGGCCGGTGTGCGCCAACCACTCCGCAAACAGAACCATGAGCGCGGTACTGTCGCTGCCGCCAGAGACGGCGAGCGCCACGCCGGCGGCGGGCTTGCCGATAAGGCTGCCAAACAGGCCATCGAGCGCTGGGCGCGGTATCGAACGATCAACCGAAGTCATGGGCCTCATGCCCGCGAACGAGCCGCTTTGGCGGCCGCCGCCGGCAGTTTCGCTTGGAGGGCGCGGCGCCGTCAGGGTGAACCGGACGGGCCGACCGGAAGTCCCAGGGACTTTAGCAAGCGCGGGGCCAAGGCGCGAGCCACGCGCTCGGCGCCAAAGGCGCTCAAATGGTCATCGTCGCTATAGAGCGGCTGCACCCCATCAGCGACGGCACAGGTTGCCTCATCGCATAAGACGGCATGGGGATAGAGCACCAGGGCACGGCCCGCCGTGGCAAGGTCGGCGAGCGCGGCCAACACCAGGCGCTGGCGGCGCTCGAAGTCGTGGCGCCAGACCGGCGGCAACTCGGACAGCCCGCGGAGGGCGCGCACCAGGGTTGCTGGCGCATTGTACTCAAGTTCGGGCACCGGGCCGAGGAGCACGACGTGCGGGGCATGCGCGGCGAGCTGATCGAGCGTCCGCGTCAGGGCCTCGGCGAGGCCGATGACTTGGCCGTTGGCGGTATCGACAATGCGGCCGGCCTCCCCGCCGTCCCCGGGCGAGCGTACGTCGGAGGAAAAGTTGGCCCAGCGAGCAGCAATCACGACCAACTTCGGCTTGTGCTTGGCGATCGCAACCAAGACCGCGGTGAGGAAGCTTTCGCAATCGCCGTCGACCTTGGGTCCCAACAAGGACACCCCTTTGAGAGGCGGGCAGTGGGGCAAGCTGATGAGCAACGCCGACTTGAACTCGCGCGACTGCAGCAACGCGTGCGCCAATTCGGGTGCCAGCGCACCTGCATGCGAATCGCCCCAGATGACCAATTCGGATCCGCCGCCCGCCGCCTTGGGCCAGCGGCAGGCGGTTGCCCCAGCCGGGGCGTCGCCGAGCCAAGTCGTATCTCTGTTGCAGGCAGGCCGGGACTTGGTGGCCGCGCGCAGCTGGCTCACGGACTCACGAGCCGGCGCGCTCAACGTCCACAGGCTCGCGCGATCGGTGCGCAGCAGCAGGCCCAGCCCAACAACGGCGGCGCAACCGGCACCGATTGCCGTCAGGGCCGCGGCGTTGGGAAGCGCGCTGCCAGCGCGGAATGGCTTTTCGACGAACCGCCACAGGAGCTGGGCCGCCATGAGGACGCCGATCAAGATGGCTGCCTGCTCGACGCCGTTGAGCGGTCGGGCAACGCACATGCGCCAAAAGACGATGACCGGCCAATGCAGCAGATAGATCGCATACGATAGGCGCCCGATCGCCACCGCCGTCCTCGTCGACAAAAGGCCGTGCACCGGGCCTTCGCCGGCGGCACCCGACAGGATGACGGCAGCGGCGGCCGCAACCGGCCCGAGCATCATCCAGGTTGGGGTTTCCGGTCCGTCCAGCAGGGCCACGCTGGCGGCGATGCCGGCCAACCCTGCCAACCCCACGAGCCTGGGCTGGGGGACCTTAACCCGGTGCGCCTCCGCGCAGGCGACCAGGGCTCCGGCACCGAGCTCCCAGAAGCGCGCCATCGGCATGTAAAAGGCATGACGTGCGCGGAATAAGCCCACCACCACGCACCAGGCCAGCGACAGGACCACAAGGTAGGCCAGGATGCGCGCCGGGGGTTGCCCCGCGCGCACGACAAGCGCGCCCAAGAGCAGCGGGAACAGCAGATAGAACTGCTCTTCCAAGCTCAGCGACCAGGTGTGGAGAAGCGGTCGGTAGTGGGCGGCGTCGGCAAAATAGTTGGTGCGGTCGTGAAAAAAGACGTTGGCCGCCGATACCAAGCTTGCCAAGGCACTGCCGGCAAACTCCCGCGTCTCGGATGGCGAAAGGATGATGGCGCCGACGAGCAGGGTGCCCAGCAGCGTCACAATCAGCGCCGGGAGGATGCGGCGCGCGCGACGCAGGTAGAAATCTCGCAGCGAGAAGCGCTGCTCATCGAGCTCGAGCAAAACGCCGCGCGTGATGACGAAGCCCGAGATCACGAAAAACACGTCGACGCCGACGAAGCCGCCAGGGGAACCCGCAAGCCGCAGATGGAAAGCAAAAATGGCAAGCACGGCGAGCGCGCGCAGGCCATCCACATCGGGCCGATAGGCCTCGCGCGCCCACACCGTATCGCTGCTGAACGTCAAACTACCCATCGCAGGCCGTAGAGCCCGTGCGCTGCCCCCCGGGGTGGGAAGCTATCGTGTGGCCGTCAGCAACCCGCCTTCTGTCGCTCGGCCTGAGCGCTCGTCTTCACATGCGGAGGAGCGCTCGGGTACTTGCTCGCCAACTCGTTGAAGGACGAGCAGGCCGCATCCTTCTGTCCCAAGCGTTGCAGCGACATGGCAAGCCTGAGCAGGCTCTCCGGCGCCTTGGCGTTGCGGCCATAGGTCTGGTAACCCTTGAGAAACGCGCCGGCGGCGGACCGATACTGCCCGCGCACAAACAGCGACTCTCCCAGCCAATACTGTGCGTTGCCGGCGAGCGGATCGCCGGGAAAACGCTGCAGGAAATCTTCGAAGGCGGCTTCCGCCGCCCCGTAGTCGCGCTGCAGCAGATACCCGTAGGCCGTCTCATAGAGCTGTTTGGGTGCCACCTCCCCCTCCGGGGCGCCACCGCCGGGGAAGGGCGCCGCCGCCGCGATCGCTCCGCCAACAGGGGGCGCCGCCATGGGCGGCGGCGCGGCAGGTTGGCTCAAGAGCTGATCGATATCGTCGCGCTGACCTTGACCACCGGGCGATACCGTGACCGCGCCGAAGCCTGCCCGTCCCGGTGGCGGGGGGCTCGCCTCACCGACACGCGCCCCCTTCGGTGGCTCGGCATTGGCAAAGCTGGAGGAGGGCGCCAAAGCGCCACTGCGGCCGGCCAGGGCACGCATCTGTTCTTGCAGGGTCTCAAGCTGCGCGGCGAGGGCCTGAAGTTGCGTTTCGAGGCTGTCGAGGCGCCCGGCATCGGCGGCGTTGAGCGCCGCCGCGGCCCCGGCATTGCCGCGCCCGGGCAAGCTCGCACCAACCGGGCCGGGCGCGCCTTTGGCCAAGGACTCCAGGGTACCAACGACCACCTGCATGTCGACCAGCTGCTCCTCGAGCTGCTCAACGCGCTGGCGCAGAGCCGCCTCCCCGGATTGCCCACCGTCCCGCGGCGCGGCAGCCTTCGGCGTCGGCTGCGGCGCGGGCAGCGGCCGCTGCACGGGGGGGCCCTGTTGGGCGGCAACCGGCACCGTTGCCAACGCTGCGGCCACCGCCGCGCCTAACACCGCCGCCCATCCGATGGCATAACGTCTCATGCTGGCTCCCATGGCCCCGCCTCGCAGTGAAGCTCCGTCGCCCTCTTCAACACGGCTTCCGGGCAGGAGCAAGACCGCCGCCCACACCGCCCGCCTAAAACCCGCCGAGAACATCCGCTTAGAGCACTCGCTTAGAAAAGGCGCTTAGAAAAGGCGCTTAGAAGGCTTGGGCGGAAGATTGGCGCCATGGTGCCCCGGCCGCGTCGGCCTTGCGCGCCGTGCCGGGGCCGGCCACCGGCGCGGGCGCGCCGGGTCTGACGACCGTCACCGCGCGCCGGTTTTGGGCGGCGCAGAGGGAACCCGTGCAGTCGGCGACGGTCTGGTTGCGGCCGAAGGCCGTGATGCGAACCCGATCGGTGGCGACCCCAAGCTCGATCAGCCTCTGGCGCACGGCGTCGGCACGTTGGCGCGACAGGGCCATGTTGTCGTCGCTGGTGCCCGAGTCATCGGCGTGGCCTTCCACGATGATGATGAGCCCGGGCTTGCGCTTGAGCCATTGCGCCTGCGCCTCGACCGCGGCTCGCGCGCGCACGCTGAGCTCGGCACTGCGGTCAGCAAAAAAGACACGGTCCCCAACGCTCATGCGGAAGTCGCGGCCGATCCCGGCCGCCATCACGTCCGGCGCACCGAGCTGCATGCGCTCCTCGGCGGACCCCAAAGACGGATACCCAAAGGGTATCGTGCCGGCCAACATGACGGCGAGGCCGAGCGATCGACCGCATGGCATGTGGCGCGCTCCCCCACGCTTGATGCATCGCGGCCACACTGCGCCCGCATTAGGGCCAAAATTTGATTGGCGGGTGGCGCGGGCAAGGCCGGCGGGGGGCCGCACCCCCCGGGGGTCGCCGCCGACGATTGCCTTAAGACCGCGCCTCGGCGCGTCCGTTGAGGACCGTCTGGGCTCGCCGATTCTGCGACCAACAGGAGATGTCGTTGCACACCGCCACCGGACGCTCCTTGCCGTAGGAGATCGTGCGGATGCGGCCGGCGTTGATGCCATGCCGGGCCAGGAAGTCGCGCACCGTCTGGGCCCGTCGGGCGCCAAGGGCGATATTGTATTCACGCGTGCCGCGCTCGTCGGCGTGGCCCTCGACCGTGATCGAATACTGGGAATATTGCTGCAGCCACCGCGCCTGATTCGTCAGCGTTTGCTGGGCCTCGGGCGACAAATCGGTGCTGTCGGTAGAAAAATACACGATATCGCCGACATTGACCGCAAAGTCGCGTGAGGATCCCGGCGTTGCCGGGGTGTTGCGCCCGAGTTCGCTCTCGGGTTTGGGGGTGTTCGAGCAGGCCGCCAGCAGCAGTGCCACAGCGACGGCCGCCACCACCTGGCCACCCGCTCTGTGCCACTTCGACAGCTGCATGCCGTGCCCCTTGTTTTTGCGGTAAACGGCGTTTCCGCCGCAAGCCGATTTCCGATCCGGTTGCAATATCTAGCGAAAGCTTCGTTCAAAAATGTGTCCGCCGCGGCGTCTGCCGGTGAAACGTGGTTTGGGGGCGTGAGACAACCGGGCGCGGCGGCTTTTCCCCGCAATACACAGCCAAGCAACCTCAAAAACAACCAGGGCCGTAGCGAGGCAGACAACCTGCCGCGCTACAGCCCCAATCCTGCGATTCGTCTGCCAAAGGGCAGCGATCGCTCCGGCTCAACGAGCGACGTCTTGCACGCTCGCGCCCAGCTTCATCGGTGTATGCTCTACTTCTTTCCGGCATGCGCCGAGAGCGACAGCAGCGATGACAGCTGCGAGAACGATAGCGCCCTTCATGCTTCTTCTCCTAAGGTCTCTTAGAGAGTTGGTGTTAACGCGCTACCTGAGAAACCGGTACATCAGCCCCCAACTTCATGGGGACATGCTCTACCTCGCGGCGGCATGCGCCGAGAGCAACCGCGGCGACAACTGCCGCGAGTACGATCACGCTTTTTACGTTCATGGTCTTCTCTCCTACACGTTCGGCAATCGCATCACTTCGCTACCGATGCATAACGCTTAGATCAAGAACGCAGCTGCTTTTGCCAAGGTTTTCCACGGTCGTTGATGCGAAAATGCCACTGGATTTGTGGTGCACAGGACAGACTATAGGCCCGGTTTGAAGCGCCGAAGTTTGCCCTGATGCAACCGTGCCGCGCTAAGGCCTACAACAACACCAATTTGGTTAAGGTCGCGTAAAGCACCGTTCAATTTCGCGGGGGCGACCAGGCGGGATCCGAGCTGAAGGCGGGCGTCTGCATTTCACGCTCGTTGTAGCCGGTGAGATCGATGGAAAAGAGTCGCGGCCCGCCGGCGTCGCGGCCCTCGCGGAAGAATGCCAGAACGCGCCCGTTCGGCGCCCAGGTGGGCCCCTCGTTGTGGAAGCCCTCCGTCAAGGAGCGCTCGCCCGAGCCGTCGGGACGCATCACCCCGATCAGGAAGCTGCCCCCGGATTGCTTGGTGAAGGCGATCAGGTCGCCGCGCGGCGACCACACCGGGGTCGAGTAGCGCCCCTCGCCGAAGCTGATGCGGTGTTGCCCGGAGCCGTCGGCATTCATGACGTAGAGCTGCTGGGAGCCATCGCGATCCGATTCGAACACGATGCGCCGCCCATCCGGGCTGTAGCAGGGGCCGGTGTCGATCGAACTGGATTGGGTCAGCCGGCGGGACTGGCGCGAGCGCAGGTCCATTTCCATGATCGAAGAGGCGCCGCCCTCGCCGATGCTCATGATGATTCGCTGGCCGTCGGGAGAAAAGCGCGGCGCGAAGGTCATGCCGGGAAAGTTGCCGACCAGTTCGCGTCGTCCGCTTTCCAGGTTGAGCAGAAAAACCCGCGGCTGATCGCCGGTATACTGCAGAAAGGTCACCTCGTGGGAGGTCGGGCTGAAGCGCGGCGTCAACACCAATTCCCGGCCCTGGCTCAAAAGACGCACGTTGGCGCCATCCTGGTCCATGATGGCCAGGCGCTTGTTGCGGTGATCCTTGGGACCGGTCTCGTCGATGAAGACGATTTGAGTGTCGAAGTAGCCTTTCTCCCCGGTCAAGCGCTCATAGATCTGATCGGCGATCAAATGGCCGAGGCGCCGAAATTCGCCCGATCCAACGGCGAGTCGCTGTCCGGCCAGCTGGCGCCCGGAAAGGACGTCCCAAAGGCGAAATTCGGCCGCCAGCCGGCCGTCGCCCGCACGTCCCGCACGTCCGACCACCAGCGCCTGGGCATTAATGGCGCGCCAGTCGGAAAAGCGCGGGGTGGCATTATGGTCGGCCAATCGCTGGATGAACGATTCGCGATTGAGCGGCTGGAACAAGCCCGAGCGCTCGAGGTCGGCAGCCACCACGTTGGAGAGCTCGACGGCAAAGCGCGCATCCTCGCCTGCAAACTCAGGGATCGCGATCGGAATGGGCTTCAGCGTGCCCTGGGTGATGTCGACTTCAAGCGGCCCGCTGCCGCGCTGGGGCGGTGCTTGGAAACCACGCTGCTGCGCCTGGGCGGCACCGCCGGCGAGGGCCAGTAGCAGCGCCGAGGCCAGGACGGATCGGGCCAGCAGCGCCCCGCCCAACCGCGCCAAGCCCAGCGACGCCTGCGGCAGCAACCCTCGGCGGCGCCGACGGCCCGTGCGGGCGCCCGCCGTCTCACCCACGGCAGGGACGAGGACGGCGGCGGGCGCCGGCCGTGGGAGCGAAGCAGGCGTGTCCATCACACGTGACCTTCCCGTGGGCTCGCTTAGGTGATTCGGTCGGCCGATAGTACGGGTTCGCGGCTAGAACATGTCGCGCGGATCGAAATTGAGAACGATATCCTTCCAGAAGTCGTATTTGGCGGGCGGCAGACTATAGGGCTCGCAGGCCTGCACGGCGCGCACGGCGCTGTCCCGTACCGCCAGGAAATAGGGGGTGTTCTGCGGGTTCATGATCTGCGGCTCGCCCGCCAATCTGCCATCGGGATTGAAGCGCAAGCGCAGCTTGACCTGGGTATTCTGTGCCGATTCGCCGCCGCCTAGGACGTTCCACTTCGATTGCACGCAGGACTTTATGATTTGCGCCAGAATGGCGAGCTCGCTGGCTGAGAGCTGCTGGTCGCGCCCCTCCGGGGCGCCCAACACCGGCCCTTTGTTGAGGGTCTTTGCCTGCTCGTCGAGCGGCACCGAGGGTCGCGGCGCCCCCTTATCCGGCATCTTATTGAGCAAGGCCGAAATCTTTTCCGCATCGAATTTCTTTTTCGCTTCCGCCTCCTTGCGCCGCTTTTCCTCCTCACGCTTCTTCTTCAATTCGGCTTCTTTGCGCCGTTTCTCTTCTTCTTGCTTCTTCTTGAGCTCGGCCTGCTTGCGCTCTTCCTCTTCTTGTCGTTGCTTCTCCTCGGCCTTTTTGGTCTCCTCTTCGAGCTTCTTCTTTTCCTCTTCCAGCTTCTTCTTGTCCTCTTCGAGCTGGCGCTTTTCTTCCTCGAGTTTCTTCTGCTCCTCAGCCTGACGCTGCTGTTCCTTCAGCATCTCGTCGAGTTTTTTTTGCTCCTCGAGCGCCGGTAGCGGCGGCACGGGGGCAGGCTCGGGCGGCACGGCCGCCAGCTTTTCGGCGAGCGCATCTTTCGGCGGCTCGGCCTTGGGTGGCTCGGCCTTGGGTGGCTCGGCCTTGGGCGGCTCGGCCTTGGGTGGCTCGGGCTTGGGCGGCTCGGGCTTGGGCTCCTCCTTGGCCGGGGTTGCCGGCTCGGGCGCAGGGGGAGGCGGGGCGGCGGCGACCGGAGTGGGCTTCGGCGCCTCCTTCTTGGCCACGTCCGGCCGCGGGCTTTCTTTGGGTTGGGCCTGCAGCTGCTTGGCGGTCCTCGACCCCAGTCGCAGTTTGGTCACCTCGGCAGGCGTCACAAGGTCAACGGCGACCGGCTCCGGTTCGGCCACGTGCAAGGGCGCCAGCGTCTGGATGTTGAGGACCGCCCAACCGAGAACCGCCGCATGCAGACACAGGGAGATGATCAGCCCGAAGTGCACGCTCCCGTTTCGAACCCCTTGCCAAGCTCTGCTTAAATCTTACTTGCGCCCAGCCGGGCCCGGCCCCTGCTCGATGTCCTCCGGCCCGCTGACAAAGGTGAATTTCTTGAACCCCCCGTCGCGCACGGCGCTGATCACCTCCGACACGCGCCCGTACACGAGTTGCCGATCGCCGCGGAACAGCACCGGATCATCCTCGCCACTCTTGGCGGTCGCTTTCAGCTTCACGATCAGCTGGGACACATCCAGCGATTCTTCCGAGGAACCTAGGAAGATCTTGCCTGTGCGATCAACGGTGACGGTCAGCGGATCTTTGTTGAGATTGAGCGATTGCCCCTTCGCCGCTGGCAGGTCGACGGGCAGGCCCGACAGCAGCAGTGGTGCCGTAACCATGAAGACGATGAGCAGCACCAGCATGACGTCGACGAATGGCGTGACGTTGATTTCGTGCATGGGTGTGTGGCCGCGGGCGCGGCCGCGCCGGCCACCCTTGGCCCGTCCGGTCTTCAGACTGACGCCCATTGGCTTGGCTCCCTCAGGTGCGCACGTCGATTTGGCGAGACACGATCGCGGAGAACTCGTCGGCGAAGGCCTCGAGCCGCTGGCTGAGCGCGGAGGAGTCGGCGGCAAACTTATTGTAGAAGATGACGGCCGGGATCGCCGCCAGCAGTCCCAAGGCCGTGGCAAACAGGGCCTCCGCGATGCCAGGCGCCACGACGGCCAGGTTGGTGTTCTTGGAGACGGCAATGGCCTGGAAGCTCGTCATAATGCCCCACACGGTGCCGAACAGTCCGACGAACGGGGCCGTCGAGCCGACCGTGGCGAGGAACAGCAGGCGACGATCGAGCTGCTCCATCTCGCGGCTGAT
>DATMZT010000071.1:0-8513 GCA_035573335.1 Hyphomicrobiaceae bacterium | reverse complement strand
ACCGGGCCGATACCCGGCAGCACGCCGACCAGGGTGCCGATAAAGACGCCGATAAAGCAGTAGAGGAGATTGATGGGCTGCAGCGCCACGCTGAAGCCTTGGCCCAGACCGGCAATGATGTCCATGGCGCCAGGCCCTTATCTCAGGAAGCCTTCGAGCACGCCCGCCGGCAGCTGAATCTTCAACCATTTCGTCATCGCCGCCCAGACGCCGAACGTGGCAATAAGGGCGACCAGCAGCGCGACGCGCCAATCAACGGGATCGACGAACCACATTAAAACCAGGAGCAAGGCCAGCGTGCAGGGAATAAAGCCGATGGCCTCAAACCCCACGCCGTAGGCCAACAGCAAAGCGACGACGATAAACACCTTGAGCCAGCGCGTTCCGGCCCAAAGCATGGTCAGCGAGGGCCCACCCCCGACGAGAGCCTGGCCGATGACGCTGAGCGACAGCGCGCACATCAAGAGGCCGATCCAGTAGAAAGCGAAGCCCGGTCCCGGCTCATTGAGCCGTCCGAGCCCCATGTCGTGGCCGGCCCACACGACAAAGCCGCCGATCAGCAGCCAGAACAGGCCGCCCCAAAGTGCAGAATTTTGCAGCATCCTCACAAACGTCTTTGTGTGCCCGGGGCCGCTGCTCTCCGAGCGGCGCCCCTTACCTCGATAAAAATTCCCCGTCTTCTCGTGCTTTCGTTGTTTCGGTCTCTCGACTGACGTTGCCGTGCCTGCGCGCGCGCAAGTCGCTAGTCTTTTTTGGCGAGGCCGATCTTTTCCAAGGCCGCCTGCTCGCTGCTGATCACCTCTTCGACCGCCTTGCGATAGGCCTCCGTGTCGAGGTAGCGCGGGACCATGTCGTATTTGGCCATCATCTCGATCACGGCAGGCTCCTCGAGCGCCTTCTTGAAGGCATCGTGCAGTTTTTTCACGACCTCGGCATCCATGCCCTTGGGACCGGCGATGCCGAAGGGGGAATCGAACACGAAGGGATAGCCCAACTCCTTGAGCGTCGGCGTGTCGGGCCAGACCTTGCTGCGCTCGCCCGTCCAAATCGCCAACAGCCGCAATTGGCCGCCCTCAACCAGCGGTTTCCAGCCCGTGGAGTCGGCCTGCAGGCTCGTGTGACCGCCGAGCACCGCCGCATTGGTCTCGGCCCCGCCCTTGAAGGGCACCTGCGTCAGCTGAATGCCGGCCCGGGCCGCAATCTGTTCCATGCCGATGTGCAGCGAGGTGCCGGTGCCGGGGGTCGCGTAGGTCACCTTGCCCGGATTTTCCTTGGCGAAGGCGACGACGTCCTGCCAGGTTTTGAAGGGACCATCGGCCTTGGCCGTGATCCCGAAGGTGTAGCCGGTCAAGTGCACGACGTAGGTGAAATCCTTGCGCGCATCCCAGGTCACCTTTTGCATGAGCGGCAGGCGCATCACCGTGATCGGGATCTGCGCCAGCGTATAGCCGTCGGGCTTGGCGGTGGCCGCCACCACGGCGGGGCCCAGCGTACCTGAGGCACCGGGCTTGTTGTCGATGACGATCGGCTGGCCCAGATGCTTGGCGGCCGCCTCGGAGATGGTGCGCATGACGATATCGGTGGAGCCGCCGGCCGGCCACGGCACCACCATCGTGACCGGCTTGGCCGGATAGGCCTGGCCCCAGGCCACGCCCGGCGCCATGGCGAGGAGCCCGGCAATGCTGAGGGCGACAAGGCGACCGCAAGTGACGTTCATTCAGTTCCGATGTCCTTGTTTGAGGGGGCGATGGCGACGGGTTGGCACGCAGCGCAGCGCTATTCCGACTTGGCCAGCCCCACTTTTTCCAAGGCCGCCTTTTCATCGGCGGCGAGTTTGGGAACGAAGGCCTGGTAGTCCTCGGTGCTCATGTAGCGGCGCACAAAATCGAACCGGTCGAAGAGCTCGATGACCTTTTCCTCCTCGTAGGCCTTCTTGAAGGCGTCATGCAGCTTCTTGACGATCGCCGGGTCCATGCCCTTGGGCCCGGCCAGCCCGAAGGGGGAATCGAACACATAAGTGTAGCCCAGCTCCCTGAGGGTCGGCGTGTCGGGCCACTTCTTGCTGCGTTGGCCGTTGAGCAGCATCAGAAGGCGAAAGTCGCCCGAGGCAACCTGCGGCGCCCATCCCGGCGATTCCACCATCATCATGACATGGCCGCCGAGCACCGCGGCGATGGATTCGCCGCCGCCCTTGCTCGGAATGTGCGTGAACTGGACGCCGGATTGACGGGCCATCAGCTCCATCGCAATGGCATTGGTGGTGGCGGCGCCGATCGTGGCATAGGTGAATTTGCCCGGATTGGCCTTGGCGAAGGCGATGACGTCGCTCCAGGCCTTGAAGGGCCCGTCGGTCTTGACGACCGCGCCCAGCGTGTAGCCGCCGAGATTGATAATGTAGGTGAAGTCCTTCACCGGATCGAAGGTCGCCTTTTGCATATAGGGCACGCGGAACACCGGGATGGCGATCTGGCCGATGGTATAGCCGTCAGGCTTGGCCGTGGCCGCCATCGTCGCCGGTCCGAGCGTGGCGCTGCCGCCCGGCTTGTTCTCGACGATCACCGGCTGTCCCAAGTGCTTGGATGCGCTCTCGGCGATGCCGCGGAACAACAGGTCGGCGCTGACGCCGGCCTGAAAGGGAACGATAAGGGTGATCGGTCGCGACGGAAAATCGCTTGAGCCCTGGCCGGAGGCCGGTGCCACGAGACCCACGAGGCTGGCCGCCGCCGCGACCAGCGCGAGCCAGGCTCGACGCTGCATGCTTTCAATCCTCCCAGTCGGCTGGCCAGGTTCGGATCTGCCCGGCTCTTGGGAAAGACTAGCCTATTCTCGGCGCCGAGCAACCTCTGAGGTCGGCGCCGCCATGGGCCGCGACGCCGTCGCCCTCAGGACTGCATGCCCCAGCGGCGCACGGTTGCCGCCTCGATGTTGCGGAAGATCAGGTTTTCCACGGTCAGGCCGATCAGGATCACCGTAAAAAGACCCGCGAACACGGCAGGAATATCGAGCATGTTCTTGTTTTCATAAATATACCAGCCAAGCCCGCCTTTGCCCGAGGAGACGCCGAAGACGAGCTCGGCGGCGATCAGCGTGCGCCAAGCAAAGGCCCAACCGATCTTGAGCCCCGTCAGGATGGAGGGAAAGGCGGCCGGAATCAGAATCTGGATAATAAAGCGTGGCCCCTTGAGACCGTAATTGCGCCCGACCATGCGCAAGGTGTTCGACACGGACCGGAAGCCCGAATGGGTGTTGAGGGCAACGGCCCACAGCACCGAGTGCACCAGCACGAAAATGATGGAAAAGTCGCCGAGCCCAAACCAAATCAGCGCCAGCGGCAACAGCGCGATGGCCGGCAGTGGGTTGAACGCGGACGTCAAGGTCTCGAGCAAATCGTTGCCGACCCGGGACATCATCGCCAGCGCCGTGAAGACCATGGCGAGCGTCAACCCCAGGGCGTAGCCCTTGAGCAGCAACTGCACGGAGTTGGAGACCTTGACGGGAATGTCGCCGCTGCGGATCCCCGCCCAAAAGGCCTCGACCGTGGCGCCGAAGGTGGGCACCAGCAGCGCGTTGTTGAGCCGGCGCGCATAAAGCTCCCAGGCCAGCGCGATCAGCACCAAGATCAGCGCCTTGCGCAGCCAGGCCTGCTGGGCAAGCCTTTGCCACACCGTCAGGGGCTTTTGCACCACGCCGATGCCGGAACCGGCCACGGTGTCGCACAAGTACTCCGGGCGGGTCGGTGGCATCGCGGTGGCTGCGCGTGATGTCGTGGGGGCGTCAACCATGGGGTGTGGTCTCCTGCTCCTCGATGCGGTCCGCGAACAGCAAGTCGTGGATCCGGTCGGACAATTTGCGGCCCGCGGCATCGACGGGATCGCGCCCGTCGCTGTTGAGTTCGCCCTTCACTTGGCCCGGGTGCGGCGACATCAGCAAAATGCGGTTGCCGATCAGGGTGGCTTCCGGGATGGAATGGGTGACGAACAGCACGGTGAAGTGCGTGTCGGCCCACAGCTGTAAGAGCTCGTCTTGCATCTTGCGCCGGGTCAGGGCGTCGAGGGCGGCAAAGGGCTCGTCCATCAGCAGCACGTCGGCTTCCATGGCCATCGCCCGGGCGATGGCGACGCGCTGCTTCATGCCGCCCGAGAGCGTGTGGGGGTAGGCGTTGGCGAACTTGGCAAGATTGACCTTCTCGATATAGCGCATGGCCTGTGCCTCGGCCGCCTTGCCGCGCATTTTGCGCGAGGCTTCAAGCGCGAAGGTGACGTTTTGCTTGACCGTTTTCCACGGCAGCAGCTGATCGAACTCCTGAAACACTAACACGCGGTCGGCGCCGGGCCCGCGAATGGGCAGTCCCTTGAGGCGCATGCTGCCCTCGGTGGGCGCCATGTAGCCGCCCACCGCCTTGAGCAAGGTCGACTTGCCGCAACCCGATGGACCAAGCAGCACGAACCGGTCGGCGCGGTAGACGTCGAAGCTGACGCGGTAGGTGGCGGTGACAAGGTGACGTTCGGTCTTGTATTGCAGCGTGACGCCGTCGACCTGGAGCAGCGGCGTCGGGCCGGATGGAGCATGCATGGTGTGGCGGCCTCCGTGGCCAGCAAGGGGGGGTCCCGCGTGTTTTTTAGCTGCCGGGCAAGGTGTGCACCTCGGGGAAGAACAGGTCCTGCCAGCTTGCCGGCTTCACCTTGATGCTGCCGACGGCGTGCATGAACTCGGCATATTTCATGGTGCTCTCCGGCACCATGGTCCATTTGACGTCCTTGCCGGCGGCGATCTCGGCGACCTTCTCGACCGTCATCTTCGACTTCACGTTGTCGATCCAGTACTGGGCGGCGGGCTTCACGTCCGCCTTCAGCATCTCGGTCGCTTCCGCGAAGGCCGCGATCAGAGCCTTGTAGAGCGCCGGGTTCTTGTCGCGGAACAGCGAGGAGGTCCAGGCCACGGTGAAGGTGTGCGGGCCGCCGAACACCTCATAGGAATTGAGCACGGTATGAATGCCGGGCTTCTCCAGTTGCTGGTATTGGAACGGCGGCACGCTGAAGACGCTGGTGATGTCGCCGGTTCCGCTTAACAGCGCGATGGTGGAGTCGGGTGGCGACATGCCAACCGTGATCGGATCGAGTTTGGCGTAGTTCTCTTGGCCCCACTGCTTGGCCGCGGCCATCTGCAGCATCATCGCCTGCACGGACACCTTCACCGCCGGCAGCGCGATCTTGTCCTTTTCCGTGTAATCCGTGAGGCTCTTGATCTTGGCATTGCTGGTGTTGAGCAGGATCGGCTGGGAGGAGAACGCCGTGATGCCCTTGATGGCGTTGGCGCTCCCCTGTGTGCGCGCCCAAATGGTGAGCAACCCCGGCACGCCGCCGGACACGATGTCAACCGAGCCCGAGAGCAGAGCATCGTTCATGGCCGCCGGGCTGTTGAAGGTCGCCCACACCACTTTGACCTCGCCAACGCCGGCGGCCTTGGCGTGCTTCTCGAGCAGCTGGTGGTGCTCCATGATGTTGAACTGCAGGTAGCCCATGGAGAACTGGCGGGCAAAGCGGATCTCGGGGACTTGGGCCGCCGCCGTGGTGGTGAGCATGCCGGCTATCACCCCGACCACGGCGGCCGCCAGGGCTCCTCTTCCACTCGGCATTGGCTTTCCTCTCCTCATCTCATCCCTGCTTTAATGCTTGGGCCTCGGATCAACTCTTGGGTCAGGCCTGGCCCCGTTCTCGGGTCCGTTCTGGGGTCAACGCTTGGGGCGCGCGCGCCTGGCTGGGCGTTGCCGTCCTGGGTAGCCGATAAGGTGTGCTCAGCGCTCCGTTGCGGCAACGAAGGTATTGCGCAAGGTGCCGATCCCGGAAATCTCAACCTCGACGACGTCGCCCGCCTTGAGGTCGGGCGAGGTCCCGTCCGTTCCCATCCAAATGACGTCACCGGGATAGAGCGTGACATAGCGCGTGATGGTTGCGATGTAGGTGGCGACGCCGAACAGCATGGCGTTGGTCTTAAAGCGCGTGGTCTCCCGGCCGTTGACGGAAACCCGCGTTTCCAGCCGCTCGAGGTCGACGTCGGTTTCGATCCACGGACCCATGGGCTTGAAGGTATCGGCGTTTTTGGCCCGCCACAGCGTGCGGTCGGACTTCTGCCAGGTGCGCTCGCTGACGTCGTTGCCGATGGTGTAGCCAAGCACGCAGGAGAGCGCGTCGGCCTCCGGCAGATGCCGGGCGCGCTTGCCGATCACCACCGCGAGCTCGCCCTCGTACTGCACCTTTTGCGCACCGTCGGGGATCACCACCGCCTCCTCGTGCGCGATCAGAGCATTGACGGCACGGTAGCCGACGTCAGGCTGCGTCGGCAAATCGGCCTTGATGCCGAGCTTGGTGGCCGCTTCCAGCACGTGCTGGGCGTAGTTGAGCCCGACACAATAAAAGGTCGGCGGCAGCACGGGCACGTCGATCTTGACCGCGGCAAGCTCATGGCTTTTTGCGGTCGCCTCCCAGCCCTGGAAGGGGTCGCCCGCGACCTCCCGCAGGCGGTCGCCCTCGAGAATGCCGTAGGCACGACGGCCCTGATGCGAGAAGCGGATCCAGCGCACGGCTCTGCGTTCCTTCCCTTAGCCGCCCTTCCCTGAGCGGCGCGTTATTTCTTGTTGTGTCCCGACCGGTCTATCATGAAGCGAGCGCGCACAAAAGTTCAGTTGCCCGCCAAGCCGCGGCGGCAAGCGGGAAGATGAGCGCCGGCAAGCTGCGGCCGGGAAAACGCGGGCAGCCGAAGGGAAAGCGAGCAGCAGATGCCAAGTGTCAAGGCCCCAAGACTGCTCAGCCGCCGCCGAGCGCTCAGCGCGCTCATCAAGGGCGGATCGCTTCTGGCCGCCCCGGCTTTCGTGCAGGGGCAAAGCCCGCTCAGCGTGCGCTTCGTCCAGCAGCGCGGCCTCCTCTATATTCCGGTCGATGTCATGGTCAGCGGCGGCATCCTGCAGCAGGAAGCAACCAAGCTGGGTTTGGGTAAGGTCGAGGCCACCGCGACGGCCTTGAGCGGGCCGGGCCCGGTGCTCGACGCCCTGCTCTCGGGGGCTGCCGACTACGGCACGGCGGCCTTGCCGTCCCTGCTCACCGTGTGGGAGCGCACGCGCGGCAGCGCCAACGAGGTCAAGGCGGTCGGCGCCGTCAGCAATGGCGCCATGACGCTCTACACCATCAACCCCAACGTCAAGACGCTGGCCGATTTCGGCGAGCAGGACCGCATTGCCGTGCCCACGGTGCGCTTGTCCTTCAACGCCATGATGCTGCAAATGGCGGCCGAGCAGCTGTGGGGCGACCCACATCGCCTCGACCACTTGACCATAGCGTTGGGCCACCCCGATGCGGTCACGGCGCTTTCGGCCGGTTATGGCAAGGCGACGATCACGGCGCACATCGGCGTGCAGCCCTTCACCGATCGCGGCCTCAAACTGCCGGGCGCGCACGTCATTACCGATAGCCGCAAGGTCTTTGGCGGTCCGCTGACGCAAATTACGCTGTTGGCCACCAGGCAGACCAAGGAGAAAAACCCCACCCTGTTCCAGGCCGTCGCCAACGCGCTCGAGGAAGCGATCCGGGTGGCGAACGCCGACAAGCGCCAGGCCGCCACCCTCTGGAAGGAGGTGCAGAAGGCCCCCGAAAGCATCGACGACCTGGTCGCCCAGCTGAACGACCCTGGCTTTGAATTCACCTCACGGCCACAACGGATCGCCCACTTCACGGCCTTCCTCAACCGCGTCGGTACCCTCAAGGCCAAGGTTGGCGACTGGAAGGAGCTGTTCTGGGAAACGGCCCACCACCAACAGGGCGATTGACCGCCGCCCGCCCCCGACGCCACGCCAGCGCCGGCCCGACCCGAGGCTCGAGCGGTCGGCGTCGGTCCTGGCCATGCCGTCGATTGCGGGCGCGAGAACGGAACCGGATGCCCCTGCACGTCGTTGGCTTTAGGGTCTCGTGGGTTTAGAGGGTAGGGAGGCGGTCAATGGCACGAACAGCAGGGCGAGCCTTGCTCTCAGCGCTTCTTCTTGGTGGCGTCCTCGTTTGCGCCGTCTTCCTCACCGTTTTGGCGCCGATGGCTCAAACGCGCGCGGCCGAAGAAGGCCAAGCTTCAGCCGTGCCGGTGCGGCTTGAGAGCATTTTGGGGCGCGATGTGGCGACGGCGCCCGACGGGGATGGCGGTCGCATCATCGATTTGTTGGTCGACCGCGACGGTAACGTGCGCGCCGCCGTCGTCGAGTTTGGTGGATTTCTTGGTATTGGCACGCGCAAGATCGCCATCGAGTGGCCGGCCTTTCGCTTCTCCGGGCGGCTCATCGCCATTGACGTCTCGCGCGATCAGATCCGGGCGGCGCCGGACTATAAGAGCAGCGATTATACCTCCTTGGTGAAGGCGACCAGCGACTAGTTTGCGACCGAACTTACCGCCCCGCGTCCGTCTCGTTGAGTGTGAAAGGTCTGCCGCGGTGCAACCCGCCTTGCGCAGGAGTGAACGCGGTCTCGACTGGTTCA